>DFBO01000211.1 GCA_002366675.1 Flavobacteriaceae bacterium UBA3078
TTAGTTTCGTTTACGTTTTGTGTATGGAAAGTAGCGATTGAAAATTACAAACATTTCAGTTAAAATAAATGTACGCAAAAAGTGCAAACCTTTGAGGCTTGCACTTACTTTGTTATTTTTTATATATGATGTTGTACAGCGTTTTTAATTTAATACTTCGCAGCTAATTCCGCTATTTTCCTTGTAACCTTAGTTGGTGAATTACAGTCGCAGTTATTTAATCCTACCACATAAATGTCAGATTCAGGCAAATATACTCCCATGGATTTAAATCCAAAAATGAATCCACCATGTTCATAAGATGGTTTGCCACCCAAAATTTTAATGTTCCATCCATAACCATAGTTAGTTTTTTCGCCATTGTTCAAACTGTAATTGGTATAAGCCTTATCTAATGTTTCTTTTTTTATAAGTTTGTTTTCTATTAACGCTTGTTGCCAAATATTTAAATCTATTACCGAAGATATTAGTGCTCCAGCAGCATATGAAAGTGAATAACTAACAAATCTGGAATTCTCATAATTTTCTTTCATATGATGTCCTGAAGCTCTGTTCTTAATAACTTTTCTATGATTACCATAAGTAGAATTATTCATATTCAACTTTTCGAAAATATTTTTAATAACAAATTCGCCATAAGATAATCCAGACACTTTTTCAATAATATAACCAAGAATTACATACCCTGAATTGTTGTATTTATATTGCTCACCAGGATTAAAATCCATAGGTTCATTTTTAAAAAAGGCAATAAGTTCTATAGGAGTTAAATCATTTTTGTCAATATCATATAGCTTTTTAAGAGTTGTATAACTCTTAATACCTGAAGTGTGATTTAATAAATGATGAACTGTTATTTTTTTTCCTTTAGTAGGATAATCAGGTATATATTTAGTTATTTCATCGTCTAAACTTACTTTATTTTGCTCTACTAACATTAGTATTGAAACAGCAGTAAATTGTTTTGTCATAGAACCTATTTCGAATACATTTTCTGTATGCATTGGAAGATTTAATTCTAGGTTTGAAAGGCCAAATGCTTTTTTGTAAATGATATTTCCGTTTTTAGAAATTAAGAAAGTTGCTCCAGGTGCATTTGGAAGATATTTTTCTAGCAATAAACTATCAATCTTGGATTCTAAATTTTGTGCATAGCTTGTATATTGGGAATTAAGGGCTAAAACAGTAATTACTATTAATAGGTACTTTAAATAAAGTGCTTTTTTCATTTTTTGTTATTTCTAAAGTTAATTTGAATGTTGGACGTCAAATCAAACATTTAGGTTACAAAGAAGCGAAATAAGTATAATCAATTTATTGAATGAAGATAGTTTCTTTAAAATGCTGTACAAAGTACATATATGAATCTGTTTTAATGATTTATAAATAGTGTACCTGCCTGTCGGCAGACAGGAACGAAGTTCTTTTTTTTTATAAAAGTCAAGTCCTACTTTTTCCTACTAATCGTCAAACCATCTCTAATAGGCAACATAACTGTTTCTATTCTGCTGTCTGTTTTTAAAAGTGTGTTATATTCAATTAGTGCAGGAGTAGATGTGTCCTCTTTCTTGAAAGTCTTGTCCAAAATTTTTCCACTCCAAAGTACATTATCTGATAAAATAATGCCACCTATATTTAAGCGTTCAATAATAAGATTGAAGTAATTAGAGTAGTTTTCCTTGTCGGCATCAATAAAAACCAGATCGAAGGTTTTATTTAGTTTTGGTATCACTTCTAAGGCGTTTCCTAAATATTGGTGAATCTGTTTTCCGTATTTAGATTTGTCAAAATATGTACGCTGAAAATCAACCAACTCTTCATTAACATCTATAGTATGTAGTTCTCCATCAGTTTGCATACCTTCTGCTAAACAAAGGGCTGAATAGCCTGTATACGTGCCAATTTCCAGAATACATTTAGGGTTAATCAATTTGGAAATCATACTCAATACACGACCTTGATAATGACCACTCAACATGCGAGGTTGTAGAATCTTTTGGTAAGTTTCTCGTGTTAAGAGTTGTAATAATTCTGGTTCGTTTTCAGAATGAGCAACCACATAATCATCTATTTTTTCTGGTAAAAAGTGCATGGTGTTTATAATATTGTGTCAGGTCGAGCTGTCATTTCTGGCGCAGTCGAGATCCTATTAAAACCTCTCGAGAACTACGTTCGTATCTTCAACCAAAATATATTCTGATTTCGATAATGATCGAGGAGACATGTTATCCTAAAATTCTATTTACTAATTTTTGTTTAGCAGCTTCATCATCACCACATAACCATTGTATCACATTGTCTTCCCAAATAGCATCACGTTCAGTTTCATTAATAATGTTACGTTCTACAGCTAAATCTAAAATTTTACCTGGATAAGAAGATTGTTTTTCACTTTCCATTTCCCCTAAAGGATATGGGTCGTCTAATCCCATAAGAACCTGTTTAGAACCTTGATTTTTAATTAATAACTGTAAGCCTCCAGTATCGTGTACTAAAGTGTCAAAAAAGATATTTTTATGTCCAACAGCTTTTCTTGGGTGACTTTTACCTTCAAATAAATCTGGTCTGCCATCAAAGCCTTGAATACGTCTTCCTAAATTAATCTGTGCTAATTGTCCTCCATGAGCAAAACAAGTTCGCATATTAGGGAATTTGTCTTGAAATCCATTCAGTGTTAAAAAGTGATAGGCATCTGCACATTGAGCTAACATCCATATTAAATGAAAACGCCAAGATGTGTTTTCTAGTTTTATAAATTTTTCACCATCGTATGGATGGATTTCTACAGCTAGATTATATTTATTTGCTAATTCGAAAATAGGTTCGTTTTCTTCATCAAAAATGCAACGCCAAGTACCAATGGTATCCATGTAGTGCGTAGGAAGGCATAATAACTGCATGCCTAATTCTTCCACACAACGTTCAATTTCCCAGCAAGCACCACGTACAAAACCTGGGTGTACTACAAACCCACAAGTAAATTTGCTTGGGTTTTCTCTCTGAATTTTGGCATTAAAATCATTTTGAAAACGTAATGCTTGTTTCATTTCTTCCACACGCAAACCGTTTCCATATAATTGAGAGAGATTCAATACAACTGCATGATCAATTTTAAAGCGTTCCATCCATGCTAATTTTTCATCAAGGAAAAAGCTAGAATCCGTTATTGGACGATTCCAATCTTTTTGAAGCATGAATTTGCGGTCTTTATCAACCCAAAAAATCCCTTTATCTTTCATAAACTGAGGAATTTCCTCAGGATAAGGAAGTAGGTGAGAGTGACCGTTTATTCTTAATTTACGTTTTTCCATATTTACTGTCTTTGCTAGCCTTTTGGCGTGGCAATCTTTTTATAAAGAGATTACTTCGTCATACTTCCTCGTAATGACGACAATTTTTATTCCTCAATTTGTATTTTTTTTGGTGCTAGCATCACTTCATCACAATTTGGACAAGTCCTCTTTTTTTTATCTCCATAATATTTATCAAATATACCAGGCATATCTGTTTCAATATTATCTAGTGTAAAATCTTCTTCATACAATTTTGTTGTACAATTCTCACAGAACCAAAGTAAGGCATCTTGAACGCCTTTGTCTCTTGGGTATTCTATAACTAAACCAACAGTATTTGCTCCACGTTGTGGAGAATGTGGTACTTTTGGAGGTAAAATAAAGATATCTCCTTCTTTAATATGAATATCTTTAGGTGTTCCTTTATCAATTACTTTTAAAACCATGTCGCCTTCAATTTGATAGAAGAACTCAGGTGTTTCGTTATAATGATAATCTTTTCGACTATT
>DFBO01000106.1:0-16710 GCA_002366675.1 Flavobacteriaceae bacterium UBA3078
GTATATTCAGAATCTTCACCAGAATTGGTTTCACTTAATAAACCAGCAATTTCTTCACGAAGTATTTTGTTAAGTTCGTCTGTTCCAAGATATTTATCTTGTTGCACACGAGCTTCAATACGCTTAATTACTTTAAGGGTCGTATTTACACCAACATCACTAGTAACTAGAATTTCTTCCAGATTATCTAAAACCTCATCATCAACTTTAGATTTTCCAGCAACCGCTTTACTTAACTTATTAAGAAAATTGGTTTTAGATTTTTCTAACCCTTTATCAAGTGTTTCTTTTTTTTCTGAAGAAAATATTTTTTTAAAAAAACTCATTTTATTATTAATTCAATTACATTTTCTATATCAAAAGTCTTGCCTCAATATATTAGCTGAACATTTGTCATTAAAACTAGCGTAAATATAAAATAAAAGCTGCCTTCTAAAATAGAAAGCAGCTTAAAATATTATATATAAGTAAGATTATTGTTTAGATAACCACTCGTTTACTTGTTCTGGTGACATAATTGATTCAACAAACATGTAAGCCCCAGTTTTAGGAGATCTTACCATTTTGATTGCCTTTGTTAGTCTTTTTGATCCTGTTTGTAAGGATGCTACAGATTTCTTTGCCATGATCTAATGTTGTTTGTAGTTATTTAATTTCTTTATGAACAGTCATTTTCTTTAAGATAGGATTGAATTTTTTAATTTCCATTCTATCAGGCGTGTTCTTTTTATTCTTAGTAGTAATATATCTAGAAGTTCCTGGTTTTCCAGACTCTTTATGCTCAGTGCACTCTAAAATTACTTGTATTCTGTTACCTTTCTTTGCCATTTTCTTAACTTTTAATTGAGTCTATTATTTTAAAAACCCTTTAGATTTAGCTTCTTTAATTGCAGCAGTAATACCAATTTTATTAATTGTTTTTAATGCAGCAGCAGAAACTTTTAAAGTTACCCACTTATCTTCTTCAGGAAGATAAAAACGCTTTTTGATTAAATTTGCATCAAATTTACGCTTAGTTCTATTCATTGCGTGAGATACGTTGTTTCCAACCATCGCTTTCTTTCCAGTAAGTTCACAAACTCTTGACATTTCTTCTAACTTTAAAATTGTTATATGCTCTGTTTTCTAAAAATCCATCATGGATATTTTAAACAGGCTGCAAATTTAGTAAAACTTTACAATATCAACAAACTAAAATTGTTACTTTTTTAAAATTTCTTTTTGAAGCATTTCAAAAGCTTTATTTACAGCTTTTCTAATGACTTTAGTTCGATGGTTTCCAAAGTTAAATTCTTCTGAATAAACATAGTTTTTTGTAGCAATAGCAATAAAAACAGTTCCAACTTCAGCATTAGAATCTCCTTTGTCTGGTCCAGCATTTCCTGTAGTTGAAATAGCATAATCTGTTTGAAACAAGTCTAAAACATTTTTAGCCATAGCTTCTGCTACATGAGAACTAACAACCGAATAGCTGTTAATTGTTTCCTCAGGAACTTTTAAAATATCTATTTTAGTTTGAGTAGCATAACTTACCACACTGCCTTTAAAATATTTTGATGCTCCAGGATTTGCAGTAAACGATTCAGCTATTTTACCTCCTGTACAACTTTCGGCTGTTGCTACTGTTTTTCCAAGCTGTACTAATTGATTTCCTAAAACAGCTTCAATAGAATCGTCTGATTCAAAACCAACAAAAATATCTTTAATTTGTGGCAAAAGTTTATTTATTTGGCTTTGCATTTCAGTTTCAACTAAAGCTTTATCCATGTCTTTTGCAGACAAACGCAAACGCACACGGCCTAATCCTGGCAAGTAAGCCAGTTTCATGAAATTTGGCAGATTATCTTCGAATTCTTCTATTCTTTCAGCTAAAGAACTTTCACCTAAACCATAGGTTAAAATGGTTGTATGCTTTATAAATGGAAATTGATACGCTTCTCTTAATTTAGGAATTACTTGGCTCTCCATTAGCGCTTTCATCTCGAATGGAACTCCTGGAAGCGAAATAAATACTTTTCCGTTTTGTTCCATCCACATTCCTGGTGCACTACCATTAACATTCATCAATACTTGGGCTTTTGATGGCACCAAAGCCTGATCTATATTTACTTGTGCTAAAGGTTGTTTGATGTAAGTTTTCCAAAGATGCTGGATGTTTTGTAAAACGGCATCACTTTGAATTAAGGTATCATTAAAATAATCTGCAATGGTTCTCTTGGTAATATCGTCCTTTGTTGGACCTAATCCTCCAGTAACAACAATAATATCAGCATTTTCTTCAGCTTCTTTTAAGGCTTTTAAAATATGAGTTTTATCATCTTGAATGGAGGTTATTTGATAAACAGAAACTCCAATATTGTTTAAAGCTTTACTTATAAAAGCTGAATTGGTATCTACAATTTGACCAATAAGAATTTCATCTCCTATGGTAATAATTTCTGCTTGCATTACAAATTAAAATCTGCTTTTAACTCTTCTGTAGCATTATTAACTGCAGCTAAAACTATGGTTAATCTATCTGAAATATCTAAATCTGTTTTTTCAAATTTCCCCCAATCCTGCACTTCTATTAAGTCTTGAAGAACACCTAGTTCGAATAAATCGATTGTTGGTTTCATTTTATGTGCTGCTTGATAGGCATTATAATGGTCATTATTTGCTACAGCTTCTTTTAATCGTTCGGCATCTTCTGGCACTTCTTCTAAAAAAGCAGCAGCTAAAGTTGCTACAAACTCCTCATCTCCATCGGCTAATTCTCTTACTCTATATAATTTATAATGTTGTTCCATTTATTTTACTGTTATTGAAAACATTTGCTTGTCTTCTATGTATCCTACTAATTTATCGTTAGCAACTACCTTGCCAACTCCTGCTGGTGTTCCTGTAAAGATAATATCTCCAATCTTTAAAGTGAAATATTTTGAGATATATTCTATCAATTCATCTATTTTCCAGAGCATGTGACTGGTATTTCCTGTTTGAACTAGGTCTTCATTTTTTTGCAATGTGAAAGACATGTTGTTTACATCCTTAACATCTTCTTTAGATATCCAACTACCTATAACTGCTGCTCCATCAAAGGCTTTAGCTTTTTCCCAAGGCAAACCCTTTTCTTTTAGTTTGGCTTGCAAATCGCGAGCTGTAAAATCGATACCTAAACCAATTTCACTATAATATTTATGAGCAAATTTTTTATCGATATGTTTTCCTACTTTATTTATTTTTATCAAAACCTCAACTTCATGATGCACATCTTCAGAAAAATCTGGAATAAAAAATGGTTGCTTCTTTAAAAGAATGGCAGTATCTGGTTTTAAAAATACTACTGGATCTGTTGGCTTTTCGTTTTCCAACTCTTTAATATGATCTGTATAATTTCGTCCGATGCAAATAAGTTTCATCTTAGTCCAATTTATTATTAAAAGACCTTAATTTAATAGAGGTTAACACCTTTTTAGTGTAAAGAGGAAAATCGGCATTCAATATCCAACCAAAATATCCAGGTTCATTTTCTAAAACATCTACTACGCGTTTCCCTTTATGTTTTCCGAAAGAAAAACACTCTTCACCTTCTTTATTATAAATTAAAAACCCTGCAAAATCTGCAAACTTTTTTCGAGAGCTAAATTCTGCTAAAAATTTCGTGTCGTTTTCTAAATCGCTGTATTTATCAACTTGAGCCTTTAACACTTCGTAAGTAGCCAGAGTATCTGCTTCTGCACTATGTGCATCTTCCAGGTTTTTATCGCAATAAAATTTATAAGCAGCTACAAGCGTTCTTTGTTCCATTTTATGAAAAATAGTTTGAACGTCTACAGACAATCTGTTTTTCATGTCAAAATCGATGTCAGCACGAAGCATTTCTTCAGCTAAAAGTGGGATATCGAATCTATTGGAATTAAAACCTCCTAAATCTGAATCCTTAATCATGTTATGAATCTCTTTAGCCAACTCACTAAAAGTTGGTTTATCTGCAACATCTTCATCTGAGATTCCATGAATATCTATTACTTCTGCAGGAATAGGAATGGTAGGATTTACCAAACGCGTGTAGTTTTCTTCCTTTCCATCTGGATAAACTTTTAGGATAGAAATTTCTACTATTCTGTCTTTAGAAATGTTAATTCCAGTGGTTTCCAAATCGAAAAAACAGATAGGTTTTGTAAGATTAAGTTGCATAACTTATAATTTTAGGCAAAGATAATGAGAATAAATAAAAACGGCTATCTATCACCTAAAACAAATTGATGAAATTGGGCTTTAAAAGATAATTAGCAGAACTTCGTTTAACTGATAATGCAAATAATATGTATTAAACTTATTTCAGTATTAAAACGGATTTATATCTTGACATTAGCAACACATAAAAAAATAGAAATATTTATATGATAAATGGATGAAAACAAAAAAGCACAATTTTAGGATTGTGCTTTTCTGTTTTTATATGAGATTCTTCGCTATGCTCTAAATGACAAATTCGCAGGAATTTGTTAGATTTCTCTATTAGAATCCCAAGCTTCTAAATAATCTTTTACGGCTTTTACAAATTGGCCTCCAAGAGCTCCATTTACAACTCTGTGGTCGTAAGAATGAGATAAGAACATTCTGTAACGGATCCCTATAAAATCGCCTTCAGGAGTTTCTACAACTGCTGGTACTTTTCTAATAGCTCCAAGAGCTAAAATACCTACTTGTGGTTGATTGATAATTGGCGTTCCCATGATGCTACCAAAAGTACCAACATTGGTTACTGTATAAGTTCCTCCTTGAATATCGTCTGGTTTCAATTGGTTTAATCTAGCTCTGTTTGCTAAATCGTTTACCTTTTTAGTCATTCCAACTAAATTAAGCTGGTCAGCATCTTTAATAACAGGAACAATTAAGTTTCCATCGCCTAAAGCTGCAGCCATACCTAAATTGATATGTTTTTTCTTTACAATAGTATCTCCTTGAAGAGAAATATTCATCATTGGGAAATCGCGTAATGCTTTTGCAATCGCTTCCATAAAGATTGGTGTAAAGGTTAAATTTTCACCTTCACGTTTTGCAAAATCATCTTTTACTTTTTTACGCCAATTCCATATTTTAGTTACATCTGCCTCAATAAAACTTTGTACGTGAGCTGAAGTTTGAACCGACTCAACCATGTGATGTGCAATAATTTTGCCCATTCTGGTCATTTCTATAATCTCGTCGTCTCCACTCGCAACTGCATGAGGAGGAGTAGGTTTCTCTGTTTTGGCAGGAGTTGCTTGAGACTTCTCGACTGCGCTCGAAGTGACAACCTTTTTATTACCTCTTGACTCCAAATGAGCAAGGATATCATTTTTAGTTACACGACCATCTTTTCCAGTTCCAGCAAGGGTATCTAATTCTGCTTGAGTAACACCTTCTTTTTTAGCAATATTTTTAACTAAAGGCGAATAGAATCTATCTTCTGTAGAGCTAACAGAAATCACAGTTTCTTTTGCAACTTCAACCGTTTGTGCTACTTGAGCAACAACAGCTTGTTCAGCAACTTGTGCTGGCTCAGCCTTAGGTGCAGTAACTTCAACACCACCACCACCTTCAGTTTCAATAACAGCAATAACTTGTCCTACTTGAACCACATCGTCTACATTGAATAGTTTTTCAACTAATACACCATCAACTTCACTAGGTACTTCGCTATCTACTTTATCTGTTGCAATTTCTAAAACTGCCTCGTCTGCTTCTATGGTATCTCCTACTTCTTTTAACCAAGAAGTAATGGTTGCCTCTGCAACACTTTCACCCATTTTTGGAAGCTTTAATTCAAATTTTGCCATATCTGTAATGGAATGCTTTTTTTTTAAATTATGACTGCAAAATTAATGAAAAATCATTGAATCTATTACAGTTTCCTTAATTAATTATTTTTTATATAAATGACTTCTCCTCTACTTTTAGAACTGTTGCTACCAATAATAACGCTTGATTTTTGAAGCAAAAATTTAAATGTACTTGAAGGTTTCTGTTTGTTTTTTGAGATTATTCCTATCGCTTTTTTAAAGCCTAAAAAATCGATGTCTAAAATATATTCAACATGTGGAAGGTAACTTGTAACTGATGTTTGTAAAGTCAGGGTTTTATCCAATTTATTTTGAATGTCATGCGCATCATTATTAGATACCAACACATACGCTTTTACATTTTTAGAAGTTCCTTCTTCATTTTTAGGAAAAATAGAAACGATTTTAATTCCAAACCAAATTAATATATTGAAGAGCCAATTGGCTTTAAAATGTTTATCAAAAAACAATTGCATAGAGCCATTAAATCGTTTGGCATAGGTTCTATCTTTTAAAGTGCTTTCGCCTTTAAAATGAACAACCGTTGTTTGAGAACAATAATAATTTTGATGTCCTGCTTTTAGAACTTTGTAAGATAAATCTAAATCTTCGCCATACATAAAATAATCTTCATCAAAACCACCAACGTCTTGATAGACACTTTTTTTAATAAGCATAAAAGCACCAACAAGTATGGCAACTTTGCCATCTTCATCTTTATTTAATTGTGTTGCATAATAAGATTTACTAAATCCTAAAACTTTCTTTATAGACACTATTGGTGTAGGAACATTCCGTTTACTTTCAGGCAAAAACTGTCCTTTACCATCAATTAACTTGCAACCTAAAATTCCTAAGTCTGATTTAGAGTCAGCAAATTTTAATAGTATCTCAAAAGTATCTTCAGCAACAACTGTATCAGGATTTAATATACAGATATATTCACCTTTTGCTTGTTTTACTCCTTTATTATTTCCTTTTGAAAAACCATCGTTTGTTTTGTTTTCAATGAGCTTAACATTTGGGAATAGTTGCTTAACCATGCTACAACTTACATCTGGAGAGTTGTTATCAACCACTATAATTTCGGCATCAATATTAGAAATAGCAGCTTCAACACTCCTTAAACAAAGTTCAAGAAAGTGCTTTACATTATAGTTTAATATGATGATGGATAGTTTCAAATAATGGATATCAAGATTTTAAAGAAGCTTCAAATGGAATACGATTTATAATGCTTCTTCCTAAAGTAATTTCGTCTGTATATTCTAATTCGTTTCCAACCGAAATTCCTCTTGCTATTGTAGAAGTTGTCACATTACAACCTTGAATTTGTTTATAAATATAGAAATTAGTGGTATCTCCTTCCATAGTAGAACCTAAAGCAAAAATAAGCTCTTTAACATGACCTTCTTTTACCTTATTAACTAGAGGCTGAATATTTAATTCGTTTGGACCAATACCATCCATAGGCGAAATTTTTCCACCTAAAACATGATACAAACCTCTAAAAGAACTTGTGTTTTCGATTGCCATAACATCACGAATATCTTCAACAACACAAATAACCTCACTTGTTCTATGAGGATTAGAGCAAATTTCGCAAACTTCTTTATCGCTAATATTATTACAACTTTTACAGAATTTAATATCTGTCCTCATAACTTCTAAAGCCTTGGCTAATTGAAGTGTTTGTCCTTCAGGTTGCCTTAATAAATGCAGTACCAATCGCAAGGCAGTACGCTTACCAATTCCTGGTAATTGCGCCATTTCGTTGACTGCTTTTTCTAATAATTTTGAGGAAAATTCCATGTTTGCGAATTTACTATTTAGTGACAAATTACGCTAATTTTGAGTAATTCTTTTTATTATAGACGCTTCACAAACAAAAATTTTGAATTTGAACCATAATAAGTTTAATTTGGACACTTGAAACCATCTATATGAATGCTACTCAAATAATCCTTCTCATCTTATCCTATTTTGTTGTACTTGTTTTAATTTCCTATTTCACTGGAAAAAAATCAGGTAATGATGCTTTTTTTAAAGGAAACAAACAATCACCTTGGTTTGTAGTTGCTTTTGGTATGATTGGAGCCTCGCTCTCAGGCGTGACGTTTATTTCTGTTCCTGGTTGGATTGAAGCATCTCAGTTTAGCTATATGCAAGTGGTTTTAGGCTATATAGTTGGTTATTTTGTTATTGGAACAGTTTTACTCCCTCTATATTACAAACTTAATTTAACATCTATATATACTTACCTTGATGAACGGTTTGGTAATTATTCTTATAAAACTGGTGCGTCATTTTTCTTATTATCAAGAATTGTAGGAGCCAGTTTTAGATTGTTTCTAGTTGCTAATGTGTTACAAATTATTATTTTTGATGAAATTGGCATTGCCTTTTGGCAAACAGTTGTTATAACAGTGTTACTTATCTGGCTCTATACTTTTAAGTCTGGCATAAAAACTATAGTCTGGACAGACACTTTACAAACGCTTTTTATGCTCATTGCAGTTGGTGTTGCTATTTATTTTGTTAGTGATGAATTAGGTTTAAATGGCGGTAATGTTTTAGGGTTTGTTTTAGACAGCGACATGTCTAAGACCTTCTTTTTTGACGATTTTAAATCTAGTAATTACTTCTGGAAACAGTTTATTTCAGGTGCTTTTATAGCCATTGTTATGACTGGTTTAGACCAAGACATGATGCAAAAAAACCTGACTTGTAAAACCTTAAAAGATGCGCAAAAGAACATGTTTTGGTTTACTATTGTTCTGACTATTGTCAACTTTATATTTTTAAGTTTGGGATTATTATTAACTGTTTATGCACAGCAAAATGGTATAGATGCTCATAAAGATGACTTGTTTCCTTTACTAGCCAAAAACCACTTAGGCATTGGTGTTTTCGTGTTTTTTCTAATTGGACTAATAGCTGCTGCTTACAGTAGTGCAGATAGTGCCTTAACAGCATTAACAACCTCTTTTAGTATAGATATTTTAGATATTGAAAAAAAGCTGGACGAAAAAGCGCAAATAGCCAAAAGAAAACAGATTCATATTTTATTCTCTCTTATTTTAATTCTGGTAATTATCTCATTCAAATACCTAATTAAAGACGAAAGTGTAATAGCTAAATTATTTGTTTTTGCTGGCTATACTTATGGGCCATTATTAGGGCTTTATGCGTTTGGGTTATTTACAAAATGGCAAGTAAAAGACAAACTGGTTCCTGTAATTGCTATCCTATCTCCTATTTTATCTTATATAATAAGTGTGAATAGTTCAATCTGGTTTGGTTTTGAATTTGGGTTCTTTATACTAATCTTAAATGGGTTTTTAACTTTCTTAGGATTAGTACTGATTCGTAGAAAGCAAAACTAAAGTACAGGCTACCTCAAAAAATATATTATTTTCTTTTAGAATGTTGTAAAATTCAGGGTTTTCAGTTCCTGGATTAAAAATAATTCGTTTTGGTTTTAAAGAAACTAAATAATTATAAAATGCTGATTGTCTTTTTGAGTTTACATATAAAGTAACCGTATCTAAAGCTTCGTATTGCTTTAATTCTGTATCTATAACAACTCCAGCTTCTTCTCCAAATCTCATACCAAAAGCAACAGTTTCATGTTTATAGTTTACTAATTTTCTTAAAGCCATATTAGAGTATCTATCAGGCTTTAATGATGCTCCAAACACCAATGTTTTCTTACTCATGTGTTAAAGTGTTGTTAAGTAGTGTTGAAAAAAGTAACAATTTTCAAAAATAAGCGTCTCTATATTAAACACAAAACTTAGCTTCAAAAAATATATTATATTTAATAGTCAACATAATAGTTGATGGTTAGTGTTAAGTCCGACTATTAAATTGAAAAAACCCGAAGCAAATGCTTCGGGTTTTTAATTATATCTGTTAAATGATAGTTAAAAATGTTAATTAATGAAATAAAAACACATTTTGTACGTCTAATATTATAAGTGATAAGTTTTTAATTAATAAATAACTATAAGAATTTTTTTTATGGTTAGTGTTATTTAAAATTGGTTAATAACGAGAAACTCCGAAATTGTATAGTTTTGGAGTTTTTTAATTTCATTAATAAAATACTGAAATAGTTACCATTTTATAATAACAGATCCCCAAGTAAAACCACTTCCAAATGCAGCCAATACAACAGTATCACCTTCTTTCACTTTACCTTCTTCCCAAGCTTCAGTTAAAGCAATTGGTATTGAAGCTGCTGTAGTATTTCCGTATTTCTGGATATTATTGAATACTTGCTTATCTGATAACTTAAATTTCCTTTGAATAAATTGTGCTATTCTCAAATTAGCTTGATGAGGAATAAGCATATCAATATCATCAACTTTCAAATTGTTTTTTTGCAAACCTTCATTTATTACTTCACTAAATCGAACTACTGCGTTTTTAAACACAAATTGACCATTCATATAAGGGAAATAACTTTCATCTTCTGGATTATTATCAGCAAGAATATCATTAATCCAACGTTTTCCCATTCCTGGAGCAATAAGCACTAATTCTTCTGCATGCTCTCCTTGAGAATGTAAGTGTGTAGACAAAATTCCTTTACTTGTATCTTCTTCTCTAGTTAAAACTGCTGCTCCTGCTCCATCTCCAAAAATAACCGAAACACCTCTGCCTCTATCTGTTTTGTCTAGACCATGAGAATGTAATTCACTACCAATAACTAGTACGTTTTTATACATACCAGTTTTAATAAAATTATCTGCTACAGAAATCGCATATATAAAACCTGAACATTGGTTCCTTACATCTAATGCTCCAACTGTCTTAATATCAAGAGCATGTTGCACCTGCACTCCTGGTCCAGGAAAATACATATCTGGACTTAAAGTTGCAAACACTATAAAATCTATATCATCTTTATCAATTCCAGAACGTTCTATAGCAATTTTAGCTGCTTTAATTCCCATAACAGATGTGGTATCTCCAGAACCTGGTTTTACCCAGCGTCTTTCCTGAATACCTGTTCGTTCTTGAATCCATGCATCATTAGTGTCCATCATTTTTGACAGATCATCATTTGTAACAACATTATCAGGAACATACTTCCCTAAACCAATAATTTTCGAGTTATACATAAATCAATTTTTATACATTCAAAACAGTGTTGCAATTTAATCATTAAATATAGTATTCTTAATAAAATCAATTTTAAAAGTGAATTTCATAAAAAGTTATCTTTTTTTAACATGCTCTGGGAACAAGATCAATGGTTAGAAGATAATGTAAAAAACAGACCTGAAAAATCTGAAGCAACAAATTAATAGAAACTCCTTTATTGAAATTAAAAGACCACCAATTTGGTGGTCTTTTGTTTTATTGTGTCAGTTTGTCATATTATCATCCTTGGTATTTTTTTTGACTATCAAGTAATCAATAATATTAAAAATTTAAAACACATATATCATGACAAAAGGAAACATTAATGTATCAATTGAAAACATCTTTCCTCTCATTAAAAAATTCTTATACAGCGATCACGAAATCTTTTTACGTGAATTGATTAGTAATGCTACAGATGCCACATCAAAACTAAAACACCTGACAAGTATTGGTGATGCAAAGGTGGAATACGGAAACCCACAAATTGAAATTAAAATCGATAAAGAAGGAAAAAAACTTCATATTATTGATCAAGGTCTAGGCATGAGTGCAGAAGAGGTAGAAAAATACATCAATCAAATTGCATTTTCAGGAGCTGAAGAGTTTTTAGATAAGTACAAAGATTCTGAAAAAGACTCTGGAATTATAGGTCATTTTGGTCTTGGTTTTTATTCAGCCTTTATGGTTGCAGATAAAGTAGAAATTATCACCAAATCTTTTAAAGATGAACCTGCTGCACATTGGATTTGCGATGGGAGTCCAGAATTTACTTTAGAGCCTCACGATAAAACAGAAAGAGGAACGGAAATCATTCTTCATATAGCTGAAGATTCTACAGAATTTTTAGAAGAAGCTCGCATAAACAGTTTACTTACTAAGTATAACAAGTTTATGCCTATTCCAATTAAATTTGGAACAAAAGAAGTAAACGATCCAGACTTTACTCCTAAAACAACTAAAGATAAAGATGGTAAAGAAACAACTGAACCACACAAACAAATTACTGTAGATAACATCATCAATAATCCAAATCCAGCTTGGACAAAACAACCAACAGATTTAGAAGATGAAAATTATAAAAGTTTCTATAGAGAATTGTATCCAATGCAGTTTGAAGAGCCATTATTTCACATTCATTTAAATGTTGATTATCCGTTTAACTTAAATGGAATCTTGTATTTCCCTAAGATGACCAATGATTTAAATATTCAGAAGGATAAAATTCAATTATACCAAAATCAGGTTTTTGTAACCGATAATGTAGAAGGTATTGTTCCAGAATTTTTAACCATGTTACGTGGTGTTATCGATTCGCCAGATATTCCGTTAAACGTTTCTCGTTCTTACTTACAAGCAGATGGAGCTGTTAAAAAGATTTCATCTTACATTACAAGAAAAGTAGCTGATAAATTAAAATCGTTATTTAATAACAATCGTGAGGATTTTGAAGCTAAATGGAACGATATTAAAATAGTGATTGAATATGGAATGCTTTCTGAAGATAAATTCTTTGAAAAAGCTGATGCTTTTGCATTATATCCAACTGTTGATGGAAAATTCTATACTTATGAAGAATTATTCAATAAAATAAAAGCAAATCAGACAGATAAAGACGATAAATTAGTGATTCTTTATGCTTCAAACGAAGATACGCAACACAGTTATATTCAAGCTGCAAAAGATAAAGGTTACGAGGTGTTGTTATTAGATTCTCCTATTGTGAGTCATTTAATGCAAAAACTAGAATCTACTAAAGAGAATATCACGTTTGCTCGTGTAGATGCAGACCATGTCGATAATTTAATTAAAAAAGAAGATACTAAAATTTCTAAATTAACAGACGAACAAAAAACAGAACTTGAAACGCTTTTAAAAGAAGTAATTCCTGCTGAAAAATTCTCTGTACAATTAGAAACTATGGACAGCAATGCCACACCATTTATGATTACGCAACCAGAATTTATGCGTAGAATGAAAGAGATGCAACAAACTGGTGGTGGAGGTATGTTTGGAATGGGTAACATGCCAGAGATGTATAATCTGGTTGTGAACACCAATTCTGAATTGGTTAACGATATTCTTTCAACAAAAACTAAAAAGAAACAAGAACGTTTAATAAACCAAAGTTTAGACTTAGCCAGATTGTCTCAAGGACTTTTAAAAGGGGAAGAACTGACTAACTTTATAAAGCGTAGTTACGACATGATTAAATAATTGTCATGCTGAAAATATTCAGCATTCTAAATAGATAAAAAAAGCACTTTGTAAATATCAAAGTGCTTTTTTATTCAATTATAAATTAAGAGCTTAATTACCACTCCATTTTTTGTTATAAATCTAAATTTCATCAAAAGTGTTTTAAAAAAACCAATTAGAATTATGACGATTAACAAAACAATTTGTAATTGTTGCAATGTAAAATGAAATATTTCACAAGTGATAATAAACGGATAAATTAAACCCATTCAAGATAAGGATCAGCTTTTGAGAAATATTTAACTATACGGATTTATTAACCAGTAAATCAATTGGTTATGTGCTAAAGAACAGTTTCATTGTCCGAAAGTAAGGTTTTACTTATCGGAAATAAAAAAGCTACCTAAAATATAGGTAGCTTCTTGATATTATTAAAATACAATTTTTAATTAACTAACAACACTATTAGATTCTAAAACAGAAATAGTAGCATTTGGATCTATTTTATAGATAAACTCTTTTACCTTTTCTAATTTCTTAGTGTTTTTGGTAATTAAAATTAGTTTTCCGTTAGCATCATAATAAATCAGTTTCAATACACCTTCAGTATGTTTTTTATTCTCTAAAATAGATTCCTGAATTAATAAGTTTTTTGATGAAAAAACTAATATAGTCATGTTTTTCAACGACTTTTTTATGTAATACTCAATAGTCTTACTTATAGCTATAATGGCAATAATACTATAAGCTGCCATAGTAAAATCTTCAAAAACCAAAATACCTAGAAAAATAACAATACCATCAATAATTAGAATTAATTGATTGTATGGCAATTTAATTTTTGTTGCTAAAATCCTAACTAAAATGTCGTTTCCACCTGTAGTTGCTCCTGCATTCATAACAATAGAAACAGCTAAACCAATAATAACACCACCAAATACAGATGACACCAATACATCTTCAACAACAACCTTGTTTTTCAGGAAAGCCGAAAACACATCTATATAGAACGACACCAAAATCATTGAAAAAGCTGTTTTTATACCAGTTTTAAGACCTAATACTTTGGTTCCCCATAATAACAATGGAATATTAATCATTAAAGCTAAAAGCCCTATAGATAATCCTGTTAACTTATTTACCACAATACTTAAACCTAAAATTCCTCCAGGAACAATATTGTGAGGTATTATTAAAATGACATAAGCAATAGATAGTAATACAGAACCTGCAAAAACCCAAGTATAGCTTTTTAACTCTTTAAGTAAAATGTCTTTTTTTAATATGAGTGTTATTTTATTTTTCATGATTTGTTGTAAAAAAAAAATCCTTTGATTTTCATGATAATCAAAGGATTTAAAATTATTAAATAGGCTAATTTATTCTCTTTGATAGGTTGATATATTCTTAAACATATGTTTATGCATATTCTTAATAATATTTCGCATTGATTTCAACTTAAATGTGTTCATTTTTTTTTATTTTTTTGACCATAAAAAAAGCGTTCTTACTTTTTAGTAGAACGCTTTTAAAATATTTTAAATATATAGTACGCTCTAGCCTTTGGGAAATTTCCAATTCATCTTACAAATGCTATGCTTGCGATTTTTTCTCATTTTGAAGGGACAAATTTATAATTAATTTTTAAGCCACCATATAGAATTATCTTTTTTTAAATTTTTTTTCTGTGGCATTTATAAATTAAGGATTACTAATATTATGAAATGTATCTTTCTCAAATTATATCCTTGAAAATTCAACTATCTTTGTCGCAAATATATTAGCATGTCATTTAAAGACTTACAACTTATAAATCCGCTTTTAAAAGCCATTGAAGAGCAAGGCTATTTCACTCCTACTCTAGTTCAACAAAAAACCATTCCTTTTGTATTAGCTAAAAAAGACGTTATTACTTCGGCACAAACTGGAACCGGAAAAACTGCTGCTTTTGCTTTACCCATTTTGCAGTTGTTATTCGAAAATCAAGATGCGCCAAAAGGTGGTAAAAAAATAAAAGCACTTATAGTAAGTCCTACACGAGAGTTAGCACTTCAAATTGGTAATAATTTTAAAGCTTATGGCAGACATACCAATTTAAGAGCTACTGTTATTTTTGGTGGTACTTCTATAGAACCTCAAATTGATGTATTGACTAAAGGTGTAGATATTTTAGTTGCAACACCTGGAAGGTTAATCGATTTACAAAAACAAGACGTCATTAATCTAGAGGACGTTGAAGTTTTAGTTCTAGATGAAGCAGATTTAATGCTTGATATGGGTTTTATTGACGATGTAAAGTATATAGCAAACCTTTGTCCAAAACAAAAACAAATTCTATTATTTTCGGCAACTATGCCTTTTAAAGTTGAGCAACTTGCCAATACAATCTTAAATAACCCTGAACGAATTGAGATCCAAACAACTTTATCTACTGCAAACAATATTGGTCAGGTTTTATACTATGTTCCAAAACGCAACAAAATTGAGTTGTGTTTGCATTTATTACGAAACGAAATTAAAGGTAGTATTTTAATTTTTAGACGTACTAAATTTGGTGTCGATAAATTAGAACAAACTTTAATTAAAAACGGCTATCAGGTTGAAACTCTTCATGGAGATAAATCGCAAACTGATAGACAAACAGCTTTAAAGAAATTTAAAAGTGGGCAAGTAAATATTCTTATTGCAACAGATGTGGCTGCTCGTGGAATAGATATCAACGAACTAGATGCTGTAATTAATTTCGATTTACCTAACATACCAGAAACTTATGTACATAGAATTGGTAGAACTGGTCGTGCAGGAAATTCTGGTATGTCTTATTCTTTTTGTGGTGCAGACGAAAAAGCTTATGTAAAAACCATTCAGCAATTATTACAGGTCCAGATTCCTGTTGAAGAAAATCATCCTTATCCATTAGATCCTAAAGCAAAGGCTGAAATTCATAAATCTAATCAGTCAACAAGTAAACATAAAAAAGGTAGAAAAAGTAAAGCTTCAAAAAAGAAGAAAAAACGCTGGTATTAGGTTGGTGTTTGGTGTTTGGTGTTTGGTTGTTAATATTTTTAAACAGACTTACATGTTTAGTCTTTTATCGAAATAATTTTTAAGTAACGGAATTTGTACACAAATCATTCCACCAAATAAGATAAAGGCGTACAACGTTGTGTTTGATAATTTTATTCCTGAAAATAAATTAGTTAGATTGAATTTAGTGAGTACACTAAAATCTATAGCATTAAACCATTCGCTATTTTGTGAATCTCCAGAAACTACTATATAAAGGACTAAAGCCAAAACACTTAAAAACAGACCAACCCAACCGGTTTTAGTAATTAATGGTTTATAAACGGTTGCAGAACTTTTAGAATCAGCTAGAATTTGCTGCATCACATTTGATGTGAAATTTAATGAAGGTGATTCTAACTCAGTTTGTTTCATCACATCTTCAATCAATACATCCATTTTTTTATTTTCTTTCTCTTTCATAATGTTCTATCATTTCTGGTTCTAATCTTTCTTTTAAAATACTAGCAAGCTTCTGTCTGCT
>DFBO01000106.1:16756-22356 GCA_002366675.1 Flavobacteriaceae bacterium UBA3078
AGATTGCTCTTCAAAATAATAAAGAGTTAATAAAAAGCCATCATCATTTGGTAACAAATTTATACAATCTTGAATAGCTTTCAAACGCTCTCCTTTAACCATATTATCCAGAGCATTATCTATAGTTTTTACATGCTTTTCAGTAAACTCATCTATAGACACAACTTGTTGTTGTCTTTTATTCTTCTTTAATCTATCTAAACAGGTATTATATGTCACCTTATAAATCCATGTTGAAAATTTAGAATCGCCTTTAAATTTCTCTAAAGACTTAAAGACTTTTATAAATGTATCTTGACTAACTTCTTCAGCTTCTTCCCTGTTTTTAAGCATTCGTAGAGCTAAAGTAAAAACCAAGTCTTTATATTGGTCAACCAGAACACTAAAGGCATTTGTATTCCCTTCAAGTACTTGATTGATTTGGTATTGGTCTTTTTCGATGGTCATTTGTGTTTTAGACGACAATAAAGTGTCTGTGGTTACAGATAAAAAATAAAAATATTTCGAAAAAGTTGTAACCATAATATAAAAAGCATCGTCATAAGCTATGAACACATTAAAATTAATCAATTAAAAACAAACAGTTATGGGATCAGAATTAATTATCATTCCAATTATATTTGGAGCAATTTTTGGAGTATTTTATTTATTCTTTTCAACAAGGAATAAAGAACGCTTAGCACTTATAGAGAAAGGTGCAGATGCAAGTATTTTTATGAAAGGCAAGCAAAGTACAGCTCCAATCTGGAAAGTACTTATTCTAAATCTTGCTTTATTATTAATGGGAATTGGGCTAGGAGTGTTTATCGCTTCTTTACTAGATGACTTTACTTCTTTAGATGAAGAAGCTGTTTATCCTGCAGTTATTTTCTTTATGGCAGGAGCAGGTTTATTCTTAGGTTTTAAAATGACTAAAGATTTAGACAAAGAGTAACTTATTATTTGTAACACGAGAATCAATCCTACTAATTTTTATAATTAGTAGGATTTTTTATTTGCTCTTTTAGTTTTAGTATCTTTAGAGTTCAACAAATTTTTGATTCATTCAAACTATGTTTAAACAATCAATCTATTTATTTTTAATACTTTTTTCTTTTTCTGGTTCTTCACAGACAACAATTATTGATTCTGAGACTAGACATCCTGTGTCTTATGCTACAATATCTTTTGGAAATGGACAAGGTGTTTTTGCAGACGATGAAGGCAAATTTCTTTTTACCGAAAAAATGTATCCAAATATAGATTCGATTTTTGTCTCTGCTTTAGGATTTAAAGATTTAAGTATAGCAACTGTAAACTTACCAGAGAAAATTGAGTTAGAACCACATATAGATAAGTTAGACGAAGTTGTAATTAGAGTTAAAATTGATAGAAAATTTAAAGAAGAGAAGCTTAAACCATATTTAGATGATGATTATTATAAATGCTGGTTACCAACTATAGAATCTGAAATTGCTGTCCTTTTTAACAATCCAGACGACAAATTAAAAAAACTAACCAAAGTACATCTACCTATTGCTTTAGAGTCCATAGATTGGAAAAAAAGAAATAAATCGAATGCAGAAAAGAAGCCGTTTTCGACTCTATTTAAGGTGAATATTTATGAAAATAATAATGGTTTTCCTGGAAAGCCTCTAATTTATGAAAATATTATTTTTAGAGTCACTGAAAAAGATGGGGACGAATATCATTTAGATGTTTCTTCAAATGATGTATTTATGCCGAAAACAGGGTTATTTATATCTATTCAAGTTTTAGGCTATACAGACAAAGCCGGGAAACTACTGCCAAATAAAAAATATAAAGAAATTAAAAGCAGAGAAGGTACCGTAAAGATTCCAACCAATTTTAGACCTCTACTCCCATTTACGGATCAGATATCAGCAAATAACACCTTTATAAAACGTGTGTTTGTAGATAAAAATCAATGGACTCAATTTAAAAAAGGAAATATTGACGATTCCAGTTTATTATCTGCTGGATTAAGTAATTATGGCATGGGAATTTCCTTTAATGTTTATAAAGAGGAATAATTTTTTGAGCTTTATTACACTACGACGCAATTAATTAAAGTCCTTTAAAAAAACTCGCGATATTGCATCATTCTAAAATCTAGAGTATTAAACTTTGGGTTTTTCTGTTTTAGCTGTTTGTATAATGGCATGCTACCTACTGCTCTATTAGCTGCTCCTGAAGGTGCAGTTAAGGAAATGGTTTTTATGATACGTTTGTTTTGGGATGAAAATATGTTTTCTTGTTTAGATTCTTCGCTTCGCTCTGAATGACATTCTAAATGACATAATTCGAATTGATGTATTCTTGGAACTTCATTAGACACTAATTCAAGTTTCAAATTATAATCTTTTAAATGTCTTCTAAAAAAATATTCAGGACCATTTTTACTGTTTCCTCCTGTAAATAGTAAGGTATCCACTTTTGGGTGTTTTTTTAAATAACCAACTAAATCTCTTAACACAATGTTTTGCATGCCTAAGTCTGAAGCATCAATTTTCTCACGTTCTGCAGATTCTACAATATCGCAAATACCAATTTTTCTACTGATTAGAAATTGTTTTCGTTGAATGATGGCTATTTCTGTAGTTTCATATTTTAATTTCAGCTGAAACAAGGCATCTAGAATTTTCCATAGTTGCCCATCACTACTTCCATAACAAAAATTGACATCTGCAGGTTTTAATTCTCCAATACTAAATCTTGGAGGTGGTAAGGTGCCAACTATTAATTTGGTTGCATGTTCTGGAATGAATGGTTTGTATGGATGCTGATGTTTGAACATGAATCTCTTGATTTGTAAGCTTATTTTTTGTGTTTTATATATTCAACAAAATACACAAAACTATGGGAAAAGTGGATAAAAAAACTAAAAGAGGAAAAATACATCGTGGTACTTTTGGTGTCAGACTCCACGAATTAAAAAACGTCCAAGTTTAGAAGATCTGTTAAATGTGAATAAAAAAGCAACTCCTAAATCTTAATATAATTAGCTAGTCTCTTACCAATTGAATAGGCCCCAACTATCGACAAAATAACAATACTTATATTTACAAATACATACATGGTATATAACAGAATATCTTCATTTGAGTTAATGCAGAACGTATCTGTTATGCAGGTTTCTAAATCTTCTTCATAAATTTGAATAAGCAAAAAACTCATTACCAACAAGACTAAAACAGAAGTCAAAACATATTTTAAGGTTTTGCTTTTTGGTTTTTTACCAGTAGGTTTAAAAGCACTTCTTTGTTCTTCGTTACGCTTGTTATCTTGTAAAGACCAAACTGTTTTCTTTGGAGAGTTGCTCATGAAATCTGTAGTTTTCTAAATTAAACCCTTTAATATCTTCTAAGGTTTTGGCATTAGTATCTATAATATATCTAGCCATTAAGCCTCTTGCTAATTTTGCAAAAATACCAATGGTTTTATACTCGCCATTTTTAAGTTCTTTAAAATCGATATTGATAACTGGCACTTTCAATGTTTTTGTATCTATGGCCTTAAAATACTCATTGCTAGCTAAATTTAAAAAGAGTTCGTTGTCTTCCAATTCTTCGTTTAAGGCTTTGGTAACTTTCTTCTTCCAGAATTCATATAGGTTTTTATTTCTTCCAACAGAAAGTTTTGTTCCCATTTCCAATCTATAGGCTTGCATTAAATCCAATGGTTTTAAAACACCATACAATCCTGAAAGAATTCTTACTGTATCTTGTAACGTATCTATTTTTTTAGCATCTAAAGTATAGACATCTAAACCTCTGTAAACATCACCATTAAAAGCATAAACTGCTGGCCTGGCATTATCTTTTGTAAAAGGTAATTGCCAATCTTGATTACGCTCATAATTAAGTTGACCTAATGCTTGAGAAATACTCATCAACTTCGATAAACTGTTGACAGATTTCTTTTTTAGTAATTTATTAATGCGTTCGGACTCAGATAAAAACTGTCCTTCAGATGTTTTTGTAGTTGGTAATTTACTTTCAAAATCGAGTGATTTTGCTGGTGATAAAACTAGCTTCATATGCAAACTTCCTGTGAAATCAGGAATCTCTTTATAGTTAACTTATAGATTCAAAGTTACGGATAAATCACTAAAATAACGAATGGAAATTGTTATGGTGAAGTTAATAAAATAAAGTTTTTATGCTTACTTCATGGATTTTCTTTATTCAATTACCAAGTTTACATCTCCTGATGCTTCACATAATGTCTCCACTTTTCAATACATTGTTGCATATCTTCTGGAATCTCAGTATTAAAGCTCATGAATTTTCCAGTTTTTGGATGCTTAAAGCCTAATGTTTTTGCATGTAGTGCTTGTCTTGGTAAAACTTTAAAACAATTATCTACAAACTGCTTGTATTTGGTAAAAGTTGTTCCTTTTAAAATGCGTTCACCACCATAACGTTCATCGTTAAACAAGGTATGTCCAATATGCTTCATGTGCACACGTATTTGGTGTGTACGTCCTGTTTCTAATTTGCAAGACACTAATGTAACATACCCTAAACGTTCTATAACTTTATAATGCGTGACTGCTGGCTTGCCTTTGTCTTCATCTTCTCCAAAGAAGACCGTATTCTGTAATCTGTTTTTTGGATGACGACCAATATTGCCTTCAATAGTCCCTTCATCTTCATCCATGTTTCCCCAAACTATAGCCACATATTCACGCTCACTAGTTTTATCGAAAAACTGTTTTGAGAGATGCGTCATGGCTTCTTCGTTTTTAGCTACTACTAAAAGTCCACTTGTATCTTTATCGATTCTATGTACCAAACCTGGACGATTACTGGAATTGTTAGGCAGATTATCGAAATGATAAATCAAAGCATTTATTAAAGTTCCAGAATAATTACCATGTCCAGGGTGAACAACCATTCCTGGCTCTTTGTTAACTATTAAAAGGTCGTCGTCTTCGTAAACAATATCCAACGGTATATTCTCTGGTGTTAGCAGGTTTTCATAAGGAGGATGTTCGAAAAGCACACGAATATTATCGAATGGTTTTACCTTATAATTCGATTTCACTTGAACATCATTCACATAAATATTCCCACTTTTTGCAGCTGCTTGAATTTTATTACGAGTGGCATTCTCAATAAAATTCATTAAATATTTATCTATTCTAAGAGGCTGTTGACCTTTATCTGCAGTAAATGCATGGTGTTCAAATAATTCGTCGTCACTCTCCTGCTCAGGTGTAAAGTCTGCCATATTTAATCTGAAGTTGTTCTAGTACCATTTCCTAAAACCAAATCAATTTTAGAAGTCTTTGGAAGCATATCGCCAGATTTAATGGCTTTTCCGTTAAAACGCATATCTAAAACCATATCTTTTGCAATATTATCTATATAGGTTAATTCACCTACCTCAAAGCCTAAAGCCTCTAGAGTTGGCTTGGCTTGCCTAAACGTACGCTCCTTTAAATCTGGAACTAATACTTTTCTAAAGCCAGAAGGATTAAGAGTTAAATATATTTTTCGGTCTTCTTTTACTTTTTCTCCAGCAATAGGATCTTGCTCAATCACAGAATATTTTGGATAATCTGGATTGTAATTGGAAGAATCTAAAATTTCCAT
>DFBO01000038.1 GCA_002366675.1 Flavobacteriaceae bacterium UBA3078
TTGAAGTGAATATTCAAGATGTTAGACACTGGGTTTGGATATATTGATATCTCATTTAATTGATAATCATTGATATTTAAGTTGGTAAAACAAGTCCAAGATAAATCGTCAAAAACAACTCTATTACTTGTTACACTATTCCCATCTATAACAATAGATACGTTATCTTCAATATTGATATTTGGAATCGTGGTAGTTTGAGAAACATCTTGATCGCCATAAGGTATCGTTCCAACAACATTACCATTTACTTTTAAATTGAACGTTCCACCTGAGCCTCCAAAGACACGTTTTGTAGTTACAGTTAATGCGCCAATACCTCCAGTAGCTTGAGGGGCTGTTAGACTACCATTTCTAATAGTAATAGCTCTGTTTGTTATGGTTTGATCTGTTCTTGCATCTGTAGCTACCCAATCTCCACCATCATCTCCAGTCCAGTTTCTTGTTTGATAACCACCATCATTAGCAGGAATGTTTTCAAAAGTTTCTGCCAAACAATTTACGCCAACACCATTATCAGTTGTAGTTTCGCAGGCTTGATTGCTAAATCCAGATTCATTTCCAGTCGCATCTTTTGCCTTTATTGTAAAGCAATATTCGGTATCTGCATTCAAACCAGTAACTGTGAATGAATTTGTAGTTGAATTGTAACTGTTTGTTCCATCCACATATATATCATAAGAAGCTACAGCAATATTATCTGTAGAAGCTGTCCAATCTAAGTCAATTGAAACATCTGTAGGATTTGAAGCTACAAGATTTGTTGGGTCAGTTGGAGATTCAGTATCAGGAGTTGTATTCCAAATTAAAGCAACCCATTCTGGATGATCGACAAACGGATTTCTGTTAGTTTGATGATTGTAATAAATGTTATTATTTCTATCAATCTCTTTTTGAGAGACTGGGTCATTATTATGCCAAGTAACAAGGATATTTAAAAATGGGTCGTCAAGTGCTCTGTCTGAACTACCATCGAACATAGCATAAGCTCCCCAATTATCAATTTGGTTTTCATAGCGTGTTGCAAAGTAAAAGTAAATACGTGCAATATCACCTTTAAACTCATCAATTGGTTCAAATACAGTAGATGTATATCCTGCAGAATAACCAGAATTTAAGTTTCCACCTAGTTTAGATCCATTTAAGGTTGGATTTGTAATACCACTTTGAGATGCTAAATTATTATCATCAACTCTTCCAAAAGGATAGTTGCTTCTAAATCCGTTGACACGACCATCAGTTGGCATGAGGATATGAGCATCACTTCGCATTGGAGTAGCGTCATTAAAAACTGATTGAGGAATAACATGTTCTTTGTTATAACAATCACCTTCACTGTTATAATTACCACATTCATCAGTAGTTGGTGTGTAACTATAAGGGTCGTTAGGTGTATTATTACCATCGTTAGGAATTTCAGAATAAATATCTAAAATTGTTGAACTTCCATTTGAGTCGTAATAATAATCACGCTCATAGGTGGAAATAAAACCATCCATAGCATTATAGCCTTGATCATTATGGTTGTCAATAATGTTATGCAATTGTGTTTTTAATGTATAACCAGTTCCTGTAGCTGAATTGTAATAACCAGCTGGAATTTGTGCAAAGGTTGTGGTTGAAACTATTAATAATAATAAGGTGTATAGATACTTCATTCGTTTTTATTTTTTCTTTTCTAATAAGGCCATGTAAAATCCATCAAAACTAGTTTTATGTGATAAGACTTTATTATCTTTTACAAAGGTAAAATCTTTTCCTTCATCTGATGTTAAAAATTTATCAACTTGTTCTTGGTTTTCAGAAGGTAAAACTGAGCATGTTGCATAAACAAGTTGTCCTCCAGTTTTTACCATTCTAGAATATTGTTTAAGAATATCCTGTTGTGTTTTTTTAATTTTTTCTATAAAATCGGGTTGTAATTTCCATTTAGCATCTGGATTTCTACGCAATACACCAATTCCTGAGCAAGGAGCATCAATTAAAACGCGATCTGCTTTATCATATAGTTTTTTTATAACTTTAGTTGAATCTATATGTCTTGGTTCTATATTATGTGCACCATTACGTTTGGCTCTACGTTTTAATTCTTTTAATTTATTAGCGTAAATGTCTAGTGCAATAATCTGACCCTTGTTTTCCATAAGAGAAGCCAAATGCAAAGCTTTACCACCAGCTCCAGCACAAGTGTCTACAACACGCATTCCAGGTTCTACATTTAAAAATTCGGCTACTAATTGCGAAGATGCATCTTGAACTTCAAAATGACCATTTTGGAAAGCTTCAGAAGTAAAGACGTTTGCACGTTCTTTTAATTTTAAAGCGTTTGGGTAACCCTTTATAAATTCGGTATCTATTTCTAAATCAAATAATTCTGATTGAAGTTTTTCTTTTGTAGTTTTAAGCGTGTTTACTCTTAAAACAACATCTGCTTGTTCGTTTAAAGCAGCTATTTCTTTTGTCCAAACTGTTTTTCCAAGTTCTTTTTCTCCTAAATCGTCTAACCAATCTGGAATAGACTCTTTGTATTTTCTAATTTTGGAAAGCTCGTCAAAACGACCTTTGATTTTTCTTGTAGGTGTATTTTCAAAATATGTCCAATCAGGTAATTTAATACCTCTTAGAGTTGCCCAAACGGCAAATATGCGCCAAATATCGTCGCGGCTAAAAGGTTCTTTTACATCTGCAATCTCAGCATATAGACGTTTCCAACGTACTATATCGTAAGTGGTTTCAGCTACAAAAGCACGATCTCTCGCTCCCCAACGTTTGTCTCGTTTTAATAATTGTTGGATAACTTTATCTGCATAAAAGCCTTCATTAAAGATTTGTAATAAACCATCGACAGTTGCAAAACATAAATTCCTGTGTAATCTCATTTTAATTTTATAAGCGTGCAAAGTTACGTTAATTGCCTCGAATTCACGAATGTTTTTATTATTTAGACGAATAGACTTATCTTTCCTCAAAAATTTATAAAATGAGAACCCTTATTTGTTTTATTATATGTTGTGGATTATTGATTTCTTGTGAAGAAAAAGAGACTTTTATTCCAAGAAATTTTGATTCTATTGAAATTGAAAACATTCTTGAAGATTCTTTATTAAGTATACGAGCCATTGATATTTTGAATGATAAAAGTCTAGCTTTTGCTGCAAACAATGGTGCTTATGGTTTATATAATCCTAATAAAAAAAGTTGGCAGATATCTAAACAAGAGTATGATTCTTTGCAACTTGAATTTAGATCTATTGCACATACATCAACTGATTTCTTTATGTTAAGTGTAGCTAATCCAGCCTTACTATTTAAAACAGGAGATCTAGGAAATATGGATTTAGTTTACCTAGAAGAACATCCAAAAGTTTTTTACGATGCTATGGCATTTTGGAATGATAAAGAAGGGATTGCTATTGGAGATACAACAGACGATTGTCTTGGAATTATAATAACCAGAGATGGTGGAAACACTTGGAATAAAATTTCTTGTAGCGATTTGCCAAAAGGCATAGATGGAGAAGGTGCTTTTGCAGCTAGTAATACGAATATAACTATAGTTGGAGAGAATGCTTGGGTAGCTACTACCACTGGAAGAGTTTATTATTCCAAAGATAAAGGTTTGTCTTGGGATGCTATACAAACACCAATAATGAATAATAAAGAAACAGAAGGCATTTATTCAATCCATTTTTATGATGCATTAAACGGTTATGCTATTGGTGGAGATTATACTAAGCCTGATGCTAATGAGGCTAATAAAATAATTACTAAAGATGGTGGAAAAACTTGGCAATTAGTTGCAGAAGGACAAACTCCAGGTTATAGAAGTTGCGTACAATATATTCCTCAGAGGCAAGGTAAAGAACTTGTTACTGTTGGGTATAAAGGTGTTGATTATAGTAACGATGGAGGTTATACTTGGAAAGAATTAAGTAAAGAAGGGTTTTATACGTTACGTTTTTTAAACGATAGTGTGGCTTACGCTTCTGGTTATGGAAGAATAAGTAAATTAACTTTTAAATAAAAAAAAGGAGCCAATTGGCTCCTTTTTTTATGGTCTTGGTTTTCCTTCAGGACGATGTCTTTTTCTATATTCTTCAAACATTTTTTGTTTAAAGTCGTCTTCAGCTTTTTTAAGTTGAACAATTTTTTTTGCAGAAATAATTTTTTGTAAATCAGTAATAAGATTGGTGTAGATTTCGTTCCTTCTACTGTTTAGTGCTTTCATTTCTACCAGCATGGCATTAGCTTCAGCTTCAGTTAATTTTTTAAAATCGATCTCTTTTTTATCTCTATGTCCATCACTTCTTAAAGCATTTTTATCTTCTTCAAATTTATTGTAAACAGGCCAAAATTTTTCAGCTTCAGCTTTTGTTAAATCTAGTTGTTCTGTAATGTAAGCTATTTTAAGTGCTTTAATTCTTTCGTGCTTGTCTTGAGCGAAACCTGTTATGCCCAAGAATATTAAAACGATTAATAAGATGTTTTTTTTCATTTGTAATATGATATTATTCAGATATAAAATCTTCTAAATCTGATGTGTTGAGTAAATAATTTTCAAGGGAAGCATCGCTTATTGCTTCATCTGAAATAAATGATGAGATGTCAATATCTTCAATAATTTCAGCTTCTAAATCTAAAGTTTCAAACTCTTGGGATAAAACATAGTTTTCTAAAGTTTCAGTTTCAATACCATCAAAAGAGATGCTATTGTCAAAAACAACGAGATTAAAAAGTAAAGCAATTGCAGCTGCAATACTTGTAATAGCAATAATAGTTCTTTTTGAAACTAAAGAAATGACTTTCGATTCTTGATTTTTTGATATTCGAGGAATGATTCTATCTTCAAGAGATTCAAAATAATTTTCAGGAGTTTTATGTCCTGTTCTTGTTACTTTTTCTTCTAGATTAATTTGAGTAAGAATCGTTTCTTCTAAATTAGAAAAATAATCTTCTGGAGTTTTAAACCCTGAATTCTTTATTTGATGTAACTTGTTCTTTTTCATTTCAATTATTAGACACTTTTTTGTTTAATAGGTTTAATTGTTATTTAGATAGCTTTCAACTTTTTTTACTGCTATATGGTAAGATGCTTTTAAAGCTCCTTCACTGGTTTCCAATATTTCAGACATATTTTTATAAGTTATTTCTTGAAAATATTTCATATTAAATACCAATTGTTGTTTTTCGGGTAAGGTTGAAATGGCCTTTTGTAATTTAAGTTGAATAACATCTCCATCAAAATAAATATCTGCTTCAAGATTATTTATAGCTAATTGATTTACTTCTTCATTTGAAATATGCATCTGTCTAGCCCTTTTTTTTATAAAAGTTAAAGATTCGTTAGTTGCAATTCTGTACATCCAGGAATAAAGTTTGCTATCTCCATTAAAACCGTCTATGTTTTTATAGACTTTTATAAAGGTGTTTTGGAGCACATCGTCTGCATCGTCATGAGATTTTACAATATTTCTTATATGCCAATATAAACGTTCTTTATACAGAGTTACTAACTCTCGAAACGCGCTTTCACTTTTGTCTCTAGATTTTAGTTGTTGTAAAAGATTTAATTCCTCAGTCACGTGCATATTTTAGTATTGGACACTATAATTTACTAAAAGTTTAATGTAAAAAAATGTTAAATATATAAATAATTGAAAATCAATTTTTTAAAATTAAAAACATCGATGAACTACACTATTAGCTCGATGAATAACAGTTTTTATTTGTTTTATATTAGAATTTGTTTTATGTTTACATATACCGACCTACTTAGTTGTTAGTTTCCCCCAAGTCTAACAATAGCAAAAAAGGACAACATGAAAGTGTTGTCCTTTTTTAATTTATTAGGGTTTAAGTTCTATGAATCAAAACTTTGCATATCTACAAGTTTTTTATACATGCTGTTTCTGTCTAACAATTCTTGGTGTGCACCTTGTTCCACAATTTCTCCTTTTTGCATGACAATAATTTGATCTGCATTTTGGATTGTAGATAATCTATGAGCGATCACTATAGAAGTTCTGTTTTTCATCATATTCTCTAAAGCAATTTGCACTAAACGTTCGCTTTCTGTATCAAGTGCAGAAGTTGCCTCATCTAAAATCATGATTGGAGGGTTTTTTAATACAGCTCTAGCAATACTTAAACGTTGTTTTTGCCCTCCTGAGAAATTATTCCCTGCATCTCCAACATTTGTTTCAATACCTTTAGGTAAATCTTTAACAAATTCCCAAGCGTTGGCAATTTTTAATGCATCCATCACTTCTTCTTCAGTAGCGTCTGGTTTACCTATTAATATATTGTTTTTTATAGTATCGTTAAAAAGTATGGAATCTTGTGTTACTAAACCCATTAAATCTCTTAAAGATTTTTTAGTGACATCCTTAATATTATTTCCGTCTACAGTAATACTTCCATCATTGATATCGTAAAACCTTGTCACAAGGTTTGCAATAGTACTTTTTCCACTTCCAGATTGACCAACAAGAGCAACTGTTTTTCCTTTAGGAACTTTTATACTAAAGTTTTTTAGGACAGGTTCGTCATCGTATTTAAAGGAAATGTTATTAACAGACAATTCATCATTAAAATCTTTTAATGTTATGGCATTAGGTATATCTGCCATAGTATCTTGTTCGTGTAAAATTTCAAAAACACGATCTGCAGCTGCCATGCCATTTTTAACTTTATAAGAAGCTTTACTTATAGCTTTTGCAGGAGTTAGTATAGCATAAGATAGTCCCATAAATGCTAAAAAATCTGTGCCTTCAATAATTTTATCTATTAGTACCAGTTGACCACCATACCATAATAAAACGGCAATAGTAGTAATACCCAAAACTTCACTGACTGGACCTGCAAGATTGTTTTTTAGACCAATTTTATTTGAAAGTCTTAGTATTCTGTTTGCTGAATTAGTAAATGTATCTTTGAAAATATTTTCTGCATTATAACTTTTAACAATTTTTAGCCCAGTCAAAGATTCCTCTACAATGGAAATTAATTTCCCTGATTCTTGTTGAGCTTTCAATGAATTACTTTTTAAACTTTTTCCTAATCTAGATATTAAAAGTCCTGCAACAGGTATAAAAAGTAATACAAATAGCGTTAATTTCCAGCTAAAAGTAAACATGAAAATTAAAGAGAATATAATGGTTGCAGGCTCTCTTACTATAAGTTCTAAAACGATAAAGAATGAATTTTGCATTTCATTGATATCACCAAGAATTCGAGCCATGACATCACCTTTTTGTCTTTTTGAATAAAAACTTAAAGGAAGCTCGATGATTTTTTTGTACATATCTTTTCTTAGATTGTTTAGAACCCCATTTTTAAGATACATCATATGTTGCATTGAAAAATAACCAAATAGATTTTTAAGTAAGAATGTAGATATAACTAAGGAAATTACAATAACCAAAGCCATTTGCGCATTTCCATCTTCTAAATAATTACTGACTTTATAATTTAAAAGTTGCTCGCCATAGGTTTTTATGCCTTTAATACCATTCCAAACAGGAGCTTTAGTTATAACAGATGTTTTATCGAATAAAACATTTAACATAGGTATAAGAGAAATGAAAGCTAAGGCACTAAATAGTGCATATAATAAATTAAAAAAGACATTTAAAAAAACGTGCTTTTTAAACTGTTTAATAAACGGCCAAAGTTGATTTATTATTTTTTTCATTTATTCAAGTTGCATATCCTTAATGATAGTATTAATAAGGCTTTCCAATTTTTGTTCCGTTGTTTCAAAATCTGTCACATTGTCTAGCGTTGTATTTACGCTAATATAGAACTTAATTTTTGGTTCGGTTCCACTTGGACGTAAAGCTATTTGGCTTCCATCTTCAGTATAATAAATTAATACATTAGATTTTGGTATAAAAATAGCTTCTTCGGTTCCAGAAATAGGATTTTTTGATATGGAACTTTGATAATCTTCAATTTTAATAACTTTAGAATTATTGATAATAGTAAGTGGTTCTTTTCTGAAATCAATCATCATCTGTTTAATTTCTTGAGCACCTTCAATTCCTTTCTTTGTTAACGAAATTAAGCGTTCTTTATAAAGGCCATGAGATACATAAAGTTTGATTAATTCGTTATAAAGTGAACTTCCATTAGCTTTGGCTTGCGCTGCAATTTCGCATGCAAGTAGTGATGCTGTTACAGCATCTTTATCTCTAACAAAATCGCCTACCATAAATCCGAAACTTTCTTCTCCACCACCAACAAAATCTAGTTGCGGGAAGTCTTTAATCATTTTGGCAATCCACTTAAATCCTGTTAAACCAATCTTACATTCTACATTATAGGCTTTAGCAAGAACATTCATCATTGGTGTAGAAACGATGGTCGTGCCAATAAATTGATTTCCTTTAATTTTTCCTTGAGATTGCCATTGTTTTAGTAAGAAATCAGTCATCATTAACATGGCTTGATTTCCATTTAGCAATATCATATTCCCATTAAAATCTCTAACAGCTATTCCAATTCTATCACTATCTGGATCTGTGCCAATTACAATATCTCCTTGAACTGTATTAGCTAAATCTAAAGCCATTTTTAAAGCTGCTGGTTCTTCTGGGTTTGGTGAAGCAACCGTTGGAAAATCGCCATTCGGTTCGGCTTGTTCTTCAACAATATTCACGTTATTATAGCCAGCTTGTTTTAGAGTTTCAGGAATGATAGTAATTGAGGTTCCATGTAAAGATGTAAATACAATATTTAAATTATCTTTAGCTTGTTGAGGTGTATTAAAACTACCGTTTTTTATGGATGCTTTTATAAAGACATCATCTACATCTTTTCCTATATATTGAATTAAGCTTTTGTTAGCTTCAAATTTAATTTCAGAATAATTTAAGTTGTTAATTTCGTTTATTATTTCCGAATCTTGAGGTGGAACTAATTGTCCACCATCTTGCCAATATACTTTGTAACCATTGTATTCTGGTGGATTATGAGATGCTGTTAAAACAATACCACATTGGCAGCCTAAATGTTTTAGTGCAAAAGATAATTCTGGAGTAGGACGTAAATCTTCAAATAAAAATACTTGGATATTATTTGCTGAAAATACGTTAGCTACTATTTTAGCTAGCGATTTACTATTATGTCTACAGTCGAAAGCAATAGCTACTTTAATGGTTTCGTTTGGAAAGGATTGGTGGAGATAATTACTTATTCCTTGAGTGTTTTTTCCAAGGGTATATTTGTTAATTCTGTTGGTGCCAATTCCCATAACACCACGCATACCACCAGTTCCAAACTCTAGATTTTTATAAAAACTTTCTTTAAGTTCTTTTGGATTTGTAGCAATTAAATTTTTTATATATGCTTGTGTATCATTGTCAAAAGCAGGAGTTAACCAAGTGTTTACTCTATCTAATAATTCAGGTTCAATGTGTATCATGTTTTAAAAAAATGTGATGCAAAAATAAGTAATTCAAAAAAGATAGGTTGAAATTACTATTAATTAGTTTCGACTTTTATAAATTTAATTCGTCTTTAATAAGGTAACGCTTTTTGTCTTGCTTGGTTCTTAAGATAATTTCGCCTAAGAATCCAGCAACAAAAAATTGGGTTCCAATTATCATGGTTACTAATGCTATGTAAAATTGTGGACGTTCGGTAATTAATCGTCCTGAAGGGTTTAAGAAAAGTTTATCGACACCTAAATATGTTGAAAACGCAAAACCAATGGCGAGCATTAAAACACCTAATGCGCCAAATAAATGCATTGGTCTTCTGCCGAAGCGTGATAAAAACCAGATAGTGATTAAATCTAAAAAACCATGAATAAATCGATCTATTCCAAATTTAGTAACACCATATTTTCTTGCTTGATGTTGTACTACTTTTTCTCCAATATTAGAAAAACCAGCATTTTTAGCTAAAACAGGAATGTATCTATGCATTTCTCCATTCACATCAATATTTTTAACTACATTTTTGTGGTAAGATTTTAAGCCACAATTAAAATCATGAAGTTTAACACCTGAAGTTTTTCGTGCTGCGTAATTGAATAATTTTGATGGAAGGTTTTTAGAAATAACGGAATCGAATCGTTTCTTTTTCCAACCAGAAACCATGTCGTAGTTTTCTGAAACAATCATGTTATAAAGTTCTGGGATTTCTTCAGGATTATCTTGAAGATCTGCATCCATGGTTATAATAACATCGCCTTGAGCCTTATCAAATCCTGCATGTAAAGCTTGCGATTTACCAAAATTTTTCAGAAACCGAATACCTTTTACATTAGCATCTTTATTAGTTAATTGATTTATTGTTTTCCAAGAATCATCTGTACTACCATCATCAATAAAAATAATTTCATAAGAAAAATGATTGGATAGCATAACACTAGCAATCCAATCATGTAATTCGTTTAATGAGTCTTGTTCATTAAGTAGTGGTATAACTACTGATATATTCATGAAATCTTTTTTACAAA
>DFBO01000220.1 GCA_002366675.1 Flavobacteriaceae bacterium UBA3078
TTAGACCAAGTTACATACTCATCTCCATCAGTTAACCCCGAAAAGTTTGGCGAGTCATCATTACTATTTACCTCTACAAAAGATTTAAAAACACCACGTGTATCATAAAATACTTTACCTTTAAAGCTAAAAGAAGATATATCTACAAAATCAACACTATTTACCACTTCAGATCCTTCTCCTAAAAACACCAATTGTTGACTAGGTTCAAATTGATGAACACCATACAAAGGTGTAATATTAAATGATTCACCAGTTCCAGAATATGGAATGGCAGTTATCTCATAATTTCCATTAATATCAGTAACCCCTAAAATTCCTAACTGGTCTGAAGTTGGGTGATTTCCAGTTCCGATAGCCCACAATACTTTATTAGAACTTGGTGTTTGGGTATTCCATAATTCTCCGTGGTTATTATTATAATTAAACCCATTTCTAGATAAATCGTATGCATAAGCTCCAACTTTTTCATTGGCACTTAAATAGGATACTAGTCTCGAATCATTACCACTTATATATCTTGTATAATCTGTTCTAATACGTTCTGGTTCTAGATGGGCATTCCAAACTCTAATTTCATCAATTAAAACTGCATTACCACCACCAATATATAAGTCGTTCCATTGGGTTTCTATACCTCCTAAACTAAGTGTAGTTATTCCTGAAGGCACTGTAACTGCAAAATAAGGTGCTGTATAGGTTTCATCAACATCAATTAATTTATCGTTGGTTATTACTGCATATTCAGTTGTTATTTCTCTACCATTGATAAATAATTTTGGTGTTTCACCATCTTTCATAAGTACTGAAAAATGGACAAAATTGGTGTTAAATTCACTTACTGGAATTAAAATATCATCGCCTCTAGTATTTAATTTTCCTGATGGAATATAATTCTCCAATCTATATTCATTACCATCAATTATTACAACTAAAACCTTGGAAGTCTCTAATAAGTTAATGCTTACATCAATAAAATTACTATCTAAATTGGCTAATTGAACTAAATCTATGTGTGTTCCTGTATCATTTATGAAAGGTTGTGCTGGCTTTACCCATGCCTGAAAAGTAACTTCATTTAAAATTGGATTGTTTAGTGCCTCAATTTTCACTTCACCTGTTTCAGGAATAGCTAACGAGCTTCCTCCGTTTACTCCACTACCATCTGAACTTGCAATAACTGTAACATCTTTTACAGGATTTCCTCCTTTATAACTTACGTTACCTGTTACCACCGCAGTTGGATTTCTATATCCAATACCTGTAATATAAGTATCGTATAAACTTTCAATAGCACTTACCCCATCTGCAACAACTTTATATTCGTACAAAACACCACCTTCTACGTATAAATCTTCGTATTGTGTAGTAATAGCTGAGGTATTTCCAATAAGCTCAAATTCATTTGCATTGTTCTCAGTATACTCTCTTCTGTAAATTTTTATATTTTTAATAAGATTTATATTGTTTCTTATTGTCCAATTAATCAAAACCTTATCACCAAAATAACCTTTAGATACATCAAAAGATTCTTCTGCAAACGTATTGAACAAATACAAAACATCCCACGGAAAGCGAATATCTAAAGGGTTTGTAGCACGGTCGGTTTCGTTTAGATTTTGACCTAGAAAAGGAACACCTACTTGTATTGTGTACCCTTGACTCTGTATGGTTTGCGATGCTGTGGTGAGTCTGGCGCCGTTATTTTGCGCCCACAGCCCTGTTGCCAGAAAACCCATCAAAATTAGTAGAATTTTTCTCATAATTATATCCTTTATAATTTAATGATATAGTTTACACCGTAGTTTAATGGTCTGGATTCTGTACCTGATCCCCCTGACCAACCCTGAGCGTTGTGGGAATGATCTCCTGCTGGTCTAGTTTGTCTAACAACTGTATATGCTGCAACTCCATCAACATTATCAACATCCATAAAAGGTCGTCTTCCATTTGGAGCATCAAAAGAGGTAGGAATAGTGTTAAAATTAATATTATGTTGATGATTCCCTGCTGAATTAGTATTTAAATTAACATAGTGCGCATGGTTTCTATTATCATCTTCTTGTGGCTGATTTAAACTTGGTCCTGCAAAAGTTCCTCTGAAAATAGTTTGACTACCAGTTCCTCTTAAAAACATAGCTTGAAGATTAGGAGTGTTGTTAGAACCTAACAAATCTCGTAAAGGTTGAGACCCTGGAATAGTAGTAAGTGCACGTCCATCACATAACACCCAACCTGGAGGAGCTGTAGTACCAACAAAAGGCATGATAGAGCCTGTTGGAACACCATTATTAGCAGCAATTGCATAAGGTACATGCTTTAACTTTTCATCAGAAATGATAGTTGCCCCTTCACTTATTTTTATATATGCCTGATTGTTTGCAATAACTGCATTGTTTGTTGCTCCAGGATCAACTACATGCGAAAACACACCAAAAGCATCAGTTTGTAAGGTTACGTTTTCAGAATAAATTGGAACTGCCTTATTTGAGTTACTCAAATAATAGATTTCAAAAGCTAAACTAACACTTGTATTTATACGTGCTGTATTATTAGCGTCACGTGCTATACCTTGCACTGCAATACCAGCTGTATTAGCAGATGTTTGTGAATAACCTGTTGCAATAGTTAACAACATTAAAAATGATAGTAAAAGTAATTTTGTTTTCATAGTAAGTAGATTTAAATTTCGTATATATTATTTATGTAACTTTTATTACATTTCCAAATATAAATAAAATTTATTACTATTTTTAATTACAGAGTATCTTCAAAAAAGTTCCAATTTTTCAGGATTTGTAATTACAATTTTAAATCTAAAGGTTTACTTTAATACCTCTAAACTTAATCAATCTAAATCATCTAAAAAGAAAATTTGGTTAACAGGCTTTTTAAATATTTCAGAAATTTTTAAAGCCAAAACCGTTGATGGAACATACTTGTTTAACTCCATAGCATTAATTGTTTGTCTACTAACACCAATTATTTCAGCTAATTTTGCCTGCGTAATATTGTGTATTGCACGTTCTACTTTTATATTATTCTTCATCTTCAATATTCCTTTTAGATTTATACAA
>DFBO01000120.1 GCA_002366675.1 Flavobacteriaceae bacterium UBA3078
CATGTAGAACGCATGAGAAAGTTTGGCGAACTAATAGGAATGGCTTTTCAAATTAAAGACGATTTATTCGATTATGGTAACGAAGCTATAGGTAAACCAACTGGAATCGACATTAAAGAACAAAAAATGACCTTACCTTTAATATATGTGTTAAACCAAGCAGATAAAAAAGATAAACGATGGCTTATTAATTCTATTAAAAACCACAATAGAGATAAAAAACGAGTAGCTGAAGTAATAGATTATGTAAAAACAAAAGGAGGATTAGATTATGCAGTATCTAAAATGAAAGAATTTCAAGAAGAAGCGCTTCAAATATTGCAGTTTTATCCAGAATCTAAATATAGAAATTCTCTCGAGTTAATGGTAAATTATGTTATTGATAGAAAGAAGTAATGATATAAATAGCATGTATTTAAACAAAAAAAGCCAGTAACTATAATTAGTTACTGGCTTTATAATTTATACTAAGATGTATTATTTAATAATTAATTGCTTAGTTACTTCTCCTTGACTACTTTTTATAGTTACAAAATAATTAGCAGGACTAAGTGAAGAAACATCAAGTCTTCTTTCAGAGTCTAAGTTGCTACTCAAATCGATTGTTTTAATAACACGACCAGTAACATCAATTATTCTAGCTTCAAGTAAATTTACTTGATTAGGATTGCTAATTGTAACTACGTTACTAGCAGGATTAGGGAATAAACCAATAGTGAAATTCTCTATTGCATTATTCTCAATACCTAAATTTTCATCTTGGAAGTTTGGACGAATTAAATATGCTATTTCAAAAGCAAAATCTTCACTATTTGACCAAGCTCCATTTGGGTTTGTTGGCCAGTTAACCCAAGTTGCTCCAGGAGTATAAATTGCTGTAGTTGTAACAACCTGAACATTTTCATCGGTAGGCATGCCACCTGCAGCATCAGGTTCTTCAACAGCAACAAGATATTGACCTGGTGCTAAAGTAAAAGGGCCTCCAGTAATAGCAGCTGTATACATATCGTTTTCTACTGCAGTAACTGTTATTTGATCTGTTTGTGCAATAATAGTACTTGGTACTCCACCAACCATGTCCCAAACAGTAGCCCTAACATTAAGACCTGTTAATGCACCACTAGCATTTCCAATTGCGAAAGTTACAGATAGAATATCTTCTGTTTCTAATATGTCGTATTGTTGACCTAAATAACCACCATTATTTGCGCCAATACCTAATGTACCACTTGGAGTATCATCATCTCTTGCGTATGTATTTGTCGTAACTTCAGTAGTTTTCATAACTGTATTATTACTAGGAATACCGTCGGTTTCATCCATAGTTACAGTAAAAGTAGTTGTATAAGTGTCAGCCATTGTTGGTGTGTAGCCTGTAAAATTAACTGCCTGATTAGCACCAGCTGCAATTGCAAATGGAGCACTATCTTCTGTGTAGACTGTTCCAGAACCATCTGTTATTGTAACTGTAGCTATTGCATTTGTAATTGGTCCACCTATATTTTCAATAGTTGCATCTGTTCCTAAAGGAGCAATTTGTTCAAGAGGAATTTGTGTATATTGATCTTGAGCAGCAGCAGGAACAGTAATTGAAGCATCAAATGCAGCAGGTATTTCTACTAATACATTGTTTATCATTAAAACGAACTGGTCTGTAGAATTATTTCTCCATGCAATATATACAGTTTCTCCTGTATAGGCAGATAAATCAGCACTTTGAGGTGCCCAAACAGCAGGAGATCCAGTTGCTGCAGTAAATAACACATTTGTAAAATCTGCAAGTGCTGTTGTTTGTGTAGATAATCTAACCTCATAACCATCAGGATAATTTGCATCTTGAGCTTCTTCTTCCCAAGATAATATGGCATCACTTGTTAAATTTATTGCTGGAGTAATCATCCAGTCATCAGCTGTCCCAGCAGGACTATACCAAGAGGTGCTCATAGCTACTACGTCTCCAGCATTATCAAAATCGTCTGCTTCAATCCAAGCATCAGTAAATTGAGCTACAGCCGCATTTGGTGTAAGCCCATCATTATCGACTAATGTCCAACCAGCTAATCCAGGTCCAGAACCATCAAAGTCATCTTCGAATAATACTTGCGAAAATGTAAAATTGACTGTTAGACATAAAATAATTAGTAAAGTAATTTTTTTCATAATTGTTTAGTTTATTAGTTTGGTTACAAGATAATAGAATTATTTTAAAAAATAATCACCAACTTGATATTTAAATGTTTGCATATAATATTTTGTTAGAATTTCTTCAGTTTGTATCAATATCTAGAGTCAAAATCTCAGGATCATCAAATTGATAACCATAACATCTCCAAAATTGAGCCGTATTTAAACTTGAGTATTTCCAAGCTATTTCATTTGAAGGAGTCACTTCCCAAAAGCCATAATCGCCTTCGCAAATTAAAGTATTACCATTGTTTAATCTAACTGCACCACAAACTCTAGCATACTGGAGTTCAGGATCTGTAAAACTCCAAACTAATTGTGGCTCATTATTGGAGTTCGGTAATAAGTTTAAAGTCTCTGGTATCTCTAATTCATATACAGTAGATTGTGTTGTGTTACTGCCATTTACAAACACTAATATATTTCCTTCTCCAGGAACATTGTCTTCTAATAAATTTGGGAAATGATTGTTGAAAAATAAGCGATCTCCCAATGTGTTATTATATGCTTCAGGATTTCCAAATCTATAAATAAGGTCACCACCTTTATTGTAATTTCCACCCATATGAGTTGATGCTTCTAACGTGGTTGTACTATGGTCTATAACCCAAACTTCACTATAGTAGTTTACACTCATATAGATAATATCTTCCTGTTCATCATAATCAATACCATTGGCATGCATAATATCTCCATTATCTAACATAAAATAATTTAAATTCAATAGATTTGGATTATTATTTACTGAGCCAAAATTAGGAAGGCTTGGAAATTGGTCTTGTATTAAGTGATCAAAACTATTCCATTTCCAAACAATTTGGTTAGTAGTTGGATTAACTTCTATAAGGGTTTCTGGATATATATCTACAGTTGTGTCTATTCCTTGTTGTTGCGCATCTACAGCACTTACTTTTTCCCAAGCTAAGAACAAGACATTTCCATTTGGAAGCATTTCGACATCATGATGAGCAAGATACTCTGTAGAAGAATAGGTGTATTCCCAATTGATAGTTCCATCTATATTTATAATTTTTATAACGCCACCATAACCACCAAAATTAATGCTTGGGTTTTCAGCTTTAAACATGCCTATTAATTTTCCGTCTGGAAGTAATTCTAGATCATTTCCTAAACGTGTGTCAAAAGTCCATTCGTAGACTCTATTACCACTTTTATTAAGTAAATAAGCTTCAGTTCCACCATTTTCAATAGCTAAAACAAGGCTATTTTCTACAGAATCAGCATCATAAACTTCAATGTTATCGGTTAAAACTATTTCTTCTTCCTCTTCTTCAGGAATTAGAATGTCATCATCATTTTTACAATTACTAATAAGGGTTAACATTATAAAACAAAACAAGAAATGTGGTTTTTTCATTAACATTATAGTTTATGAATTAATTAGTGAATGGTTTTTATTTATATATCAAAATTTGAGGCACATTTTTATTAACTCCTAAAATATATCCTTTTTTATTTGCTAAGGTAATTCTTGCCATAGATTTTACATTATTCCAAGCAAAGAAACCTGATTCTTCAGGTGTTATAGCATTAAAGTTTCCTTTGCCATTTCCTAATAAGAAAACGCCTCTTCCAGCATCATACCGAATGGTTTCGACTTCGGCTTCATATAAATTTCCTGCAGCAATAATGTCTAAATTTTTATCTCCATCTATATCATCTAAGAAGATTTCCATTAATGGAGAAAACTGTGCTTCGTTTGGTAAAGTAATCATGTCGAAATTCCCTTTCCCATCATTTATAAAAACAGAAGATTTTAAATGTCTTGCTGTTAAATGTAAAGCTTCATCTAGTTTTCTGCCATATAATTGTTTCATGTCAGATTCTGCAAAAGATTTGTAAGAAGGAAATTTTTCTGAAAGAGATGGAATTTGCTGAGATGAGCATTCTTTTCCTCTTACAGGATAGTTTGTGTCACCTTCATAAGCACTTAAAACTAAATCAAAACTACCATTTTCATCAAAATCGTTTCCGTAAATATTAAATGGTTTTTCTAAAGAGGCTTTAAATTTTGAATTAGCCCCTAAATTACCAGCTACAAAATCAATATCTCCATCATTATCAATATCTCCAGAAGTTAAACTAAACCAGATACCTTCAGTAGAAACATCTACTTCCTTTTTAGAGAATGTTTCCCCATTATTAATAAACTGTGTAAAGCCCATCCATTCGCCAACTAATATTAAGTCTAATTTCTTATCATTATTTACATCAGTAAATTCGGCTCCAGTAATCATTCCTGGTAATAAAAGGTCTTTTGACATTTGCTCAGTAATATTAGTAAACTTTCCATTATCATTTCTTAATATATAGCTACGTGACGCTTTTGGGTATTCTCCTGGAGTTAACCTTCCACCAACAAACAAATCTAAATCACCATCATTATCTAAATCTCCAGAAACAACAATTTTGGTACTGGAAATCATTTCGGGTAATGCTTTTAGGCTCTTTTTAAATTGACCATTTCCATCATTCAAGTATAGTCTATCTTGAAGTGCTTTTGCATTTTTGTTAAATTCGTTTCCACCACTACAAACGTATAAATCTTTATCTCCATCATTATCAGCATCAAAAAATAAAGCTCCAATGTCTTCGCTTAAAATGTCTTCTGAAAAAAAGTTGTTTTTAGAAGAGATAAAAGTACCATCAGGATTTTGATACATAACTTGAGATAAATTTCCACTTGAGCCACCAATAAATACATCGTCTAGCTGATCGTTATTTAAATCAGAAACAGCAATTTCTGGGCCTTGGCTTGAAAGTGCATATGGTAATAGAATTTCCCTATCCCAATCGTTAAATTTATTTTCCTTATGATAATATTTTAAAGGTTGAGTTTGCGATATGTCCTTAAAAACAGGAATTGTTTTATCCTGTTTCAATTCATTAAAAGACGATTCATTATAGCTAATTAGATGTGTTTGGTTAACTTTCAAATTAGGTAAAGTTGTAGCCTTGTTATCTGGCCAAATAATCTCTGCTTTTTGAATGGAAGAAATGCCTCCTAAGCCAAAATGAAGTTTCGTGTCTACAGATGATAAATAACCTCTAGTTGGAGAAATCTCTTGTATTTGAGTCCCTTTTTCGGTATATATTTTCACTTTGGTTCCATACGCAAAAGCGTTGTTTTTAGTTCCATTTAATTGAAATGAAATATAATTTTGTTTACCATTTATGTTGTTTTGGTAGATGGAAGCGTTTTTGTTAAGGTTGTTTACCACCAAGTCTAAATCGCCATCATTATCCAAATCGGCATAAGCAATGCCATTTGAATTTACTTCATTGTCAAATCCCCATTCTTTGGTGTTATCTTGAAATGTTAAGTCTCCTTTATTCTTAAAAACATAATTGCTTTGCACGCTTGAGGGAGCAAAAGAGTAGACCTCGTCGATAGATAATTTGCCTTTTGTGTCAATTTGTTGTTTTAACTCTTCCTGAAAATCTCTATCTTTTAAATCACGTAGTTGTCCGTTGGTAACGACTAAATCTTTATAACCATCATTATCAAAATCAGCAAAAAGTGCAGCCCAACTCCAATCTGTTTTAGCAATTTTTGCCATGAGCCCAATTTCACTAAAAGTCCCATTACCATTATTTAATTGAAGTGTGTTGCTCATGTATTGATAGTAATTTCCAGAAGCTACAGTATTCCAAAATTTCTCAATAGACATGGATGCCATGTTTCTTTTTGAACGTTCATGAGATGGATAAGCCATATCTAATTCTACAATATCTTGATGATTATCATTATTATAATCGGCAATATCTATTCCCATTCCAAAATTTGAAATATGTCTAGTGCGTAGTTTTAATTCTTCTTTAAAAACACCATTAGTATTCATAAATAGATAATCGCGATCTTCATAGTCGTTTGCAACATAAATATCAGGATACCCATTATTATCAATATCTGAAACACATAAACCTAGACCAAAAGCATGATTATTTATTCCTAAACTTTTCGAGATTTCAATAAATTTCCCGCCTTCATTTTTGTAAAAATGATCAGATACGTTGGTATTAGTTTCAAACATTTTCTTATAATCTTCCTTTGAATATTGAAACAGTTCATTAGGAATATTCATAACATAAGCATCTAAATCCCCATCTAAGTCATAATCAAAAAAAGCTGCTTGTGTAGAATTTGATTTATCGTCTAAACCAAAATTTTTGGCTTGTTCTGTAAAAGTTAAATCCCCATTGTTAATATATAGCAGATTAGATTGGTCTGCATAATTTTTTATGTCACCACCTCTACAAACATAAATATCTAGTAAACCATCACTATTTATATCAGCAAATGTGGTTCCAGTGTGCCACCCATTTGGCTGTTTTCCAATGGCAGATTCAGTGATGTCTTCAAATTCTAGATTACCTTTATTCAAGAATAGCTTGTCTTCAACCATATTTCCAGTAAAATAAATATCTGGTAAACCATCGTTATTAATATCTCCTATAGAAACACCAGCTCCATTATAAAAATACTCGTATTTAAAGGCGTTATTAATATCGTCTTCTTTAATGTTATTCGAAAATAAAACCTTGGTTTTAGCAGTTTCTAAAAGCGTAAAAAGAGGTGATTGGTTTTCAACATTTAGAGGTTCTTTTTGATCTTTATTACATGAAATAAGACAGAAAAGAAAACAAATGAGTAAAAAACGATTCATTTTTGGTGTATTTAATATAGATAGGTAAAATTATGATTTCTTTTTTAAAAATATTAGAATTAATTATTAACTATGTAATGGATATGGTTACGACATTTATTTGCTTGAATATTAATTAGTTGTGTTTATTTTTTGGATTGGCTTAACTAGAAATTCAATTATTTACAATAAAAAATGTAACTCGAGGCAACCATTTATATAATAATTTCGTCTTTATAAATAGAAGCAGAACAAAGCCTTTTAAGTGAAAGTTATACAATTCTACAAAAACGAGTCTGTGCTTATTAAAAAAGCAAAAAAAAATAATCGTGAAGCACAACACGTTTTGTTTGAATTGCATGCACCTAAAATGTTGAGTGTTTGTAGATATTATATAAAAGATATTCAGCATGCCGAGGAAGCTATGTTAAATGGTTTTTTTAAAGTGTTTAAATATCTTAAAAATTATAAAGCTGAAGGGAGTTTTGAAGGTTGGATTAGACGCATCATGGTTAGAGAATCTATTTCTTTTTTAAGACAGCAAAAACACATCGAGTTTTCTGTAGAGAAGATTGAAGAAACAATCGGTTATTCGAATCAGATAAACACCCAAATTGAAATTGCCGAAATCCAGCAGTTAATAGATGGCTTACCAGAAGGCTATAAAATGGTTTTTGTAATGTATGCTATTGAAGGTTATAAGCATGCTGAAATTGCTGAACTTTTAGATATAAACGAAGGTACTTCTAAATCGCAATTATTTAAAGCGAGAAAACTGCTACAAGAGCAAATTAATAAACGAAACAAAACAGGTTATGGCTCCAATTAAATTTGAAGAAAACATAAAAGAAAAGCTGGAAGAGAGAACACTTCAGCCATCAAGCCAGGCTTGGAGTACGCTTTCAGAAAAGTTGGTAGAAGACACTAATAAGTCTTCTAATAAAATATTTTGGTGGCTTGGAATTGCCGCTAGTTTTATTGGGATTTTTCTTGTAGTGAATACGTTTTTGAAGACTTCTGAAACAAGTAATCTAACGCCAGTATTAGTAGAAACAGAAGCTCAAGAAGTTGAGGTGTTTGAAAGTGAAAATGACATTGTAACACCTGAAACATCTATCGCAATAGAAGGTTCTAATGTAACAGAAATAATGGCTTCAGAAAAAAATACTAATCCAAAGAAAATTAAAAATGAAGCAGTTATAGTAAATAAGAATCAGGTTAAAAACAACAGTTTAGCTCAATTAGAAAATACTGAAGAATCAGAAGAAGTTTTAAATAATTCAATCTCTGAAACTCCTTCATTCGAAATAAAAGTAGCTAATTTGGAGACTCAAGATAAAATCAATAAAACTGAAACTAATATTGATTCACTATTAAGTAAAGCTCAGCAACATATTGCTGAAAAATCTCAAGTAAAAACCTATTCTATAGATGCGAATGCCTTACTTCAAGACGTTGAAGAAGATTTAGACGAATCCTTTAGAGCAAAAGTTTTCGAAACAGTTAAAACAAATTACAAAAGGGTAAAAACTGCAGTTGCCCATCGTAATGATTAATAACATTCATCAATAATTAAAACAACAGTTATGCAAACAATTACTAAGTATTTAGCACTTATTGTGCTTACATTATCAGTGCAATTAATCTCTGCACAAGAAACATCTAATAAAGATAAAATTGAAGCTTTACAAGCTCAAAAAGAACAAGTAGTAACTCAAGAAAAAGATTTGCTAAAAACAGAAGTAGAGGCTGTAGACTTACAATTAGACAATAACAAAATCACACAAGAAGAAGCTGATTCTTTAAAAGGAGAATTGGCTACAAAACATGCATTAAATATTGAAAACAGAGTAGCTATTATAGACAATAGGATTGCTCTTTTAGAGCGAAATGAAAATGTCCCTTATGATACTGGAGCCAATCTAGAGGGATTTACAATAGTTCTAGGAAAAGATAAAGATTCAGATGAGTATGATACTGGGAGTTTATATATAGGACCACAGATAAGGGTTGAGCCTAAAAAATATGACAGACGTACAACCAGCGATTTGGTATTTGCCATTGGGTTTAATAATGCTATTATTGAAGGACAATCTCTTAACGATTCACCATATAAGCTAGGAGGCTCTGGCTTTGTAGAGTTAGGATGGGCTTGGAAAACTAGAATTTTTAATAATAGCAATGCTGTTCGTTTAAAGTATGGTGTTTCTTTTCAATGGAATAAGTTAGATATTAAAGGCAATATGTATTTTCAAGAAGTAGATGATGTTGTTACTTTAGAAGAATTCCCTCTTAATTTAGATAAATCGAAGTTTAGAACAACCAATTTGGTATTCCCTGTGCATTTTGAGTTTGGTCCTTCTAAGAAAATTGAAAAGGATAATTATTTCAGATATTCAACTTACAAAAAATTTAAAATTGGCGTTGGAGGTTATGGAGGGTTTGTTATACAATCTATGCAAAAGTTAAAGTATGATGATGTCAATGGTGATTTTCAAAAAGATAAAATTAAAGACTATAATACCAATAACTTTGTGTATGGATTAAGTTCTTATATCTCTTGGGGAAATGTTGGAATATACGCTAAATACGATTTGTCAACCATTTTTAAAGACCAGGCTATTGACCAGAATAATATTTCTTTAGGCTTACGTTTCGATATGGATTAGTTTGAGTAGTTAATTGTTTTAAAAGGCTTCAATTTTTAAATTTGAAGCCTTTTTTGTTTTCTTTTTACTTTTTTTTTGTCTTCATTAAAAGCATCTTTAAATTCTATATCTTTGTCAATAACTTCATTAAAAGCTCCTATCCAAGCATTACTTAGGATGTTTATGAACGCTATCCAAGAATTAGCGTTAACATCATTAAGATTGCCTTCTAAAGGGATTTTTGTAGCAATAGTATCTGTTTTTTGATTTTTTAAAACGAATATAAAAAAACCGACTAATCCTTCCCAAAGGGTTTCTGAGAAATTATCATGTTTTCCAATTAATTTAGAGTTTTTTATTAAAGGTTTTATATAGCCTTTTAAATAGCCATCTGCAATGGCAATTTCGCTATATAAATTAAAATTACCACTTTCAAAATCGATATTTGTATAATGTTTAGTAAAATCGTTTAATGCTGAAATATTAGCATTTTCTAAAGCAAACTCAATATCCATGTCAGGTATTTCTTTAATAATATTTAGGCTTCCATTTAAACGCATGCTGCCTTGTCCAAAAGATACTGCAGAAGCTGAAATTGGAGAAGGTAAAATGAGTTTTTTTTCAATTACATTTCTTAGGTTATCGGCTGTTAATTCTAGCTCATCAAAATAAAGATCAACATTTGGTGTAGTACTTATTTCTTTAAAAGATAATTTACCATGATGTACTTCAAAGTGGTTTATTTCAATAGGCGCTAAATCTGTTAATGCTTTGATCCAAATATCTATATCAGAATTTTTTTTTTCAGTTTGTTGGTTTTCCAAAACATAATTTATTTTTGGATTAAACATGATTATTTCACTTACAATTTCACCCTTAAATATAGATTTCCACTCTATAGAAATATCTGTTTTTGGGAAATCTAAAAAAGGAATTTGAATTTGTGTGTTCACTTTATTTAAATACATACCATTAATAACATATGCACCACGAGCAAGTGCAATATCAATATCTTTTACCTGGCCATAATAACCAGGAATATCAGCAAGCACTTTATTGACATAATTTTTTGCTATAGTTGGCAAATACAATCTGAAAGCAACAATAAGTATGGTTATTAAGAATAGAATTATGTATCTTTTCTTTTTGTATGTGCGACGATGTTCTTTGTTTTTCATTAAATTGATTGTTCGCGTTCGCCAAGTTAATGAAAATAGTTTTTGTTGTGATTGTTTTTAATTAGGTTTAACAGATTAAGTCTTCTTTATTGAAACTTAATTTTATTACTTTTATACGCTAAAAAAATAGGAACTCTTTGATATCTAAATCCACCATAGACCAAGTGTTTGAAACTGCTCGAGTAGAGGAGGTTATAGGCGATTTTGTTCAGCTTAAAAAATCTGGATCTAGTTTTAAAGGACTTAGCCCATTTAGTGATGAGCGCTCACCAAGTTTTATGGTGTCTCCCGTAAAGCAAATCTGGAAAGATTTTTCAAGTGGAAAAGGAGGGAATGTAGTTGCTTTTTTAATGGAACATGAGCATTTTACATATCCAGAAGCTATTAAATATTTAGCTAATAAATATAATATTGAAGTTGAAGAAACTGAGCAAACTAATCAACAAAAAGAACAAGCAAACGAACGTGAAAGCCTATATTTAGTTAGTGAATTTGCTAGTAAATATTTTCAAAATATTTTACATAAAACAGATCCAGGAAAAGCTATTGGATTGAGTTATTTTAAAGAACGTGGTTTTACTGAAGAAACCATAAAAAAATTCCATCTGGGTTATTCTTTAGATGAATGGCAAGCCTTTACAGACGAAGCTTTAAAACAAGGATATAAGCTGGAATACCTTGAAAAAACAGGAGTAACTATCGTTAAAGAAGCTAAACGTTTTGATAGATTTAAAGGTCGTGTCATGTTTCCAATAAGAAGCATGAGTGGTCGTGTTCTTGGATTTGGAGGACGTATTTTAACTAACGATAAAAAATCTGCAAAATATTTAAATTCACCTGAAAGTGATATCTATCATAAAAGTAAAGTGCTTTATGGTATTTTTCATGCCAAGCAATGTATAGCCAAAGAAGATAATTGCTATTTGGTTGAAGGATATACAGATGTTATTCAGTTTCATCAAAGAGGAATTAAAAATGTGGTTTCTTCTTCTGGTACAGCATTAACTCCAGATCAAATTAGATTAGTTAATAGATTAACAAAAAACATAACCGTACTTTTTGATGGTGATGCAGCCGGAATTAGAGCTTCTCTAAGAGGCATCGATTTAATTCTTGAACAAGGTATGAATGTCAAGATTTGTACGTTTCCTGAAGGTGAAGATCCAGATAGCTTTGCTAAACAAAACACGTTGGAGGAACTTACTTTCTACTTAGAGGAGCATGCTCAAGACTTTATTCAGTATAAAGCATCTATGTTATTTGAAGCTTCAAAAAACGATCCAATTAAAAAAGCTGAAACGGTTAGAGACATTGTAAATAGTATTTCTAAAATTCCAGATAGAATTAAGAGAGAAATATATATTCAGGAATGTTCTAAAATCATGCATATTAGTGAAGGCGTGCTCTACAGTACTTTGGCACAATCTTCCAAAAAAGATTTTGATGATGCTAATAAGCTGTATAAGGAAGAACAAAAAGCATTTCAAGTTATAAAGAATCAGCATGCACAAAAAAAAGTGGATGTACAGTATGAATTAGAACGAAAAATTATTCAAATCCTATTGCTTTATGGAAATAGAACTGAGGTGTTTGAAGATTTGATTTTAAAAGAAAACGATAAAAACGAATTAATTTTAGAACCCGTTTTACATGAAGCTAAAGTATTTGAAAAAGTGTATTTAGACCTTCAAGAAGATGAAATGGAGTTTACAGATTTAAAGTTTAAAGAGCTTTATTACAAGGTAATTGACACCTTAAATCAGAATCCAGATTTTGCATTAGAGAATTTTGTAAATGATGTAGATGCTGATATAGCTAGTGAATTGACTACTATTTTAATGGAAGATGAACGTTATACACTTTCAGACTGGAATAGAAAAAACATTTTCCCTAAAGATAAAACAGATTCTATTGCGCAACTGGTAAATGAAACTATTTTAAGTTTACGTTGTTTTCTTATTAGTAAGAAAATTAATGAATTAAGTTTAAGTACAAAAAGTGATATTGAAAAACAATATAAAGATATTTTAGAAGAAGTTGTAGGTTATAAAAAATTAGACAATTTACTCTCTAGAAAATTAAATAAACCTCTTTAAATTTCCATTAATTTAGCTCTATTAATTAAATCAACAATATTTCCAACATTTAATTTTTTCATTAAGCGTGCTTTGTAAGTGCTAACAGTTTTTTCGTTAATTTCTAATTCTTGAGCAATTTCCTTATTTTTTTTTCCAATAGAAATAAGTTTTAAAACTTCAATTTCTCTTCTTGAAAGTTTCTTGAAAAGTGAGCCAGAAGATTTATTTACACGTCTACCAAAAGCTAATTGATGTGCTAAATTAGTGCTTAAATATGTATCACCTTCAGCTACTTTCATAATAGCTTCTTTTATAGTAATTATATTTGCGTTTTTAGTTAAATAACCAGAGGCTCCAGATTTAATAGTGTTAAGAGCATATATTTCTTCTGGTTGTGTTGTAAACATGAGTACTTTTACTTGAGGATACTCTTTAGCAAGCCTTCTTAAAGCAGTTAGACCGTTAAGTTTTGGTAAATCTATTTCAGATAAAATAACATCTACTTTTTCATGTCTTAAAAAATCGAATATAGCTTCGCCATTGCTAACTCCTCCAACAACTCTAATGTCTTTGGAAGCAACAAACAGAAGTTCAATACCTTTTCTTATAATGGGGTGACTATCTACTACCAACAGTTTTATCATCTTAAAGAGTTTTAAATAGCTTTACTGTTGAGGCAAAAAAAGTGAGCATATTAAGTAAAGATACTAAATTTTAAGTTAAAAATTATTATGATTGTTTTAAATTATTTGGAACCATACAAATTGGTATTGGGTTCATTTTGTGCTTGTTAGAAGAATTAAATTGGTTGTATATTTTAAAAACTTCTTTCTCTCTACCATTAAAATCGGTTCCGTTCTTGTTTTCTTCTACCATTTTCATAGCCCATTCTAATTCTGGATATGATGCTCCTATTTGATCTTCATCACTTCTAGTATCTCCAAATAATCCATCACTTGGAGCTGCATTCATAATTGATTCTGGAATATTTAAAATACGTGCTAATTCATATACTTCAGATTTTAATAAATCGGCAATCGGGCTTAAATCAACACCTCCATCACCATATTTTGTGTAAAAACCAACTCCAAAATCTTCAACTTTATTTCCAGTTCCTGCAACCAGTAATTTTTTTAAACCTGCATAATAGTACAATGTTGTCATTCTTAAGCGAGCTCTAGTGTTTGCGAGAGCCATATCAACTATGGCTTGATTGCCATCTAACGAAATTTCGGTTTTAAATTCTTCGAAAACTGGAGTTAAATCAGCTTGCATGTCACAGACATTCTTAAAATTATTTTTAAGTTGCGCAATATGCTCTTGAGCTCTAGAGACATGACTTTTTGCTTGATGGATTGGCATTTCTAAGCACAAAACATCTAATCCTGTTTTAGCACATAGTGTGGATGTAACAGCAGAATCTATTCCACCAGAGATACCCACAACAAAACCATTAACATTGGCGTTTAAAGCATACTCTTTAAGCCATTTTACAATATGATTGACAACTTTTTCTGTTTGCATTTTAAATGTATTTTAAACAAAGAACATTACCTTTGTCCAACAAAAGTAAAAGAAACACCTTATTAATAAAAATTAACAACCTTTTAGTTTTATATGAAGAATTTTAGTTTGCTGCTATTAATGTTAACAATTGTTTTTTCTTGTAAAAAAGATAATAGTAATGAACAAGAAATTGCTGCCATTAATGTAGATTATATTATTGAAAGATTTGATGTAGCTTTTGGGAATGCAACTTCAAGTACTTTACCAGATTTAAAGAGAGCATTTCCGTTTATGTTCAACGAAAAGTATCCAGATTCTTTTTGGATAGCAAAAGTTAATGATACGCTTCAACAAGAATTAACTAACGAGACTAGTGAAATTTTTCCAGAATTGAAGGAGGAAAAAAAAGAAATCAGTCAACTTTTTAAACATTTAAAATATTATTTTCCGGAGTTTAAAACACCAAGAGTTATAACCACAACTTCTTCTGTTGACTATAGAAACAAAGTTATAGTAACAGATACTATTGTGTTAATCTCTTTAGATACTTATTTAGGTTCTAATCATAAATTTTATGAAGGCATTCAAAATTACCTAAAGCAGGATTTTAATAAAGAACAGATTGTTGTAGATATCGCAAATGGGTATGCAGATAGATACATTTATCAAAATAAAAATAAAACGTTACTTGATGAAATGATCTATTTTGGAAAGCAGTTATATTTTAAAGATTTAATGATTCCTTTTAAAACAGATGCTGAAAAGATTAGTTATTCTGAAGAGGAGTTAAATTGGGTTATATCTAATGAAATAGAAGTGTGGCGCTTTTTTGTTGAAAAGGAATTATTATTTAGTACGGATTCTAAATTACCAAATAGATTTATTAATCCAGCTCCATTTTCAAAATTTTATTTAGAAGAAATTGATAAAGAATCTCCAGGTGAAATAGGAAAATTTATTGGTTGGCAAATTGTTAAAGCTTATATGGAACGAAACGATGTTACTTTAAAAGATATGCTTCAAACCAATCCTGATGAGATATATAATAATTCAAATTATAAACCAAAAAAATAAATGGCAAAAATAACATCTACAATAGAATTAACTGTTGAATTAGACGACAATAGAATTCCAGAAAAATTGACTTGGACTGCAGATGATGGAGGTATTAATAATGAAGAGGCAAAGGCTATGTTATTATCTGTTTGGGATAGTAAAGCACAAGAAACCTTAAGAATTGACTTATGGACTAAGGATATGCCTGTTGACGAAATGAAATTATTTTTTCATCAAACATTAGTGGCTATGAGCGATACATTTCATAGAGCAACTCAAGATGAAAAGATGACTGCAACAATGAAAGATTTTTGCGAATATTTTGCAGAAAAATTAGAATTGAAGAAATAAAAAAAGGCACTTTAAAAGTGCCTTTTTTTATAGATAGTTATTAATTAATCGTTGTTTGGTGCCATAAATTTATAAACTAAACCAGCTAAGATAGCTCCAATAATTGGTGCTACCCAAAATAGCCATAATTGTCCTAAGTGTTCTCCACCAACAAATAAAGCTTGACTAGTACTTCTTGCAGGATTAACCGAAGTATTAGTTACAGGAATACTAATTAAGTGAATTAGAGTTAGTGCTAAACCTATTGCCAATCCAGCAAAACCAGGAGAAGCATTTTTATGAGTAGCTCCTAGTATTACAATTAAAAACATAAATGTCATAACAACTTCAGTAACTAATGCAGAAGTCATATCGTAACCCATTGGTGAAAGCTCACCAAAACCATTGGCAGCAAAGCCTCCAAGACTAAAGTCAGCTGTACCACTAGCTATTAAATACAAAACACCAGCACCAGCAATTCCACCTAAAACTTGTGAAATAATGTAACCAGGTAATTCTTTACCATCAAAACGTCCTCCCATCCATAATCCTATGGAAACGGCAGGATTAAAATGAGCCCCAGATATATGTCCTAATGCGTAAGCACCAGATAATACCGTTAAACCAAATGCAAGTGCTACACCTGCAAAGCCAATTCCAAGTTCAGGAATTCCTGCTGCTAAAACGGCACTTCCACAGCCTCCAAGTACAAGCCAGAAGGTTCCAATAAATTCTGCTAATAATTTTTTCATGTTTTTAAAAAGTTTAGTTAGTAATATAAAATAATGATAGTTAGTAAATTATAAACCAATATACAAAAAAAAGAAAGTCAATTAATGATAAAGAAAAAAATGATTTAAGTAAAAAGATCGTTTTGGGAATTCCAAAACGATCTTTTCACTTAATAAGTTTTATATAAAAAAACAGATGATTAATTTAATTCAAAAGGATAAATAACTTTCCAATCTTTTTTCATATCAATCACAGTCCATCCATCTTTTATTGCTTGGTCAAGACCCTTGTCTAAACGTCCAATATGTGAATCTCTATCATAAGCCCATTCTCTAATAGAATCTGTATGATGCACATACAGCATAAAACTTTTATATTTGTTAGAGGCAGCATATTGCATCATTTGTAAATCGCCATCAGAATTCCCAGAAGCAAATACAGGTTTTTTACCAATAATTTTTTGAATGTTTAATGGTTTTCCTTCGTTATCATCATTATAATCTAATTCTGGTAATCTTTTAATTACAGGGTTTCCATTATTATAATCAAATTCTGTTTTAATACGACTCCCAATAATTTGTTCTGATGGGATTCCATAAACAGGAGAAACAAAAGCTCTCATAAAATCGACACCACCACCAGAAACGATATAGGTTTTAAAATCGTTAGCTCTTAAATAAGATAGTAATTCAAGCATTGGTTGATACACCATTTTATCGTAACCGACATTTTTTGTTGGGTGTTTGGCAGTAGCAATCCAATCTTTTACAATGGCGTCAAATTCATCGGTTGTGTTTCCTGCATGTGTGGTCATTATTAGTTGAACAAGACCGTGTTCGCCTTGTTTTATTAGTGCCTCCATATCATTTTCCAGTACAGCTTTAAATGGTTGTTGGTCTTTCCACTCAGGATGATTAACAGCCATTGCTTTTACTCTGTTAATAGCGAAAAACAATTGAAAATAGGCAGGTTGTTCTGCCCAAAGGTTGCCATCGTTATCAAATGTTGCAATTCTGTCGCCAATTGGGATAAAATTTTCGCTTTCTGTATTGGTTACTTCAGAAACATAATTAACAATATTGGTCTTTGTTACACCTTCATTCCACGAAGGAAGGTGGTCAATTAATGAGTCTTTAGTTATTGAAATGCTATCTGTTTCGTTTTCTTCAGTTTTGTTGGTGCAACCAATAAGCAAGATTATACTTAAAAGAAGTAAGTTGATTTTTTTCATTTGATTTAAATTAATGTTTCTTAACTAGATTTATGTTTTTAAAAAAAATCAATAATAAATTTACTATTTTTTTGGAAATAATAAAATTATATTTGCCCGAATTCCCCATTCTGCATTATAGACATTATTTCCGTAAAAAAGTTTAGGACCACCACCTAATTGCATCATTTGTTTGCCAATAGAAAGTACTTTGGAGTAGTAAACCCCTACAAAACCACTAAAAACATCATTATCCCAACTTTGTGTATTTTCTGAAGCTAATGTAACAGAAGCTCCAGTTTTTGAAGCAAAAGTTATAAAGGGTTGAAAAAAGGTTACATTAACATCATTTAAGCCATTACCTGCATAAGACCACATATGATTTACCAAACCTCCGTAAGTCCATTGCCCTTTTATTTTTAAAACTAGTGCATTGGGGCCTGCAGCCCATTTGTTTAAACCTAAAAAATCATTTGTTGCTGTTGGAAGAAGCAAGATTGGACCAACACCCCAAACTAAACCTTTTTTTTGCTCTTTTGGCGAGAAATAAATGCTTTGTGCTATGTCCCCTAATCCGGTTTCATTGTTTCCATTTCCTGTAACATCGCTCTGGGAAATTATTGGAAGAATAGTTCTGCTTATCATATTCCAATTTTCACCTATAGAAATAGGGATAACGGGTTGTGCATTTAAAGTATATTTAAAACCATCCAAAGGACCAACTCCAAAATCAAAATTATTTTGTAATGGCACGCTTATAAGTGCAGCAATAGGATTTGCTAATTGCTTGGCAAGTTCTTCAGCAGATGCTGATTCTTCTGTTTGAGCTTCTATTAAATTTGGAATAAGAAATAGTAGAACAAAAAAGAGGCTATAATTGAATTTTAGCATAGATAAATATTTATTAGTTTCAAAAATAAAAAAAAGCCGAATA
>DFBO01000162.1 GCA_002366675.1 Flavobacteriaceae bacterium UBA3078
TAGCTAGTTAGTAAACAAATATAGCAAAACGTTACAGCTTATGATTGAAAATATTTAATTCTTAAAAAAATTAAAATAAAAGTATTGTCCATTTGTAAAAAATTCCTAAATTTGCACCTCGAAAATAGAATACAATAAAAGCGATTAGCGATGAAAAAAGATATACATCCAGAAAATTATAGATTAGTAGCATTTAAAGATATGTCTAACGACGATGTTTTTTTAACTAAATCTACTGCTAACACATCAGAAACTTTAGAAGTTGATGGTGTTGAATATCCATTAGTTAAAATGGAGATTTCTAGAACATCTCATCCATTTTACACTGGTAAATCTAAATTAGTAGATACAGCTGGTCGTATTGATAAGTTTAAAAACAAGTACGCTAAGTTTAAAAAATAAATTTAATATTATTAAATATATAAGCCTTCGGATTTTTTTTTCGAAGGCTTTTTTTTGTTTCTATAATTACGTTACTTTTGATTATATTATATCTGGTTTAGGAGTAAAAAAACTTTTAAACTTCAAAATTTAAAACGTCTCATGAATTATATTCTTTTCGATGGTCCTTCACGTAACAGTCTGTTACCATTTACATATACGCGTCCAGTTGCCGATATTCGAATTGGTATTTTAACTATAAGAGAAAAATGGGAAGCTTATTTAGATTTCACAACAACTACAGTTACTGAAGATTATTTGTCTGAAAAGTATCCAATGGTTGAAATGGAAGAAAACATCATGATAAATGCATCTTATTTACCTAATCTTGAGTTAGCTGAAATGGTAAAAAACTTAGAAGCAAATCAAGCTATTTTTAAAGATGAAGATGTTATTGCTTTTCATACTAAAGTCACACAAGAAGAAATTGACTTAGATGCTTACCAAGCCATTGAATATCATGATAATGTATTAAAAGTTGAACATACTTGGGATATTTTTTCAAAAAATGGCGAAGCTATTCAAGAAGATTTTGAAATGTTAACCAAAGGAAGAGAGTCTCAATCAATCCCTGAAACAACAGTAGCATTTAACAGAAAAGATATTTTTATTGAAGAAGGAGCTAAATTGCCTTTATGCTCTTTAAATGCTGAAAATGGTCCAATATATATAGGTAAGAATGCCGAAATTATGGAGGGAAGTATGATTCGTGGTCCTTTTGCTTTATGTGAAGGTGCAACAGTAAAAATGTCTGCAAAAATTTATGGTCCTACTACAGTAGGTCCATATAGTAAGGTAGGTGGAGAAGTTAATAACTCGGTCATTTTTGGATTTTCAAATAAAGGTCATGATGGATTTTTAGGAAATTCTGTAATAGGAGAGTGGTGTAATTTGGGAGCAGACACGAATAATTCTAATCTTAAAAACAATTATGCAGAAGTAAGACTTTGGGATTACCAAACAGAAAGTTTTGCAAGGACTGGTTTACAGTTTTGTGGATTAATGATGGGAGATCACAGTAAATGTGGTATTAATACGATGTTTAACACTGGAACTGTTGTTGGTGTAAGTGCCAATATTTTTGGGAGTGGATTCCCAAGAAATTTTGTTCCTAGTTTTTCTTGGGGAGGAAATAGTGGTTTTACAACTTATTTAACCAAAAAGGCTTTTGAAGTAGCCGAAGTAGTTATGTCTAGACGTAATATTGAGTTTACAGAACAAGATTCAGCGATTTTAGAATATGTATTTGAAGAAACGAAAAGGTTTAGACGAGATTAATTATTTTTTTTAACATGTTTTAAATCCAATAAATTTATTGGATTAATACCTAATCCTTCAACATTGTTTCTGGTAAATCGAACAACTTCATCATAAAACAAAGGAATAATTGGTGCTTCACTCATAATTAAAGAATCCATTTTTGTGTAAAGTATTTCTCTTTGAATTGTGTTGGTTTCAGTAAAAGCTTTTTCATATAATGAATCAAATGTTGTATTTTTAAAATGTGTGTAATTTGGTCCATTAGGAGCAAAGTTTTTACTATAATATAATGACAAGTAATTTTCTGCATCTGGATAATCTGCTACCCAACTCGCTCTAAACATATCTAATTTTCCATTAGCTTTTGCATCCTTTAAGGTAGCAGCAGGAATAACATCGACTTGAACTTGTAGCCCAACTTTTTGTAGTTCACGTTGAATATATTCACAAAAACTTAAGTAGTTACTGGTAGTAGTAATTGTTATTTTAGGATTTTGAATGCTAGTTTCAGTTTTAAACTGTTCAATAAGCTGTTTTGCTTTTTCAGGTTGATAGGTGAATCCAATAGATTCACTGTATCCAGGTAACCCTTTAGGAATAAATCCTCCATGAGCTGGTATGCCTATGCCATTTCTTAAATAGATCATCATTTTTTCTCTATCAAACCCATAATTTACTGCTTTTCGAATTAAAGTAGATTGAATTTCTGGAATACTAGAATCCATAAAAAACGCAAGATATTCTGTGTTTAAATATGGACTTCTAAGCATATTTACATCTTTAGAATAAGAATCTTTAAGTTGTCCATTTGCAGTTAAAATTTCATCTTTATAAGAAGCGTCTAAACCTGAAACATAATCTAAATTTCCTTGTGCAAACTGTAAAAACTCACTTTGTTTATCTGGTAAGAATGTAATGGATACAGCTTCTAAGTAGGGTATTTGTCTTCCAGATTTATCTCTTTCAAAGTAAGCATCATTTCTTCTAAAGACTAATTTTATGTTCTCTTCCCATCTTTTAAACTTAAATGGACCAGTACCAATTGGGTTTGAACGAAAATCACTTTTATAATGGGTAACAATCTCTTTTGGGACTACAGAACAATATTTCATGGTTAGTAACCCTAAAAATGCTGGAAACGCTTGTTTTAATTTAATTTGAAAAACACTGTCGTTTATAGCTTCATACGATTCAACTTTATTTAAAACCCAACTACCTGGAGATGCAATTTGAGAGTCTTTTAATCTGTTGAAACTATATTCAAAATCAGTTGCATTAACAGTTCTAGTAGAATCTTTGCCAAATAAGGAATGTTTATGAAAAAACACATTCTTCCTTAAAGTAAAGCTGTAAGTAAGAGCATCTTCTGAGGTCTTCCAGCTTTTTGCTATACAAGATTTAACATTTAGATTTTCGTCCATCTGCACTAAGCCATTGAATAGCTGGTTAATAGCCCAGACATCTGCATTATCTTTAGCAAAAGCTGGGTCTAAAGAGCCAATATTTTTGTGCTCATTATATTTAAAAACAGATTGAAAATCTTCTTT
>DFBO01000261.1 GCA_002366675.1 Flavobacteriaceae bacterium UBA3078
AATAGTCACAGTTGGCAGTTTTTTATAACTGAACAACTGAATACTGCAACTGAATACTGTAAACTTAAAAGAATGGATACTAAAGAAATACTAAAAAAAGTTCGAAAGATAGAGATTAAGACACGTCGTTTGTCTGATCATATTTTCTCAGGCGAATATCACAGTTCGTTTAAAGGACGTGGTATGACTTTTTCTGAGGTACGCCAATACCAATATGGTGATGATGTAAGAGCAATTGATTGGAATGTAACTGCACGTTATAATGAACCTTATGTAAAAGTATTTGAGGAAGAAAGAGAACTAACAATGATGTTACTAGTTGATGTAAGTGGCTCAGAATTTTTTGGAACTACACAACAATTTAAAAGAGATACCATTACTGAAATTGCAGCAACATTAGCATTTTCGGCAATTCAAAATAATGATAAGGTTGGTTTGCTATTATTTTCTGATGATGTTGAGCTATTTATTCCTCCAAAAAAAGGAAAAAGTCATGTGTTAAGAATTATTAGAGAATTAATTGAGTTTCAACCAAAAAGTACAAAGACAAATATTTCTGAAGCATTAAAGTTTTTATTAGGCGTTATGAAAAAGAAAGCAATTGTTTTTATGTTATCAGATTTTATAGATGATAATTATGAACAAAATTTAAAAATAGCTGGAAAAAAACATGACGTAACCGGAATTAGAGTATTTGATAAGCACGAAGTTTCAATTCCAAATTTAGGAATGGTACCAATGTTAGATGCTGAAACTGGGAAAACAATATTAGTTAATACAGCATCAAAAAGAGTAAGAAATAATTATCAAGCACATTATTTAAAAACAGTTGATTATTTTGAAAAATCATTTAGCCATAGTGGTTCAGGAACTATAAGTTCACGTATTGATGAAAGTTATGTAAAAAAATTATTAGGTTATTTTAAAAATAAAGGTGCAAGATAGATGGTGGTTTTGAATGGCTTGAAAAGTTTGAAAATGAAGAAAAAGTTAATTTATATAGTATGTTTAATTGGTTTCATTGGGATTGCCCAAGAAAATCATGTTTCCATAAAAGCAGATACAACTACTATTAAAATTGGAGAACAAATTCAATTAAAAATTGGCGTTAATGAAACAAACAATGTTATTTTTCCAAAGTTAGCACTTGACAGTTTAGGGAAAGTTGAAGTTGTTGAATCTTTACCAGTTGATACGCTAAAAAATAGATTAGAAAAAAAATACCTTTTAACAAGTTTTGATAGTGGACAATATGTGCTTCCAAAACAATTGATACTTATAAATAATAAACAATTTTATACAGATTCACTTTTAGTGAATGTTGCAACTGTAAAAGTTGATACGTTAAAACAAAAAATGTTCCCAATTAAATCAATTAAAAAGGAACCAAAAACTTTTGACGATTATAAACATTTACTGTGGTGGTTACTACCAATTTTAGTTTTACTAGCTATTATTTTATATTTCATTTTCAAAAAGAAAGAGAAAAAAGAAGCACCTAAAGTATATGTTGCACCAATTAAAGAAGCGCTTCAGCGTTTAAAAGAATTAGATGAAAAACAGTTGGTTCAACAAAATAAAATTAAAATTTATTACTCAGAATTAACAGATATTGTTAGAACATATATTGAAAAAGATATTAAAATTCCCGCATTAGAATCTACTACAAATGAGTTGATAGAAACTATTAATGATTTTAACGAATCTAGCAATTTAGGAATATCAAAAGAAACTATTCATCAATTAAAAGAGGTATTGCAAACTGCCGATTTAGTGAAATTTGCAAAATCTAAACCAATTGTTAATGAAATTAAAAACGATAGAACGGTTGTTGAAGAAATTTTAAACAATACACAAAACGCGGTTCATCTTAATGATGCTTTAGAGGTTTCTGAAGCAATTAAGGAAGAGGTTTTTATTCAGCAACAACCTCAAAAAAAGAAAAATAATTTAGTAAAATATATTTTAATTTTTATAGCTGTATTTATTATTGTTATTGGCGTAGCAGGTTATTTTGGGTACAGTTATGTGAAAGATAAATTTATTGGGAACACTACTTCAGAAATGGTTGATAAACAATGGTATTCATCATCGTATGGTCATCCGTCAGTTAGTATTGAAACTCCTGAAATATTACAAGCACAAGCAGTTGAAATTCCAGATAATTTAAAAACTATTATTGAAGATGCTACCACTTATAATTATGGAAGTTTAATTAGTAATTTTTATGTTGAAGTTACAACTACAAATTTTGTAAATGAATTAGAAAACTTTGAATTTGAGCAAGGTATTGAAGCAACTTTACAACAAATGGCTCAAAAAATTGGCGTAAATTTTACAAATTTATATCAAGAAATTAGAGTTAATAACGGTATTGAAGGGAGAATAGTTACGGCAGATTATGATTTAAAAAATGAGGTTACTAAGCAATTAAATAGCTATACATTAACCTTATTGTTTTTTGCAGACACAAAAAATATCCGTCAAATAATTATTACGCAATTAGCTTCAGATGAAAAAGCTGAAGAGGTGAATGAACGAATATTAAAATCAGTTTCTTTAAACCCATAAATTATTATGTTGCAGAATTTCGAATTTTTAAATCCGCAGTTTTTATGGTTATTGGTTTTAATACCAATATTAGCAGTTTGGTATTTTTTTATACAAAAAAATGACAATGCGACATTAACAATTGCAAGCACAAAAGGTTTTGAAGTAAAACCCTCAATACTTTCAAAGTTAAAACCAATACTATACGTTTTAAGGTTGTTAGCACTAACATTATTAATTGTTGCTTTGGCACGTCCAAGAAATGTTGAAGTTAGTAAACGAACCAAAACAAATAAAGGAATTGATATTGTTATGGCAATTGATGTTTCAGCAAGTATGTTGGCACGTGATTTAAAACCAAACCGTTTAGAAGCGTTAAAATTAGTGGCAACAGATTTTGTAAATCAACGC
>DFBO01000282.1 GCA_002366675.1 Flavobacteriaceae bacterium UBA3078
ACAAGAAGTTCCTATTAAATTATTATCGCAAGAATCACATCCATCTGGAATGCCATCATTATCTGAATCTAGACTATCGTCTGAACCTGGACATTGATCTAAACCATCACAAATCCCATCATTATCTGAATCTATTGATACACCATTAGCATCAACCGTACTTGGACAAGGTGAGTTAATTTCTTGATCTTCTCCATCGCAAATACCATCGCCATCTGTATCTAGAGTTGATGTTCCTGCACAATTACAGCTCGCATCATATACATCATTTTCAGTACATGCATCGCCATCATCACAAGAAGTTCCTATTAAATTATTATCGCAAGAATCACACCCATCAGGAATGCCATCATTGTCAGAATCTAGACTATCGTCTGAACCTGGACAAATATCTAAACCATCGCATACACCATCATTATCTGAATCTATTGATACACCATTAGCATCAACTGTATTAGGACATGGCGAATTTAATTCTTGATCGACACAGTCGCTTACACCATCTGAATCTGCATCAACTAAATCATTACAAGGATCGCAACCATCTGCTATACCATCATTATCAGTATCGATATTATCATCAAATCCTGGACATTGATCAGCTGGATCGCAAATTCCATCACCATCACTATCATTACAAACCACGGTTTCTATACAGTAATTAACTGTACTTAAATTCACACTCATATTTGTTGAAGAATTCCCATCATATCCATCTGCTAGACTGACTGTAACAGATTGAACAGCTCCAGAAATACTAATATTTACTGAACTACCATTCCCAGCATTATAAACACCATGATTTTGGTTTGCTCCTCCTCCATCTACATATGTAATGGTTACTTCTTCTATATACCTATTAGAAGGCTTACCTCCTGTTCTTTGGTTTAAACCTGAAACATTAAATGTAATATCTTGACCATCTGTAGGAATGATTGTAGATGTATTATTAGAACCTGATCCTACATGTGTTAAATTACTTGTGTTAAAATTTGTTGAATCTGGTAAGCAATTTGAACTGTCGCAAAAATCTGGAATACCATCATTATCAATATCATTATTATCATTACCTCCTGGACAAACATCATCATCATCACAAACACCATCTCCATCTGAATCTAATGAAACGCCATTAGCATCCACACTATTAGGACAAGGAGAGTTAGGCTCTGAGTCTAAACAATTTGCAATTCCATCGCCATCACTGTCATTAGACACACCATTACTATCTACATCAAGTGGACAAGGCGAATTAGCTTCTAGATCAGCCAAATCGCATATTCCATCTGCATCTGCATCACTGGTATCTGGTGTTCCAGAACATCCACAGTTAGCATCATACACATCATTTGTTGTACATGGATCTCCATCGTCACAACTTGCACCTACAGTACATCCTTTTTGAATGGTAAAATAATCTGTAATAGCTCCCGAATCAGTAATAAACTTTAAATCAAGTGTGCTTCCATCAACTTCTAGAATACATGAACCTAATTGATATAAAGATGCGTACATAGCATTATGACTAGTAAGTGTTCCTGTTACTTTTCCAGACGATCCTGCTGTAATATAAACAGCTCCATCAGGACTACTAGTACTTTTAACATAAGCACCATTACCATCTACTTTACCATCTCCTGCTCCATTAGCACCAACTGTCATTGTACCACTATTAAAAGTACTTGAAGTACCATGATGACCATTTAAGAAATAAGAACGTTCATAAGAATGACTATGGCCAGAAAGTACCAAATCAACACCATTACTTTCTAACATAGGTAAAAAGTTTTGACGCATTTGAATCAACTCCGTTTCGGTGTCAGAATCATGAGATCCTTTAGTATATGGTGGATGATGCCACATTGCAACAATCCATTGCTGAGTAGTATTTTGTAAATCATTTAAAGCCCAATTGTACATGGCTCCACCAACTGAACGATCTGTTTCATAAGATTCTAAAACAATAAAGTGAATATTCGCATAATCAAAAGAATAGTAAGCTTCTGTACCAGAAGCCAATCCACCAGATTCTCCATTTGTTGGGAACGTAAATATATCGTAATAAGGTCCTGTTTGAGAGTTTGAATCTGCCGAATAACCATCATGATTTCCAAGTGTAGACCAAGCCACTGAATTCTTTAATTTATCTTCATACATGTTCTGAAATACAGCATTTTGATATTGAGAATCTGTACCATCATTATAAGCATTATCTCCTAAAAACAAGATGCCATCTGTAACATTAGAACCTATGTAATTATAATAAGCATCTCTTACTGCACGTTGGTCGCTATTAGCAGTTCCTGCATCTCCCAAAGCCCAAAAGGTGACAGGTTGCGATGAACCTATAACTGGATGCGTTTTAAAATACATATTTGAAGATTCTGGAACAATAACGGTAGAATTATTTGCCAACTCATAATAATATATTGTATTAGCACTCAAAGCAGTTAACTCTGCCTCATGTTCTGTTTTTAAAGTTAAATCAGAATAAGTTGAAGTTAATAAACCTAAAGCAGTTCCATAATTAATAACCGTTTCTGTAGGCGTTGCAGTACGCCATCTAACTACCATGCTATTCGAAGATCCTTTTTGAAGATATGGTCCTCTGTTTACATTTACAGATCCAGGAGTATTTGCACTTAACTGAAAATCAAAACTAATATCAGAACTACCAGAACTCGCTTGATGTATTTCAACTGAAAGCACATTAGTGCCTGTAACTAACGAATTTGCTATTGCTGTTGAAGCTGAACCATTTTCGGTTCCTACTGCTGGTGTAAATGTATTATAAGTAGGTGTTCCAGCTGGCATGTTTTGTCTCCAAACCTCAACACCATTTAAATAAACAACTGCGCCATCATCAAATGTTAAATTAAGATTCAAAGAGTCGTACATGGATGGGTTTAAAACATTAAAGCTATGTCTAACATACAAGGTATATGTGTTACTGTTTACAACAGTAGCCTCGTCTCCATCACCATATCCCATGTGTGTATTTCCATTAGACCAAGTAGCTGAATCATAAGAAATATCGTTCCAATCAAAAGAACCTTGATCAGCAGGCTGATTTTGTAAATCGTAATAAGACCACGAAGAGCCATAATTAATTAAAGTGGTTTGCCCAGAAATATCTAATAAGCTAAAAAAGCTCAAAAGTGTCAGTAAATAAATGTGTAAATGTTGTTTCATGTCGTGCTAGTTAATTAGTTATTGTATCTGCAATCTGTAATCTTTTTATTTTAATCTCTTCTCTAAGTGTTTTTACATTTGAAGTGTTTTGTATTCGTAACGGTAATATTTTTATGCTATTTTCAGATGAGTTCAAAGCCTCTTCTCCATTCTCAAAATCATTATTAGCTATATATAATGAAGCTAGTTTATAATACGCATGTTCTTTTCTATTTAAAGTTTTAATGATAGACTCTTGACTTTCAATAGCCATATCAAAATCTTCAATACCTATATATAGTTCAACCTTTTTTTCTAGTATAGAAATAATTTGTCCTAGAGTTTCTAAACCACTATCGAGTATAGAAATAGAATTATCAAATGCTTTCGTATTTGAACTTAAATACCAAGCATCAGAAGCATTGATATAATTTTCTGGGAAAGTTTTACTACTATGCTCAATAACTTTTTCAAAATAAATTGCAGCATTTTCATACTGAGCACTCTGAAAAAGAATTTGTGCTTTAATTTTTAAAAACACAACGTCCTTTGCCGACTTTTTTAAAATTGAATCAACATATAGAAGCGCATTATTATAATCTTTAAGCTCAAAATAATTTTTAGAAAGCAGTAATTCCTGCTCAATATCCAGATAGCCTAAATCAATTGAATAGTTAATATCTTTTATGCTTAACTCATAATCGTCATGCTGGTAATATAGCTTACCACGTTTAAAATACAACTGTGCGCTATCGGGTGATTTTTTAATTTCTTCTGAAACTGCCAAGATGCGTTTGTCTAAATCGCCATGAGAATAGGCTTGAGTTAAACAAAAAAAGCAAATAACAAATATTAAACGACGAAGGTGAATCAATTAATTTTCATTTAGAATCTTAGCTAATAAAGATACTTAGAAATTTTCTATATAAATTATTATTTTTCATCACTAACAAACAACTTATTCACAATTAATTTTAATAA
>DFBO01000277.1 GCA_002366675.1 Flavobacteriaceae bacterium UBA3078
CCAAATAACACCAATACTCTTTCTGGAATCCTAGCAGATGGAGCAGTCGTTGTCTATAGTAATAGCTCAGCATCAATATACACTGGTACAACTACAAATTTATCTGCAATAGGTTTTAACGGAGATGACGCTATAGCACTATATAAAATAAGTACAACCAGTTATGTGGATATTTTTGGAAGAATTGGTAATGATCCAGGATCCAGTTGGACATCAGGTTCTCATAATACAATTAATAGGACTTTAGTAAGAAAACCTTCGGTATGTGGAGGTGTTACAGTAAGCCCAACAGGAACAGGTTCAGGTGCATTTACGACACTTTCCAGTGAATGGGATGTGTTTAATCAAAATGATATTTCCAATTTAGGCTCTCATACTGAATCATGTTCAACTTCAGATCCAGATTTATCTATTACAGGAATTACAGACCATGGCTCTGTTTGTGAAATGACATTAGCAGCCACTATAACATATACAATTACTAATAATGGGACACTTCCAGCAGCAGGAATTACAGTTGTTTCAGATAACACAGAGTTTGTCGTAAGTAACCTTTCTTCAACTAGTATTGCAGCTTCTGGAACGGCAACTTACGATGTTACTTTTACGCCATCATCTACTGGAAATCTAACAGCTACTATAACTGTTTCAAGTACAACTGTAACTAGCAATTCTCCAACTATAGATTTAAATGGAACAGGAACTACATTACCAACTTTAACAGAACCTCTTGATGCAAATGTGGTTATTCCTGCTCCTGCTACTTTTACAGTAACACCAAGTGATGCAAGCTCTTTTCAATGGGAAGTAAATACTGGAAGTGGTTGGGGTAATGCGCCTGGAGCGACACAAACTACTGCCACATATGACACTGGAACAACAGATGCTTCAATGGATGGTAATCAATACAGATGTATTGTAACGAATGCTTGTGGCTTTACAAATACTAATGCAGCAACACTAAACTTATCTAGTAGTATACCAAATAATGCTCTTAATCTAACTTCTTGTATAGGAGAAAATAATATTAGCTTAAATTGGAATAATGCATCTGGAGGGGCAACTGGTTACCTTGTTTTTGCACAACCTAATAGTACTATTCCTTTTATGGCAGCAACAAGTGCTGGAAACGCAGATGATTATTTTGCAGATTCTAATTATAGTACAGCTATAAGCTATTCAACTTTAGGAAAAGCTGTATATAAAGGCAATCTAAATTCTGCTATAATTACTGGTTTAACAAATGGTTTAAATTATACTTTTAAAGTTATTGCTTATAATGGTGATACTTTAACTGGTTGGGCAAATGGAATAAGTAACACAAACTCAAGTAGTAGTTATATACAAACCTATACTATTGGCATGCAAAATGCCACATTTACTAACGCATCTATTGCGCCAACTTCTTCAGTAATTAATTGGACAAATCCACTACCAACAGCTTGTTATGAAATTATAATTGTTGCCAATCAAGGAGCTGTTACTTTTACACCAACTGGCAATGGCTCTGCATATACTCCTAATACAGTTTATAGTAGCGCAAATCAAGTGGTTTATAAAGGTAATGGTAACGTAGCTACAGTTACAAATTTAACAGATGGTCAATTATATTGTTATTCTGCTTTTGTTAGAAATATAGCGACTAATGAATGGAGTTCAGGTGATACAGTTTGTCAAACTACTGGTCTTTCTTATTGCACATCAAGTGGAGGTTCAACTACTTCGGGTATTTTAAATGTCAATTTAAATACTATTAATAACCCTTCTGCTTCTTCAAATGCTTATACAGATTTTACTAGCATCTCAACAAACCTTACTTTAGGAGAGCAATATAGTTTAAGTGTTAATGTAAATACAGGTGGAAATTACACGTCATCTGTAAAAGTATGGATTGACTGGAATCGGGATGGTTCTTTTAATAATTCTTCTAATGAAGCTTTTGAATTAGGCACTTTGGTTAACAATTCTAATGGCTCACCTTCATTATCCCCTGTAAATATTACAGTTCCTTCAAATGCTGTAATAGGTAATGTAAGAATGAGAGTAAGTGCAAAGTCTGATAATGGTGAAGGCTACGCAACACCATGTGAAGAAAGTAGTTTCTCTTATGGTGAAGTTGAAGACTATACCATAAATATTATACAACCTATTAACCAAGAAATACTTGTAAAAGGTGCTAATATCTCTATTATAGGTAATGGAACGAATATTCCTTTCCCTCTAGATAATACCCTTTTTGGTTCTCGAGCTATTATTGCTGGAAGTCAAAATAAAATATTTACAATCAATAATATAGGAGCGCAAGATTTAAATATTTCAAGTATAGTTTTTGGAGGTTCACATCCAGGAGATTTTATGGTTTCAGGAAGTCCTCCTGCAACAACAATTAATCCAGGTAATTCTGAAAACTTACAAATAACATTTTCTCCTCTTGCAGTTGGAGTTAGAACAGCTACTATTGAAATTAGTAGTAATGATCCAGACGAAAATCCTTTTATCTTTAATATTCAAGGTACTGGAACATGTAATAATGCAACTTATACTTTATCACCAGCTTCTGGTCCGGCTGGAGCCATAGTAACAGTAACGGCAACAATGGGAGCTAATCCAAATAGTTCAACAGCTTTATATGATGGAAATACAACCACTGTTACAAATCTTAGTCCTGGTAGTTTCGAAATAACTATTCCAATTAATGCGATAAGTTCAAATATTACTTTTGATGATGCGAATGGATGTCTGCGAAGCATCCCTTTTATTGTTATTGATAAAGAAAACTCTAATTGTCAAGGCACTAATATTGCACCTACACAAATTTTTATTAGCGAAGTTACAGATAGAGATTCTTCTATAGATGGCCATTCTTATATTGAATTATTTAATGGAACTGGAGCAGACATCAACATTTCAAACTATGAATTAGAGGTACACAGAAATGGCTCTTCAAGTGTTAGTTATATAAATATACCGAATGGAGCTATCATTGCTAATAATGATGTATATGTTATTTCATTTGGAACCGGAAGTACAGTTGTTGATCCAGTTGGGGAAAACGATTATTTTAGCAATACTATTGGTATAAATGATAGAGACCATATTATTTTAAATAATGGAAGTTCAGATATAGACCTTTGGGGAGACACCTCAGGAAATACTTTTACTGTTGGAACAGGATCAGAATACAATTCTAACCCTCCTGTCCCAAATGGAAGTGATTATACTTATAGAAGAAAAAACACGGTTTCTGTACCTAGTTTAACTTGGAATCCATCAGAATGGGATGCATTGTCACCAGTAAATTATTCAGATATTGGAAATTATAATTTTTCAGCAGGAACAGCTCCAGATGTTACAACTCAACCAACACCACAAGTTTCTACATGCGATTTAACTGCATCTTTTACTGTTGAAGGCCAAGAAACCTTTACTGGTTCTGGCGATTCTCAAGATATTACGTATCAATGGTATTATTCGGCTCCTGGAGATTTAGGTTGGAACGTAGTCCCTAATACAGCTCCTTATGTAATTGGAACCAATACAGAAGCTAACCTTGATATATCTAATACAATAAATCTAGATGGTTATCAATATTATTGTCAAATTCGGGAAGATGATGAGTTTTGTTTTAAAGCGTCTAATGCTGTTCGACTTCATATTGAAAAAGCCATTTGGACAAGTTCTGGTTGGTCATCAACACCTACATTAGGTAAAGTAGTAATTATAGATGATGATTATGACACAAGTGATGGTACGAATGGACAAACTAGTTTTGAAGCTTGTAATTTAATTATTAATCCAGATAAAACTTTATTAGTTAAAAGTAATGATTATGTTAGTGTGAATTATAATGTTACTAATAACGGCACTTTTATAATAGAAAATAATGGCTCTTTAGTACAAATTGATGACACAGGAGTGAACACAGGAAATATCAATATGGAACGTAAAGCATCGGTTGATAATTTAGATTATGTGTATTGGTCTTCTCCTGTAAGTAATTTTGATGTAAATAATATTTCTACTACTCAATATATCTATAAATGGAACCCAACTTTTAATAACACAAATGGAACTCAAGGAAACTGGATTCCAGATAATGGAAATATGGAGAAAGGTGTTGGTTATATAGTTAGAGGTTATGGTAGCCAAGCAGCGCCTATTAATCCAGGTGATTTAAACTTTACTGTAGATTTTGTAGGTGTCCCATTTAATGGCTTAATTCCAGTTGCTGTTTCAAGAGGAATTGATAAAGACAGTGTTGATGATAACTGGAATTTAATAGGAAACCCATATCCTTCTGCTGTTGATGTGTTTTTATTTTTAGATCACCTACCAAATAAAAATGTTTTAGATGGGTTTGTACATTTTTGGACTCATGGTAACGACCCAATATATGCTCCAGATCCATTTTATTACGATTTTGGGTCCAATTATACTGCTACAGATTACATTGCTTATAATGCAGTTGGTGCAGGTAATGGGCCAGGTAACATATCTATTGCGGCTGGACAGAGTTTTATGGTAAATATGTTAAATGGCACGAACTCTACAGATGATTCAGCTTCAACTAATATTGAATTCAATAATTCAATGAGAAATAAGGCTTTTGACAATTCTCAATTCTATAGAACAACAGAGACTAATTATCATACAGCAGAAAAACATAGAATTTGGTTAGATCTAGTTTCAGAAGCATATGGAACTAATAGAATTTTAGTTGGTTATGTTGAAGGAGCAACAATGGAACATGATAGAATGTATGATGCAATAACTTCAGTTTCAAGTAATCAAAGTTTATACTCTATAATAGATGAAACTCCTTTTATTATACAAGGGCGTTCATTGCCTTTTAATGATACAGACGCTATTCCATTAGGTGTAAACATCGTAGAACAAGGAAATTACCATATAGCTATTGCGTATATTGATGGCTTATTTGAAACTGACAGTCAAATTATTTACTTAAAAGATAATGCCTTAGGATTTATACATAATTTAAATGAGGCTCCTTATTCTTTTGCTTCTGCTACTGGGAATTTTAACGATCGTTTCGAATTGGTGTTTAGAGATTCATTTTTATCAATTAACGAAGAAGAATTAACTTCAAATAATTTAACTATTATTGAACACAACAATGGTCAAGTTCAATTTATAGTGCCTAATCAATACGAAATAAAAAAGATTGAAATTATCGATCTTTTAGGAAGAACTATTTACAATTTAAATGGCAATAGTTATTCTGAAACTTATAACCTTTCCAATTTAAGCCAAGCTACTTATATAGCTAAAATAACCTTATCTAATGGACAAGTTATTAGTAAAAAAGGAATGAAACGCAAGTAAACTTTAAGCTAATAAAAAAGCCACTACATTTTAAATGTAGTGGCTTTTTTAATTCATTATAAACTATATTTCAAAGAGACAATTAAATTTCTACCTGGAGAAGCAATTCCAGACGAATAGGTTTTATAACGTTGGTCTGTAATGTTTTCTAAACTAGCAGTAATAGAAGTAGACTTTGTAATTTGGTATTGTGTTCTTAAATTAAGCGTGTACCAAGAAGGTGCATAAGGATTTCCATTGTCGTCTAAGGCATACATATAATTCTTGCCTTGCTCTGATGGAGCCATCTGAAAGAAAGACAATTCACTATTATATTCAGCAAAAGCATCCACTAAAAACTTGTTTTTCTGCCAGATAAAATGAGTGTTTCCAAAATTTGGAGAAACGTGTCTAATAGGAATTTCTTTGCCGTTATTGTCTTCTTTTCCTCCTGTAACATTATATTGAGAGGTTAATTTAAATTGATTTGAAAAATTTATTCGAACTCCAGCTTCAAAACCATAAATATTAGCTTCAGATGCATTTTGAAT
>DFBO01000122.1 GCA_002366675.1 Flavobacteriaceae bacterium UBA3078
TGGAAATTAAAAGGCAAATTGATAAGAATAATTTATTCATAATGTATTTTAAAGTAAAAATAAGATTATTTGTGTCATCATCAAAAATAATAATCAAATATATAACAAAAAGTAATAATCGATTAAATTCTTGGTTTTTTTAATATTTTAAAAATTCGCTTTTTGTCGCCAATAGCAGCTTTTCTATAGGCTCTATTAATAACAAACATATAAAAACGAGTTATTAGAATATAGAAATAATGTAATTTGTTTAGAATGATGTCAATTAATTTTGAAACTTTTTGATGTTTAAGTTTATATTTTATATAGTTGAATTTCAAACTTCTTTTATTAAATGTTTCAGTTGTTATAACATCATCAAAAAGGACTGAAAGCATTAGATAATAATTTTTAGTGTATTTATTTCTCAATCTATCTTTGAATGTAGATTCTTGATGTGCTTTTAAAATAATTAAACTATCATAAGCACTTCTAAACCCAATTTTCGAATAATAGTAACCCTTATCATTAATTTGCCAATTTAGGGTATTGTGCTGTAAAAGGTCTTTATTAGATGGAATATAGACACCATTAACTATTTGTTTAGATAATAAGAGGTTTTCCGGAAGTAAGTAATTTGTTTCTTTACTATTAAACAATCTACTATGTATTTCCACTGCTGCTAAGCCATTTTTTGGAATTAGTCTTGGTAGGTGTTTATGTTCTGTAAATTTATATAATGGAGATTCTTGAGCTGAATCAAAATTGTTATCAAGCAATAATTTGTATGCTTTTGCTATATCTTTAGTATCAACCAAAAGATCAATATCTGCTATCATTCTTTCGCCTGAATCCTTAAAATAGTCAGCAGATAATAAAGCCATTCCCTTGAGGAATACATGATTTATGCTATGAATTTGAAATAACTTGCTTATTTCTTTAACATCATTAAGAAGTGATAAATTTCTATTTCTATTTATACTCGTTAGTTCTTCTAGATATTCCTTAAGTTCTAATGGTAATACATCTAAAAGAGATTTTTGTTTTAAACGAATATATAGTGTTGGTAGAATAAGGTGTCTACTACCAAGTTCTACAATAACATCCCAATCAAATGAAGGTTCTGATAAGATTTTTTTTAACAAAACAGAATCACTCTTAAAACTCAAGATAGATGCAATGGCTTTATGAGCATGATATGGAGTAACCATTTTATTTTTCTAGAATAGTGTTAAACTCTGATATTACTTCTTCAGAATCATGATAAGTTAATTTATAAAATTCACATTTTTCTAACCAATTCAGAAAACATTCAGCGTTTTCAGGTTCAGGAGAAATCCAAGAGTCTGGTATTAATATATTTAAGACTTCTTCAGCACTGATCTCTTTTATAGATGTTTTAGCGTGAGGATTATATGCAACTAAGATAATTTTTTTACAAGAAATAGGTTTTTCAACAGTATTAATTGGTACAACATATTTAATATCTCCTTTTTTAATGTTAGATAGAGTATTGTCACTAAAGGTAATTTTATCTGAAAGGGATTCTAATACATGAAATGATCCTTTTTTCATGGAAATAGCAGATGGGTAGTGATGAATTTTTTGAGTTTTCGCCATTATTGGCGTAAAATCATCAGCAATTAAATTATACCCATTTGCCATTAAAATCGTAGCTAAAGTGCTTTTTCCTTTACCAGACTCACCAACTAACATAACAGCTTCCTTATTATTCGATATAGTCGAGGCATGAAAAGTACCTAACCATTCGGTTTCATGACTGCTTGTTAAAGAACAAAGCAGTTCCATAGCAAACTTACCTTGAAGTAAATGATATTCACTTTGAGGATAAGTCCCTAAATGCGTTCTGTTCTTAAATAGTTGGAAGTCTGTAGTATTGTTTTTAATATAAAAAGTACAATCAGCTTTTAAGTTGGGATTTGTATCTTCTAGAAATGAAAATTGAGGGTGAATAATTTTTTTTCCAGATTTAGATTGGTAACAGACTTTTATAATAAAATTATTAAAATTATAAAAAGTAGTTGTAAAATTGGTGCTTGAACTTTCTGTTAATTCAGGTGAATTTGTTTGAGATGGTGTAGATTGAAGAGAGTTTAATAGTTGATTAAATTCAGAATACAACTTTTTAGAGAGTTTATTTGAAAATGAATCTAATAAGTTTATAGATGTATAAAATTCGCTAAAATCTTTGCTTTTAATAAAACTAGACAATAGCGAATTATTCAAATCATTTAAAAGAATGTACTCGTTTGAATTATTAAACCATAAAATATTAACTCCATGAATTTTACGACTTAAATAAGGAGATATCGAAAGCTTCAAAACTAATCAGTACCAAAAACATCTTCTGGATCTTCTTCTTCCATTCTAAATCCTCCTCCTCCTGGATCTGGAGGTGATGAGGCATGAGCTTTTTTTGGGCTTAAAATAAGAAATGTGCCTACAGCAGTTATAGCTGCATATTTACCCATTTTCTTTAGCGCTTCGTTACGCGTTATTTGATTTTTTGATAAGTCTTTATTCATGATGCAAATATAAAAATCATTTTATATAATTACTTTTAATATACTAATAGATTGTAATTAAAACAATAATAAGTAATTTACTAGTTACTTTTATTATTTATTCTATTTAATAATTACTTTTTGAGTTTTTGTTAGTGATTTATT
>DFBO01000052.1:0-4746 GCA_002366675.1 Flavobacteriaceae bacterium UBA3078
TAAATTCCAAGTTATAAATTCCAAATTCCAAATTTAATTGGATTAGAATTAATTCAATATTTTCATTATGATGTCTTTCTGAACGTGTTGAAGAATCTATTTAAAAAGATATCTCGACTGCGCTCGATAATGACATATAAAATTCATTTTAGCTACGCACTAAAATCTCATCAATCATTCCGTATTCTTTTGCTTTATCGGCTTTCATCCAATAATCTCTATCACTATCTGCATATACTTTGTCGTAATCTTGACCAGAATGCTTACTGATAATTTTATAAAGTTCTTCTTTTAAGATTAAAATTTCTCTTGCAGTAATTTCTATATCACTTGCTTGACCTTGTGCTCCACCTAATGGTTGATGAATCATGACACGAGAGTGTGTTAAACCACTACGTTTTCCTTTTTCTCCTGCACATAATAAAACAGCTCCCATAGAAGCAGCCATTCCTGTACAAATAGTAGCAACATCAGGTTTGATAAACTGCATAGTATCGTAAATACCTAATCCAGCATACACAGATCCTCCAGGAGAATTGATATATATTTGAATATCTTTAGAAGAGTCTGTACTTTCTAAAAATAGCAGTTGTGCTTGAATAATATTTGCCACTTGGTCGTTGATTCCTGTTCCTAAGAAAATAATACGATCCATCATTAAACGAGAGAATACATCGAATATGGCAATATTCATTTGGCGCTCTTCAATAATATTTGGTGTCAAGTTAGTTGGATACATACTACTCATAATTTTGTTATAATAAGTACTACTAATTCCTTGATCTTTTATAGCGAATTTTTCAAATTCTTTTCCGTAATCCATAAATGTCTTTATATAATTAAATTGAATTAAAAAGGCGTTAAAAATACATTTTTAACGCCTAAATATAAGGATTTATTCTTTAAAACTCTGTTAACTTATTTATCTCCGTAAACTTCTTTAATAAAGTCTTCGTACGTAAGTTCTTTAGTTTTAAGATTTGCTTTTTCTTTATAAAGCTCTAATAATTTCTGACTAATTATTTGTTCTGAAATTCTACGTGCTTCATCTTGATTAGATAACACACGAGCAGCAATGTCTTCTAGTTCTTTATCTGATGAATCCATTTGACCATATTGAGCCATTTGCATTTTAATCATCTGCTTCGCATGATCTTTAATATCATCCATTGTTACTTGAATATTATTATCTGTAATTAGTTTTCCTTCAATTAATTGATAACGTAAGCTCTTTTCAGATTTTTCGTATTCCTCTTTGGCTTCATCTTCAGACAATTGGTTTTCACCAGAAGTTTGCATCCATTTGGTAAGGAACTCTCCAGGTAAATCGAATTTTGTATTATCAACCAAATATTCAGTAACATCGTTCAATAATTTCTGATCTGCTTGTTGCTTGAATTGCTTTTCAGCATCTTCTTTAATTTTTTCTTTTAATTCAGTAACAGAAGTAACTGTGCCTTTCCCAAATAACTTATCAAATAACTCTTGATCTAAATCTGCTAATTCACGCTCGTTAATCTCAGAAACTGTAAAAGTTACTTCGATATCTAATCCATGAATATCGTCATGACTCAATTTTAATGCATGCATTAATTCGTGATCATCAGAATAAAGACCTTTTGTTTTTAATGCTATAACATCTCCAACTTTAGCTCCAACAAATTTCTTTTCGGTTGCTTTTCCTTTAAACTTATCTAAGGTTAAAGTAACAGTGTTTTCAATTTCTTTTTCTTCGTTTTTGAAGATACCAGTAATTTCGCTATCTTTAGTTACCTCTTTTTGAGATAATAATTTTCCGTATTGTTTTTGGATATTATTAATCTGATCGTCAATCATCTTGTCTCCTGCAACAATAGTATAACTTGTTATGGCTTTTTTACTTTTTATATCTACATCAAATTCTGGAGATAAACCAAGTTCGAATTCAAAAGACAACTTTTCAGAATCCCAATCTAAATCATCTTGAGGCTTTGGAAGCGGATGTCCAAGTACATCTAATTTCTCTTCAGTTAAATATTTATTTAAAGCTTCTTGAAGCAATTTATTTACTTCATCAACAAGAACAGCTTTTCCATATTGTTTTTTAACCATTCCCATTGGTACATGACCTTTTCTAAATCCAGGAATGTTTGCTGTTTTTCTATAATCTGTTAAGATTTTTTCTACTTTACCGTTATAATCTTCTTTAGCGATATCTACTTTTACTACAGCATTTAATGCATCAATGTTTTCTCTTGTAATATTCATTATATTATGACATAAAAATTGGGTTGCAAAATTACATATTTTTTACAACCCAACAAAGTTTTTAACGCATTGTATTTCAGTCTATTTTACATCTTCTTTTAATAAAGAAAATAAGATAGATTGAAGGAATGAAAGTAACAAGCTAAATAACAAGGCTATCCAAAAGCCATCTATAGCAAATCCATCAATAAATTTGTCTGCTAAAAGGATAATACATGCATTAATTACAAGTAAAAATAAGCCTAAAGTAACAACCGTTATTGGCAATGTTAAAATAACCAAAATAGGCTTAATAAAGATGTTTAATAATCCTAAAACTACAGCAACAATAATTGCCGAAGTAAAACCTTCTACAGCTACTCCTGGTAAAAATTTTGCTAAAATAACAACTGCAACAGCAGTTAATAAAATTCGAATAATCAAGTTCATATAAAGTGTTTTAATTTGAATTAAAGATAGTAATCCGTAATCAATTAACCTAAGAATTTCATGACTTCAATAAAAAAGTCTTTAGGGTTTTCAGCATGCAACCAATGCCCAGCATTTGATATCGTTACAATTTTTGAATTCGGAAAATGATTTTTTATAATGACTTCATCTTGCAATCCAATATACTCAGATTTATCTCCACGAAGAAAAAGCGTTTCATTTTTAAATTGCGCATGGACTGGTAATGCTTCACCTATTTCATGAACATTTTCTTTTAAAACATCTAAATTTATCCTTAAAGCAAGTTCTTTGTTTTCTGTCCAATACAGATTTTTAAGTAAAAATTGTCTTGTACCAAAATCTGAAACATATTCAGCTAATTGTTTGTCTGCTTCCCCTCTACTTTTCATTTTTTCTAAATCGAGACTACTTAAACCTTCTAAAATAGCATCATGATGAATTGGATAAAATCTTGGCGAAATATCTGCCACTATAAGTTTTGATACTAATTCTGGATAAGTTTCTGCAAAAAGCATAGCAATTTTCCCTCCCATAGAATGACCAAGTAGAACAATATCTATTAACCCATGAGCTTCACAATAATTTTTTAAATCATCAACTAAAGCTTCATAATTAAAATTGTCGCTATGAAAACTTCTACCATGATTACGTTGATCTATTAAATGAACCTCATAGTTTTCCTCGCTAAACTTTGTCCCTAAGGTCTTCCAGTTATCGCTCATGCCTAAAAACCCATGAAGAATAACAAAGGGGTTTCCTTCGCCTAAAATATTTGAATATAATTGCTCTTTTTTTGCCACGAATTCTCGAATGGTTTTTTATTAATATTTTATCTTCAATTCTTGAAACGAAAACTTATTTTAGTTTTTGTAAATACATTTGTATCACATTCTCTACTCCTAGATATAAACTCTCAGATATTAGTGCATGACCTATAGACACTTCCAATAAATTAGGAATCTGTTCTTTAAAAAATTTAATGTTTTCTAAAGATAAATCATGTCCAGCATTCACACCTAAACCTAGTGATTTTGCTAACTCAGCACAAGCAGCATATGGTTTGATAGCCGACTTATTTCCTAAACTAAATTCATTTGCAAATGCTTCTGTATAGAGCTCAATTCTATCTGCTCCAGTAGCTTTAGCTCCTTCGATTTGTTTTAAATCTGGATCCACAAAAATGGAAGTTCGAATGTTATGATCTTTAAATTCTTTTATGACATCAATTAAAAACTGTTTGTGCTTTATGGTATCCCAACCAGCATTACTAGTTAAAGTGTCAACAGCATCTGGAACTAAAGTAACTTGTGTTGGCTTTAACTCTAAAACCATATTTACAAATTTATCTATAGGATTTCCTTCAATATTATATTCCGTATATACTTCAGATTTTAAATCGTATGCATCTTGATATCGAATATGCCTTTCATCTGGTCTTGGATGTATGGTTACTCCTTCAGCACCAAATCTCTGTACATCTTTTGCAAACTGAACAAGATTAGGCGTGTTTCCTCCTCTAGAATTTCTTAAAGTAGCAATCTTATTAATATTAACACTTAATTTAGTCATATCCTTAATTTAATTCAGACAAAAATACAAAGTCAATAAAGGTTATTATAGTATTTTTTGATTAATTTGCAGTAACGTAAATTGAACCATGAATCTCTCAGCATACATAATTAACGACATTAAACCTCTTGATATAGAAGATAAAATTAGCGATATACAATTATTGTTTAATCAGCTAACTTACTCTCATATCCCAATTAAAAATAATGATGGAGTATATTTAGGTTGTATGTCTGAAACAGATGCCCATTGTTATAATGGCGACAAAGGAATTTTAGAGCACAGACATGCTATTGAAGGATTTTTTGTAAGAAAGAATACTGTTTGGCTAGATGTTTTAGAAGCATTTGCTCAAAACTCAACTAACATCATGCCTGTTTTAAATGATAAAAATAATTATTTAGGCTATTACGAATTAAATGACATAATTAGCCTGTTTAATGAAACGCCATTTTTTGCAGAAGCTGGTAGTATTTTAAT
>DFBO01000052.1:4812-7632 GCA_002366675.1 Flavobacteriaceae bacterium UBA3078
TTTATTTCTAAAATGGAAAAAGATGTCGTTCAAATAACTCTTAAAATAGGAAATACAGGCCTAAATGATATTATGCAAACATTTAGACGTTATAGTTACAATATTATTTCTGGACATGAAGAAGACAGTTATTTAGAAAACTTAAAAGACAGATCCGATTATTTAAACAAGTATCTTAATATGTAGTTCTCAATAAATTGAGAATTAATATCAATAACTATGATTAATTTTTTTAAGCAAATTCTGGGATGTGAAAGAATTTTTCTTTTCTTTATTTTTTTCTAACTATATAATTTCTAATAGATGAAAATTGCAATTTTTGGACAATTCTATCATAAAAATGCTGAAGAAGCTGTAAAAACACTTTTAGACTATCTGTTCGATAAGAATATTGAAGTTTATATCGAGGAGGACTTTTTAGAGATCATTAACCACCAACTTACTAATCAAAATGACTACGACACCTTTAAAACCTTTCAGGTATTAGATAGCAGTTTTGATTTAATAATAAGTATTGGTGGAGATGGAACCATTTTAAGAACTATAACCTTAGTAAAAGATTTAGACGTCCCAATTGTTGGTATCAATACAGGTCGATTAGGATTTTTAGCTACCATTCAAAATGAAAACATCATCGAAGCCCTCGACGATATTCGAGCCGGAAAATATAAAATCTCAGAACGAAGCTTACTTTCTATTGAAACTTCTCCAGAACATAAAGATTTCAACACTTTAAATTTTGCTTTAAATGAAATAGCCATTAGTAGAAAAAACACAACGTCTATGATTACTGTTGAAACAAAATTAAACGATGAATACTTAACATCTTATTGGAGCGATGGCTTAATAGTTTCAACACCAACTGGGTCTACAGGTTATTCATTAAGTTGTGGTGGACCAGTTATTACACCAGATACGAATAGTTTTGTTATAACACCCATAGCGCCACATAATTTAAGTGCTAGGCCATTAATTATTACTGATTCTACAGTAATTCAACTTAAAGTAAGTGGACGTGAAGATAATTTTTTGATATCATTAGATTCAAGAATTGCAACTCTAAGTAACAACACTATTGTAACAATAAAAAAAGCCCCTTTTAAAATAAAAATGATTGAATTATTAAAAGAAAGCTTTTTAGATACGCTTCGCAAAAAACTACTTTGGGGTGAAGACCGTAGAAATTAAACAATAATTTATAAGAAAAGTTGTTTTTATTCTAATACAATTTGTTTCAAATTGTTATTGGCTAATCTTAGTTTATTATATTTGCAAACTTTTGAACATTTATGAGGTATTTAACCAGCATTTTATTATTAATAATAACAATACAATTCAGTTATTCTCAAACACATGAAATTGGTGTGTTTTTGGGTGGAAGTAATTTTATTGGTGATGTAGGAGAAACAACTTACATAGCGCCAAATAGTCTTGCTGTTGGAGGTATTTATAAATGGAATAGAAGTCCTAGACATTCCTTTAGATTCTCATTTATATATTCTGAATTAGAAGCTAATGATTTAAAATCTGATGATCCTAGACGTCAAGAAAGAGGTTACAAATTTAACAGCCATATTATTGAAGCTTCATTAGGGATCGAATTCACATTTTTTGATTTCAACCTTCACGACGGCAAAAACAAAGCAACACCTTACTTATACTCTGGTATTTCTGCTACATATCATGATAATTTTTTCTTTACTGGTCAAGGCCAATTCACATCTGAGAACACAAGTAGTATGGCTTTTGGTATACCTATGATCCTTGGAGTTAAAGTGAAATTTATGGAGAGTTTTATTTTAGGTGCTGAAATTGGTGCCAGATATACTTTTAGCGATGAAATTGATGGCAGTGTTCCTGATGCAAAAGAACTTGAAGCATTTAGTTTTGGAAATTTAAACAATAACGATTGGTATGTTTTTACAGGAATGACACTTACATACACCTTTGGAGATAAACCTTGTTACTGCGTTTTTTAATGGATTTAAAATCTAAAATAAATACAGACCGATTACCTAAACATCTAGCTATTATAATGGATGGTAATGGTAGATGGGCCAAAGAACAAGGTCTATTAAGAGCTATTGGTCATGAAAATGGTACTAAAGCAGTAAGACAAGCAGTAGAATGTTCAGCTGAATTAGGAATAGAAAACTTAACGCTTTATGCTTTTTCAACAGAAAACTGGAACAGGCCAAAACTAGAAGTACAAACTTTAATGAGGCTTTTAGTTACTTCTTTAAAAAAGGAAATAAAAACACTTCAAGACAATAACATTAAACTGTTGGCAATTGGCAATCTAGACAATCTACCCAAAAAAGCCCAAAAAGAACTTTTAGAGGTTATAGAAAAAACAAAAAATAACTCTCGAATGACTTTAACCCTTGCTTTAAGTTATGGTTCTAGGGAAGAATTAATAAATACCGTTAAAAAAATAAGCATTAAAGTTAAAAATAATATAATTTCGCCTGAAAATATTGATGAATCGGTTATTAATGAGCATCTTTACACGCGAAATTTACATGATGTGGATTTGCTTATTAGAACTAGTGGCGAACAACGTATAAGTAACTTTTTATTATGGCAAATTGCTTATGCAGAATTGTATTTCACAAATGTACTTTGGCCAGATTTTACAAAGCAACATTTATATGAAGCAATTATTGAATATCAAAAAAGAGAACGACGATTTGGGAAAACAAGTGAACAAATTAATTAATAAAGTACTATTGAAAACATATTTACTATCATTTTTTGCACTACTATTTTTTGTAAATATTCAATCAACACAAGCTCAGGACAATATTGATACCGGAACTA
>DFBO01000233.1 GCA_002366675.1 Flavobacteriaceae bacterium UBA3078
AAGATTAATAGGATTAAAATTCCAGTTGTGAGATTTAAATTGATCTAAAGACATATCGTACATGCTTGCTAATATTTCAGCAGACACTTGTTCGCCTTTAGGCCCTTTAATTTTAAAACCCCAAGTTTCATCTTGTCCTGGTTGAAGTTTATCTCTAAACGTGGTGGTTTCAATCTCTAAATCGGTTTTAGGATAAGGCACAGAAATAGCTTTCGTGCCAGATTTAAAACTATTAGCATACGCCAAACTATAATGCACTGCAAAGCCACCTAAATCTTCTTTTTTGACAGGAATGTTTAGCGTTTTTTTATTGTTGTTTACTTGAATAATGTAGGTATTAATAATTTGTTTGTTCTTTTCAATTTCAACTGTTACTGATAGGTTTTCTGCTGAAGAACCTAAAGTCAATGCAACAGTTTCGTTAATCTCATAATGGTCTTTGTTAGTAGAAATACTAAAAAGTTGATGGTCTGCAAGGGTTTTGTCGTTGTTGCTAAATATGGTTGTTCTAGCTTCATCTTTCACGTTTTGACCAAATTTATCTTTGCTTTCCAATACAATTACATATTGTCCAGATTCCCATTTCTTCATGTTCCCTAATGCTAACTCCTTAGATTTTTCGGTATTGAAAGATTTTTCAAAAACCAATTCACCTCTTTTCCAATTATTAGGGTTGTCTTCATTTTTATATGCTTCGTAAGGAAACTTGTTTTTAAATTCTGTTTCAGAAAGCATTTGGTAATCTGGAGCTTTCCAAGGTCTAGAACGTAAGACAAAATCTGGTGCTTGAAGCTTATAGATTTTTACTGTTCCTTCAGCTGGTACAAATTCGCCATTNNAAAGCATGATATCCAACATGTACTATAGTTGTTGCCGAACGTGTTTCGCCATTTAAATCGGTAACATCTGCAGTCACTTCATAATTAAAAATTGGTAAGTTTTTTTTATCGACACTTGAATCTGGAAGGGCTTTAAAAGTGATTTCAAATTCGCCTTTATTGTTTGTAGTAGCTTCACCATGAGTTATTTCTTGCGATTCGCTAGAATAAGAAGATCTATTCCAATAATACCAACGTGGATATTGCACTTTTCTATACACTCTGTAAACCACTTTGGCATTGGTAATGTTACTTCCAGCATAAGCTAGAGCGTTTCCTTTTACAGTAATAGAATCGTTTACTTTGTAAGTTTCTGTTACAGGTTTAAATTGGGCTTCAAACTTAGGACGTTTGTATTCTTCAACTAAAAAAAAATGCTCTATATCAACATCATTATCTGCGCCATAAAAATCTATACTAAATTCCCCATTTAGTACTGAATTAGGAAGCATAAATTCTCCAGAAACAGAACCAAATTCATTTGATGTTAGTTCAAGTTCTATTACTTCATTATAGTTAGTGTCATAAACTTCAATATGAAATAATTCGTTAGGGATTATTTCTGATTTTCCATCTATAGTTTTTATAGCAATTCCTTTAAAATAAACAGTCTGCCCAGGTCTGTAGATACTTCTATCTGTAAATAAAAAACCTTTATAATCCTCTGTGTAGTCTTCTTGATTGTATTTTTTTCTTAGATAGTAATCCCCAAAAAAGGCTTTGTCGTTTGTACTAGTAGCTTCCAAAATTATGTTAGACCAAGTTTTATTTCCTTTTAATAGCTCAACTTCACCCAAAGTATTGGTTGTATACGTTTTGCTACTTTCGTTATCCTTGTAATTTTTACGATAGGTAATTTTTACTTGAAGATTACTTAATGGTTTTCCATTATTTCTATCAATAAATTGATACACTTGCCTGTCCTGTTCCGTTTTTTCAACAACAGCAATGTTGGTAACTTGAAGCGTATTGTAAGCAAAGGTGTTGTCTTTATTGTTGGTTTTTGCGACAATTAGATAACGACCATTATCTAACCTAGGAAGTAGGATTTCTGTGCTGTGTTGTTGAAAATCGGACTCATTTTTTAGAGTGTTTTTCCAAGTGGTCTCTGTTTTTAGCTTATTAATATAATCAAGCTTGTTAACTTGATTATGGATTTTGTTGAAAGCTTCAAACTGTTTTTTAGATATCTTATAAGCACTAAAATCTAATGCATCAATGTTTGTATACTTCACTAATATTTTAGCATCTTGTTGAATAGGCAAATATCTTTCAGAAAGAATATGTAATGCCTCTTGATGAATTTGTTTTAAGAGAATCTGACTTTTTTCAGCAGCACGACTTTTAGGGAATTTTTTGATAATGCTATTGCAAAGTTGCTCAGCATCTTTAATTTTCCAACGATTAGTTTCGTTCGTTTCTGGCTGATAATCCTGACCTTGTTGAAAATATATGTTTGCAATCTCAAAGCTGTATAATCCTGATGCTTCCTGTGTTTTTATACGATTGGCTTCTGTAATATAGGCTTGTAATAATAACTTGTCTTTATTTTTAAATGTGGCGTGTTCCTTTACAAAATTGTAACGTAAAATATTGACATCTGTTAAGGCATCAGCTTTGTTATCATTTAAATGAAATTGAATCAAATCTTGATACAGGTTTAGGGCATGTAACTCTAACGATGTAGAATCTTGAGATGCAATATTCATCTTTGAGAAACTTTTAGAATCACTTAAATAAGATTCATCATCTATTTCAAATTTATAAGCAGGCTTTGTAATGCTGTTTTCGGGTGTTTGATAAAACTCTAAGGCATTATGCGCTAACAAATCGAACAAGGTTGGTCTATAGATTTTAGACCCTTTTTGTTCATGTAAAATACTAGAATATGTACTTAAATCTTCCTGTTGAAGCAATAAGCCATTTTTTAGAGAATTGTTATAATGTAATTGGATTTCATTAAACAGGGTTTCTAAATCCCAAGTTCTAAAGTCGGTTGTAACGCTTTTGTCTGCTACTTTAGTCCTGTTGTAAAACTTATATCTATTCTGCTGAAAATATTGCCAGTAAATGGTTGCTAGCATGTTTTCTAGCACATTTTTTAT
>DFBO01000208.1 GCA_002366675.1 Flavobacteriaceae bacterium UBA3078
GAGGAATCTTAATAAATAAAAAAAACCTGAGCTATAAACTCAGGTTTTTTTATGGCTTTATTTAAAACATTATTTATTTAAAGGAGCTCCAACTGCAATCGCGCAATCGTGACCTGCTTGTCCATGAGGAGGATTCATTCCAGGTGCAGTCTGAGTTTGAACAGGAGATGAGTTCCCTGGATTTACTACAGGAGATGAACTTTTACTACCATCTAAAGGCGCACCAACTGCAATAGCACAATCGTGTCCTGCTTGTCCATGTGGAGGGTTTAAACCAGAGGCTGTTTTTACAGGAGTTGAAGTAATAGAAACATTGTCAGAATTACTTTCTGGAACATTATTTACTTGTTTTGCTGGTTCTTCTTGTGTTATAGTTTGATCTGTAGTGCTATCTGCTTTTTTTGAATCAGATTGATCGCATCCAGAAAATAAAATCATTCCAAAAAATAAAATTCCTATATATGTCTTCATAGATTTAAGGTTTATGTGCCATTCAATAATGGCTGGTTGTTTAATAAAGGCTAATATATAACTTTTTCTTTATTCTAACGATTGACCTAACACTTAGCTAAATACGTTATTATTATTTAAGCTAGTCTTAAACAGATTTTGAAAATTATGCATCGTCTCTAAATAATGGAGTATATAATTTAAAACTGACTGATGAAAAAAATAATGTTATCAATAAAAATTAATTGAAAATTAAAATGTCAAGATTCAATAAGCCAAACTATTATCTGGATTTTTTATAATTATTGTTATTCCAGAAATCTTTTTAAATATTTATAAAGATGTAATAGATTTAAAGTATTTCACTATTTTTAATGTATGCAAGAAGATTTTCTACATTTTATCTGGCAACATAAAAAAGTAAATGGAGTTCATTTAAAAACGACGCAACACGAAGATTTAGAAATAATTTCTGTAGGTCAACTTAACACCAATTCTGGACCAGATTTTTTCAATGCACAAGCAAAGATTGCAGATCAGCTTTGGGCTGGAAATGTAGAAATACATGTTAAATCTAGCGATTGGTTTGTGCATAATCATGAAACAGATAAAGCTTACGATAATGTAATACTACACGTTGTTTGGGAACATGATACCGAAATTTTCAGAAAAAACAATTCCATTATTCCTACTTTAGAACTTAAACAGTACATTAATGAAGAACTTTTACAGAATTATAACAAATTATTTTCAGCTAAAAATAAATGGATTAATTGTGAAACAGATTTTAGTGACGTACAAGATTTTATTTTAAGCAATTGGTTAGAACGTATCTATATTGAACGACTAGAAAGAAAATCTAAAACTATTGAAACCTTATTGGAGGCTTCAAAAAGCAATTGGGAATCAGTATTGTTTAAGATGCTTACTAAAAATTTTGGATTGAAAGTAAATGGCGATTCTTTTTTTAGTGTAGCTAATTCTATAGATTTTTCTATTATTAGAAAGCAACAAACTAAACCAATAGCTTTAGAAGCTTTATTGTTTGGTCAAAGTGGATTATTGGATCAAGGTATTGAAGAAGGTTATTTCTTAGAACTAAAGAAAGAGTATTTGTTTTTAAAACAAAAGTTTCAATTAAGTAATTCGCAAGTTTTACCAATTCAATTTTTCAGGTTGAGGCCACAAAATTTCCCAACTATTAGGTTGTCTCAATTAGCTTCTTTATATAATGAAGAACAACATTTGTTTTCGAAAATAATTGATACAAATACACTAGAAGGATTTTATAAATTGTTAGCAGCAACAGCTTCAGAGTTTTGGAAAACTCATTATACGTTTCAAAAAACATCTAAATTAAGTCAGAAAAGAATCACTAAATCTTTTATAGACTTGTTGCTTATAAACACCATTATTCCAATAAAGTTTAGTTATGCAAAGAGTCAAAACGAAGACATTAATGAGACCATTATTAAATTACTACAACAAATTCCTTCAGAAAAAAACAGTATTGTATCTGCTTTCAATAATTTAAAGAATGTTTCAAAATCGGCTTTACAATCTCAAGCATTACTTCAACTTAAATCTGAATATTGCGATAAAAGTAAATGTTTGCATTGTGCAGTTGGTAATGCTTTAATCATCAAATAAATTATTAAATTGCAGCATGAACATTTTTTATAAAATCTTACTTTATTTTCAAAAGCATGGATATTATGTTTGTCAGCGAATAGCTGATAGACTTGGGATTAGAGCGAAGGTTGTGAGGACTTCTTTTTTATATTTAACCTTTGTTACCTTAGGTTTCGGATTTGCTCTTTACCTTTTTATTGCTTTTTGGATGCATATTAAAGATTTACTTTACACGAAACGTTCATCTGTATTCGATTTATAAACCAAAAAAATGCATAACCCTTTAATAAAACTTTTAAAATCTAAAATATACACAGCCATATTATTGCTGGCTATATTGTTAAGCGCAGGTGTAATTGGGTTTAAAGTATTATCGCAACTAACATGGATTGACGCTTTTTACATGACAGTTATAACCATTACAACTGTTGGTTTTGGAGAAGTACAGCCTTTAGACCAGACATCTAAAATATTTACTATTTTCTTAATTCTTACAAGTGTTGTAATAGTTGGTTATGCTATAAGTGTTATAACAGAATATATATTAAGCAAAAATAATTTTGAAGGACTTAAACAAAGAAAGATGCAAAAAAAGATAGATAGTCTTAAAAATCACATTATTATTTGTGGTTATGGTAGAAATGGCAAGCAAGCTGCTACTAAATTAATAGCTTATAATAAACCATTTGTAATTGTTGAAAGAGACAAAGATATTGCAGAGAAATTTCAAAGCGAATTGGTGCCATTTGTTGTAGGAAATGCTAATGAAGATGAAACCCTTTTACAAGCTGGAATAGATAGAGCAAGCACCTTAATTTCTGCCTTGCCTAACGATGCAGATAATTTGTTTGTAGTACTATCTTCTAGACAGATTAATAAAAATATGAATATTATTAGTCGAGCTTCTCAAGAAACATCTTATAAAAAACTAAAACTAGCTGGCGCAAATAATGTGATACTTCCCGATAAAATAGGAGGAGACCATATGGCATCTTTAGTAGTAGTTCCTGGATTATTAGAGTTTATTGATAATCTATCAATAGTAGGAAAATCGAATGTTAATATTGAAGAAATATCTGTAGAACAACTTTACGATACGTCTAAAATTCAAACCATTAGAGATTTAGACCTTCGTAGAAAAACAGGTTGTAGTATTATTGGTTTTAAGGATCCAAAGGGTGAGTATTTAATAAACCCTGAAGCCGATTTAGAGCTTGTGCCAAATTCAAGAATTATTGTTTTAGGTAGGCCAGAACAAATTCAAGCCTTAAATTCTCAATATAATATTAAACATTAACTAGCTTTTTTTAACGATAGATGTTTTAAAAAATCATTTTTTTTTAGCATCTTGTCCTGACTTTTAAATAAAACTAACTAAAATATTACTTATGAAGAAATATCTTCTTTCAATTTTTACACTCGTATTACCAATTTTAACTTTTGCGCAAGATGCTCAAGAAATAGGTATTGACCAACAAATTGATCAAGCCTTTGGGAATGCAACAGGTTGGTTTGTTAACTTTATATTTTATCAAATAGATTTTGGTGGAGGAATTAAAGTATTTTGGGTATTGTTCCCTTTAATTATTGGTGCATTGTATTTTACATTTTATTTTAAGTTTATAAACTTTAGTGGTTTTTTTACTTCAGTAAATATTGTTAGAGGTAAGTATGATGAGATAGATCATCATGAATCTTTAGTAGGAGCTGGAGACTCAACTCCTGGAGGTGATAATATTGAAACTATTGCCATTGAAGATCATGAAGGAGAGGTAAGTCACTTTCAAGCATTAACTGCAGCATTATCTGCAACAGTTGGTTTGGGTAATATTGCAGGAGTTGCTATTGCTGTTTCTATTGGTGGAGCAGGAGCTACGTTTTGGATGATTGTTGCTGGATTATTAGGAATGGCATCTAAATTTGTAGAATGTACACTAGGTGTAAAATATAGAGATATAGATAAAGATGGAACCGTGTTTGGTGGTCCAATGTACTATTTAACAAAAGGTTTAAAAGAGAAAGGTCTTGGTAATTTAGGAAAAATCTTAGCAGCTGTTTTTGCAGTATTTGTAATTGGAGGTTCATTTGGAGGTGGTAACATGTTTCAAGTAAATCAAGCAGCTCAATTATTTGAACATATGACTGGTGGAGAAGAATCATTTATTAATGGATACCGTTGGGTGTTCGGATTAGTAATGGCTGTACTAGTAGGTATTGTAATTATTGGAGGGATCAAAAAAATTGCTAAAGTTACTGATAAGATTGTACCATTTATGGTTGTCATTTATGTAGCTGCTTCTTTATTTGTAATAATTACTAACTATAATATGATTGGAGATGCCTTTATGCAAATATTTAATGGAGCTTTTAGTCCAGAAGGTGTTGCAGGTGGAGCTATTGGTGTGTTAGTACAAGGATTTAGGCGTGCTGCTTTTTCAAATGAAGCAGGTATTGGTTCTGCTTCTATTGCACATTCAGCAGTAAAAACAAAATATGCAGCAAGTGAAGGTATGGTTGCGTTATTAGAACCATTTATTGATACTGTTGTTGTTTGTACAATGACTGCTTTAGTATTAGTAATTACTGGAAATGTAACTGCTGCAAATGCAGGATTAAATGATGCTGATGCTATTTTACTAACATCTGGAGCATTTGAATCTGCTATTTCATGGTTTCCTTATGTGTTAACTGTTGCAGTTGTATTATTTGCATTCAGTACAATGATTTCTTGGTCTTATTATGGTTATCAAGGTTGGGCATTTTTATTCGGTAGAACTAAAAAAATGGAATATGTATATAAAACCTTATTCTGTTTATTTGTTATCGTTGGAGCATCAATTAGTTTAGGTTCTGTAATAGGATTCTCTGATGCTATGATTTTTGCCATGATGGTACCAAATATGATTGGTCTTGTATTACTTGCACCTAAAGTTAAAGATGAACTTAATAGATTTATGAAAGCTATTAAAGGTGTTAAATAGTTGAAAATTTTGTAAATTCATCTTTAAAATTAACTAAAGATGAATACATTTAAATCCCATTTCACGTTTTCAAAAAAACAACGGAATGGGATTTTTTTGTTAATCCTCATCATTATCCTTTTACAATGTGTTTATTTTTTTGTTGATTTCTCTCTTGAAGAACCTAAGGTAAATCAAAACGAATTAGAGATTTTTCAAAATGAAATAGATTCTCTTCGCTTAGTTGAAATAGAAAACCGAAAACCAAAAATTTACCCGTTTAATCCAAATTTTATAACAGATTATAAAGGTTACTCTCTTGGAATGACAAATAAAGAAATAGATAGGCTATTACAATTTAGAGCCAAAGACAAATGGGTTAATTCTGTTAAAGAGTTTCAAAATGTGACAAAAATTTCAGATTCATTGTTGGCTATTATTTCACCATATTTTAAATTCCCAGAATGGGTAACAAATCCTAAACCCAGAACCAATTATTCATATCAATATAATAATGAGCCTAAAACCTTCGCACAAAAGCAAGATTTAAATGCAGCTTCTGCTTCACAGTTGCAAAAAATTAATGGTATAGGTGAAGCTTATTCAAAACGAATAGTTGCCTATAGAGATAAATTGGGAGGTTTTATAGCAGATGTTCAATTGCAAGAAGTATATGGTTTGTCGCCAGAAGTAATAGAAAGAATCAAAGAACAGTTTACTGTTAAAACGCCTAAGCAAGTAGAAAAAATTATTCTAAACACGGCAACTATTGAAGAATTAGTAACCATTCAATATATAGATTATGAAGTTGCTCATCACATTATTGAGCAAAGAACATTAAGAGAAGGATATAAAACTTTGGACGAATTATTAAAAGTTAAAAGCTTTCCTGTTAACAAAATCGAGATAATTAAATTATATTTGAAACTCAATTAATAAAGAAAAGGTATGAATAGCATGTACTTCACAGAAGAACATCAAATGTTTAGAGAAAGTCTAAAAGATTTTTTACAGAAAGAAGTAGTTCCTCACATTGAAAAATGGGAAAAAGATGGAACTGTAGAACGTTTCATCTGGAAAAAATTTGGCGACATGGGGTTTTTCGGGTTAGCTTATCCTGAAGAATATGGAGGCTTAAATCTCGATTTATTTTACACAGTGATTTTTTTAGAAGAACTTCAAAAAATTAATTCTGGAGGTTTTGCAGCAAATATGTGGGCACATGCCTATTTAGCAATGACGCACGTTAATAAAGAAGGGAATCACGATATCAAACAAAAATATTTAGCACCAAGTATCGCAGGAGATAAAATAGGTTGTTTGTGTATTACTGAGCCTTTTGGTGGTAGTGATGTGGCAGGAATGCGAACAACTGCAATCAAAAAAGGTGACTCGTACGTTATTAATGGGTCTAAAACATTTATTACTAATGGTGTTTATAGCGATTATTTAGTAGTTGCTGCCAAAACAGATCCAGATGCTGGGCATAACGGAATGAGCATCTTTATTATGGATAGAGATACACCAGGAATTTCAGCTACTAAACTAGATAAGTTAGGCTGGAGAGCAAGTGATACGGCTGAAATAGCTTTCGATAATGTCACAATTCCTGCTTGTAATTTAATGGGAGAAGAAGGAAAAGGTTTTCCATACATCATGCAGCATTTTGCTTTAGAAAGATTAATTATGGGAATCAATTCGCATGCTCGAGCAGAGTTTGCTTTAAATTATGCTAAACAATACATGAGCGAACGTACAGCGTTTGGTAAAACCATCAATAAATTTCAAGCCTTAAGACACAGGTTTGCAGAACTATATGCAGATATGGAAATCTGTCGCGAATTCAATTATTCTGTAGCATATAGACTTGATAAAGGTGAATACGTTGTAAAGCAAGCAACCATGTCTAAATTGAAATCGACTAAAATGGCTGATGAGGTAATTTACGATTGCCTACAATTTTTAGGAGGTTATGGCTATATGGAAGAATATCCTATGGCAAGATTATTGCGTGATAGTAGGCTAGGTCCTATTGGTGGAGGAACGTCAGAGATTCTCCGTGAAATACTCGCGAAAATGATTTTAGACGATAAAAATTATAAACCTGCTACATAATATTTAAGTGAATATTCAAACTATGAAACCTCTGTATTTTAAACATTTTTTGGGAATTCTTATTCTTTTATGTGGTTTTGTAACATTTTCCCAAACCGAATTAAAAAATTCTGTTTTAGATGCAGAAACTTTTCTGCCTCTGGAAAGCGCAAGTGTGTATGTTAAAAACACGACCATTGGAACCATTACAAATGCCGACGGAAAATTTGTTTTAATGGTTCCAGAAAAATATAAAAGCGATACCTTAGTTGTTTCCTCAATTGGTTTTAAAAGTTATAAAATTCCTGTAAATGAATTTGACAATACGTTCGATGTGTATTTAGAGCCAGATGTCGCTTCATTAGACGAGATACTACTTGTTGCAGAAACAAGACCAAAAACTGGAAATGATATTGTACTTAGAGCACTAGAAGAATTATCTGAAAATTTACCAGATTCAGCTTATATTGAAAAAGGCTTTGTAAGACATAAAGAACGTAATAAAAAAGAGTTTAAGTGGCTTGTTGAAGGCGCTATCACTCTTTACGATTCTAGTTATCAAACAAAAACTCCTGAATTTCTTAAGATAAATGTCGATGAAGTTAGAAAAAGTTACGATTTAAGAGATGTAGATAGTTTATTAACTTATACAGCTTACTTAAAAGACAAGTCTAATAACAGAGAGTTAAAAGCTAAAAACTTAAGAAGAGACACTATTAAAACATCTACTTTGGTCAAAGCTATTAAGTGGAATGATACCAGAATAAATGGTTTGGAAAACTTATTTCAAGGCAAGTTAAATCTTGTCAGGAATTCGAATCTCTCAAGAGCTTTATTCGACGAAAATATGTTAGACAAACATCTGTTTTCTTTAGACACTATTCTAGTAGATAACGATCGGAAAATTTACAAGATTAAAATTAATAAAGGCAAAGAGTATATCAATCTTGAAACTAAAGGTGTTTATAATGATGGTTACAATGCCAATGGTTGGATTTATATTTATTGGGACACCTATGCTATTAAAAAAATTGAATATGAATTAATAGCAGCTTCAAGTGCTCAGAAAAGTAGGAGCAAAACGCTTTTTGGAACTCAGGTAAACCATAAATTAATTATTAATTATATGGAGTATCAAGATAAAATGTATCCAAGCTATATTTATTACGAAACCCCAAAATTGGTAAATGTTGGACCAAAAGCAGGAGGTACAGTAAATGGTAAAGAAGTAGAGAGTAATCCTGAAGAACGTTATTATTATACGGTTCAGGAAATATTGTTTACAGAAATTATTATGGATAAAGAAAAAATTAAAGAAACTTTAAATAGCTCTTGGAATCCAGATATTTTTATGTCGAGACCATATAACAAAGAATTTTGGGAAAATTACAATACCTTATTGGAAAGTGAAGAGGAAGAAAAGCTGATTCAAGACCTAACTAAAAGGTCTACATTATTTAAAGAATAATTTTTTGAAAAAGAATTGCCCATTCTAAATTAGTTTCTATCTTTGCGCTCTGAAATTCTAAAAGAGAGGAGGTTAAGACACTATGTTAATAGTACCAATTAAAGAAGGAGAAAATATAGATAGACCGTTAAAGCGTTACAAACGAAAGTTTGATAAGACAGGAAGGAAACGTGCGCTTCAAACTCGTAAGCAGTTTGATAAGCCATCTGTAGTACGTAGAGCTCAAATACAAAAAGCACAATACGTTCAGAATTTAAGAGATCAGGAAAACATCTAATGTCTTTCATTTTGTTAAATCATATAAAAATCCTGCATTTGCAGGATTTTTTTTGTTAAATAGATAACCTTCTTTTTAAAGTTATTATATTTACTAAACACTCAAGCCCTACAAATGCCTTTTAAATCGTTTATAGATTATTTATTACTCGAAAAGAATTATTCGAAGCTTACTATTAAGGCATATCAAAAAGATTTAAGTGAATTTTCAGAATTTATAAGTTTAGAATTCAACACAAATTCAGTTGAGACTGTTAACTATTCACAAATAAGAAGCTGGATTGTTAGCCTTGTTAAAAAAGGCATAATAAATAGAAGTGTCAACCGAAAAATTTCAGCTTTAAATTCTTATTATAAATTCTTATTAAAAACAGAAAGTATTCAGGTCAATCCATTAGCAAAGCATAAAGCATTAAAAACAAGCAAAAAAATTCAAGTGCCTTTTTCTGAATCTGAAATTGCAACCGTTCTAGACGAACTACATTTTGAAGACGGTTTTGAGGGCATAAGAAACAAACTTATTATAGAGCTATTTTATTCAACAGGAATTCGAAGAATAGAATTAGTAGAACTTAAATTAAAAGATGTCGATTATTCTAATAAAACGTTAAAAGTTCTTGGTAAAAGAAATAAGGAAAGAATTTTGCCGTTATTAGAATCAGTATTAATCACACTGAATACCTATTTAGAATTAAGAAATGAGTTAGAGAATATAACAGATAACGACTATCTTTTTTTAACCAAAAAAGGAGTTAAAATATATGAAACACTTGTTTACCGAATAATAAATGAGTATTTTAGTTTAGCATCAAGTAAGGTAAAAAAGAGTCCACATATTTTAAGGCATTCATTTGCAACTCACTTACTAAATCAAGGTGCAGATTTAAATGCTGTAAAAGAATTGCTAGGTCATTCAAGTTTAGCTGCAACTCAGGTTTATACACATAATAGTATAGCCGAATTAAAAAAAGTTTATTTAAACACGCATCCTAGAAGTAAAAAGTAATTTAATCAACCTATTGTTTAACATAAAACAAAGAAGTATGAAAGTAAACACGCAATCCGTCAATTTTAATGCTGATAAAAAATTGATAGACTTTATTCAAAAGCGTATGGATAAGTTGGAAACATTTTATGATAAAGTAATAAGCTCAGATGTTTATTTAAAATTAGAAAACACAAGTGATAAAGCAAATAAGATTTTTGAAGCACGTGTAAGTGTTCCTGGAGATAGTTTTGTTGTAAAAAAGCAATGTAAAACATTTGAAGAGGGGACAGATATGGCAATTGCATCCTTAGAAAGGCAACTAAAAAAGAGAAAAGAAAAATTAAGAGCACATTTATAATAAAATTTCTCAAAAAATGTTTTGAATAAGAAAATAAATATATACATTTGCAGTCCGTTAGAAATAGCGGGCTTTTTTTTATGTAAAAAAGAGAGTAAAAGCCGATGTAGCTCAGCTGGCTAGAGCAGCTGATTTGTAATCAGCAGGTCGTGGGTTCGAGTCCCTCCATCGGCTCTTAAATATCAAAATTACTATTAACCATGAAGGTTTGGGTAAAATTGATAAAGTTCTTTAATAGAGTGAAACATTTTAATTGGGGAGATACTCAAGCGGCCAACGAGGGCAGACTGTAAATCTGCTGACTACGTCTTCGCAGGTTCGAATCCTGCTCTCCCCACTATTAAAATTAAGGATATTAAATTATTGCGAGAGTAGCTCAGTTGGTAGAGCGTCAGCCTTCCAAGCTGAATGTCGCCGGTTCGAACCCGGTCTCTCGCTCTTTTTTAAGCCGGTGTAGCTCAGGGGTAGAGCGTTTCCTTGGTAAGGAAGAGGTCACGGGTTCAATTCCCGTCATTGGCTCTTTTTAAAGATTTTAAAAGTAGAATACACTAATATATTATATAACTAAGATTAAATAAATTAAACATGGCAAAGGCAACTTTCGATCGTTCAAAACCACACTTAAATATTGGTACAATTGGACACGTAGATCACGGTAAAACAACTTTAACTGCTGCTATTACTAAAGTATTAGCTGATGCAGGTTTTTCAGAAGCAAGATCATTTGATCAAATTGATAACGCTCCAGAGGAAAAAGAAAGAGGTATAACAATTAATACTTCACACGTAGAATATGCAACAGCAAATCGTCATTACGCTCACGTTGACTGTCCAGGTCACGCGGATTACGTAAAGAACATGGTAACTGGTGCTGCACAAATGGATGGCGCGATCTTAGTGGTTGCTGCTACTGATGGTCCTATGCCACAAACACGTGAGCATATCTTATTAGGACGTCAGGTAGGAATTCCTCGTATCGTTGTATTCATGAATAAAGTGGATATGGTTGATGATGAAGAGCTAATCGAATTAGTAGACATGGAAGTTAGAGATTTACTTTCTTTCTATGAGTATGATGGAGATAATGGACCTGTTATTGCTGGTTCTGCATTAGGAGCTTTAAATGGTGAACAAAAATGGGTAGACACAGTTTTAGAATTAATGGAAGCTGTCGATGCTTGGATTGAAGAGCCTAAAAGAGAAGTAGATAAAGATTTCTTAATGCCTATTGAAGATGTATTCTCTATTACTGGTCGTGGAACTGTTGCTACAGGTCGTATCGAAACTGGTATTGCTAATACAGGAGATCCTGTTGAGATTATTGGTATGGGAGCTGAGAAATTAACTTCTACTATTACTGGTATTGAAATGTTTCGTCAAATTCTTGATAGAGGTGAAGCTGGAGATAATGCAGGTATCTTATTAAGAGGTATTGAAAAATCTCAAATTTCAAGAGGTATGGTAATCTGTAAACCAGGTTCTGTAACACCACATGCTAAATTTAAAGCTGAGGTTTATATCCTTAAAAAAGAAGAAGGTGGACGTCACACTCCATTCCATAATAACTACCGTCCTCAATTTTACGTTCGTACAACGGATGTAACTGGGAACATTGCGCTTCCTGATGGAGTAGAAATGGTAATGCCTGGAGATAACTTAACAATTCATGTTGAGTTAATTCAACCAATTGCAATGAACGTAGGTTTACGTTTCGCTATCCGTGAAGGTGGTAGAACAGTTGGAGCTGGTCAGGTTACTGAAATTTTAGACTAATTAAGTTTAATAAATATTAAGTTAAGGTATTCCGAAATTTCGGAATACCTTGACTTGTATTTACGGGTTTAGCTCAGTTGGTAGAGCACTGGTCTCCAAAACCAGGTGTCGGGAGTTCGAGTCTCTCAACCCGTGCAAATAAAATTATATAATGGCTGGATTTGTAAAATATATAAAAGAATCATTTGAAGAATTGAAAAATAATGTGACTTGGCCTACTTGGGCTGAAGCACAAAGTTTAACAATTTTAGTCGCAGTATTTTCTATCATTTTCTCATTAGCAATTTGGGGTGTAGATACAGTGTTCAGTAAAGTGGTAGGGTTCTATTTTAAATTCATTAACGGTTAAAATTAGAATTTATGTCTGAAGGGAATGATAAAAAATGGTACGTAGTTCGTGCAGTAAGTGGTCAAGAGAATAAAATTAAGGCTTATATCGAAAACGAAATTGCTCGATTAGGTCTAGAAGATTATGTTGATCAAGTTTTAGTTCCAACCGAGAAAGTAATTCAAATCCGTAACGGTAAGAAAGTAAATAAAGAAAAAGTTTATTTTCCTGGCTATATAATGGTAAAAGCAAATTTAACTGGAGAGATTCCTCACATTATTAAATCTGTTACAAATGTAATTGGCTTTTTAGGTGAAACAAAAGGAGGAGATCCAGTTCCATTAAGACAGTCTGAAGTTAACAGAATGTTAGGTAAGGTAGATGAATTAGCTGTTGAAGGAGATGCAAATGTAGCTATACCTTTCACAAAAGGTGAAACAGTAAAAGTTATAGATGGACCATTTAATGGTTTTGATGGAACTATTGAGAAAATTAATGAAGAAAAGCGTAAACTAGAAGTAATGGTTAAGATTTTCGGAAGAAAAACACCATTAGAGTTAAGTTATATGCAAGTTGAAAAAGTATAATAATTGTTACAATCATAAATGTAATCTTAAGCTTCAAAAATTAAGGATTACATACAAATTAAATTATTAAAAATGGCAAAAGAGTTAAGTAAAGTAGTTAAACTACAAGTTAGGGGAGGTGCAGCGAATCCGTCGCCACCGGTTGGACCCGCTTTAGGTGCCGCTGGAGTGAATATCATGGAGTTCTGTAAGCAGTTTAATGCTAGAACCCAAGATAAACCTGGTAAAGTTTTACCAGTTGTGATTTCGGTTTTCAAAGATAAATCATTTGACTTTGTAATCAAAACACCACCTGCAGCTGTACAATTATTAGAAGCGGCCAAAGTAAAAAAAGGTTCGGGAGAACCTCATATTAAGAAAGTAGCAAAAGTTTCTTGGGATCAGGTTAGAGCCATCGCAGAAGACAAAATGGTAGATTTAAATGCATTTACTATTGGTTCTGCAATGAAAATGGTAGCAGGTACTGCAAGATCTATGGGTATAACTGTTAAAGGTGGCGAAGCCCCTAATTAATCTAAAAAATTTTTAAAATGGCAAGATTAACAAGAAAACAAAAAGAAGCTTTAGCAAAAATAGAAAATGGTAAAATATATTCTGTTACTGAAGCATCAGCATTAGTAAAAGAAATTACCAATACAAAATTTGACGCATCTATTGATTTAGCAGTTCGTTTAGGAGTAGATCCTAGAAAAGCTAATCAAATGGTTAGAGGAGTTGTAACACTTCCTCATGGAACTGGAAAAGATGTAAAAGTTTTAGCATTAGTAACACCAGATAAAGAAGCAGAAGCAAAAGAAGCTGGTGCAGATTACGTTGGTTTAGATGAGTACCTTGATAAAATTAAAGGTGGTTGGACAGACGTAGACGTTATTGTAACTATGCCAAGTGTTATGGGTAAATTAGGTCCTTTAGGACGTGTATTAGGCCCTCGAGGTTTAATGCCAAACCCAAAAACAGGTACGGTTACTATGGATGTAGCTAAAGCTGTAAGCGATGTTAAAGCTGGTAAAATTGACTTTAAAGTTGATAAAACTGGTATTGTTCACGCTTCAATTGGAAAAGCATCTTTTAGTGCTGATAAAATTGAAGAAAACGCAAACGAATTATTACAAACATTAATGAAACTTAAACCAACTTCAGCAAAAGGAGTTTATGTGAAAAGCATTTTTATGTCAAGTACTATGAGCCCTAGTTTAGCTGTCGATCCAAAAATTGGTTAAGTAGTTTAAAACTTTTATTATGACTAGAGAAGAAAAATCACAAGTAATTAAAGAATTAACTGCACAATTAGCCGATAATGCAAATATCTATTTAACAGATATTTCTGGATTAAATGCTGGTACGACTTCAGATTTACGTCGTGCTTGTTTTAAGGCTAACATTAAATTGGCAGTAGTTAAAAATACCTTGCTTGAAAAAGCAATGGAAGCATCAGATAAAGATTTTGGAGAACTTCCTACTACATTAAAAGGAAATACTTCAATTATGTATTCTGAAACAGGTAATGGACCAGCCAAAGTAATTAAAGCTTTCCGTAAAAAATCAGAAAAGCCACTTTTAAAAGGTGCCTTTATTGAGGAAGCAATTTACATTGGTGACCAACAATTAGACGCTTTAGTAGATATTAAATCTAAAGAAGAAGTTATTGGAGATATCATTAGTTTATTACAATCTCCAGCGAAAAATGTTATTTCAGCACTTAAATCAGGTGGTGGGACTTTAGCTGGAATTATTAAAACACTATCTGAAAAAGAAGGATAGTATTACATAGTACGCACTTAATTACAAATATATTATTACAAAATTATTAAAACGATAGAAAAATGGCAGATTTAAAAGATTTCGCAGAACAATTAGTTAACTTAACAGTAAAAGAAGTAAACGAATTAGCAACTATATTAAAAGATGAGTATGGTATCGAGCCTGCAGCTGCAGCTGTAGCTATGGCTGGTCCTGCTGCTGGTGGTGGAGACGCTGCTGAAGAGCAAACAGAATTTGATGTAATCCTTAAAGCAGCTGGTGGTTCTAAATTAGCAGTTGTAAAATTAGTTAAAGAATTAACTGGTTTAGGTTTAAAAGAAGCTAAAGGTTTAGTTGATGATGCACCAAGTGCTATCAAAGAAGGAGTTTCTAAAGATGAAGCTGAAGCATTAAAAGTTTCTTTAGAAGAAGCTGGAGCTGAGGTTGAGCTTAAGTAAGCTTAACAACTCAAAAACTCAAAGGTTTAGGTCTGAAGTGATACACTTTTAGACCTAAACCATTTTGCGTATATAATTGTTATGATACGCACACACTATTTTTTTAATCAAAATTTCGTCCATTGATGTTAGTAACACAAGCTGAAAGATTAAATTTCTCGTCTATTATAAATAGAACAGAATATCCAGATTTCATGGATATTCAGATTAAATCCTTCCAGGATTTTTTCCAGTTAGAAACTAAGTCTGAAGAAAGAGGTAATGAAGGTCTTTATAATACTTTCATGGAAAACTTTCCAATAACAGACACACGTAATCAATTTGTTTTAGAATTTTTAGATTACTTTATTGATCCACCAAGATATACCATTGAAGAATGTATTGAAAGAGGTCTTACTTATAGCGTTCCGTTAAAAGCAAGATTAAAACTGTACTGTACAGACCCTGAGCATGAGGATTTCGAAACCATTGTTCAAGATGTGTATTTAGGTACAATTCCTTATATGACGCCAAGTGGTACATTTTGTATTAATGGCGCAGAACGCGTTGTGGTATCCCAATTACACCGTTCACCAGGTGTTTTCTTTGGTCAGTCATTTCATGCAAATGGAACAAAACTATATTCGGCTAGAGTAATTCCTTTTAAAGGTTCTTGGATTGAATTCGCTACAGATATTAATTCTGTAATGTATGCGTATATCGATCGTAAGAAAAAATTACCTGTAACAACTTTATTCAGAGCTATTGGTTTTGAAAGAGATAAAGATATTTTAGAGATTTTTGATTTAGCTGAAGAAATAAAAGTATCTAAAGCTGGTCTTAAAAAAGTTTTAGGAAGAAAACTTGCTGCTCGTGTACTTAACACTTGGCATGAAGATTTTGTTGATGAAGATACAGGTGAGGTAGTTTCTATTGAGCGTAACGAAATTGTATTAGATCGTGATACTGTTTTAGACAAAGATAATATTGAAGAAATTCTTGAAACAAGTGTAAAAGCAATTCTTTTACATAAAGAAAGTGCGCAACAAGGAGATTACGCAATTATCCATAACACACTTCAAAAGGATCCAACAAACTCTGAAAAAGAAGCTGTTGAACATATTTACAGACAACTACGTAATGCTGAGCCGCCAGATGAGGAAACAGCACGTGGTATTATTGATAAATTATTCTTTTCAGACCAACGATACTCTTTAGGGGAAGTAGGTCGTTATAGAATGAATAAAAAATTAGGTTTAGATATTGGAATGGACAAACAAGTGTTGACCAAAGAAGATATTATAACTATTATTAAATATTTAATCGAGCTTATTAATTCTAAAGCTGAGATTGACGATATTGATCACTTATCAAACCGTCGTGTACGTACTGTTGGTGAGCAATTATCACAACAATTTGGAGTTGGTTTAGCACGTATGGCTCGTACTATTCGTGAACGTATGAACGTTCGTGATAACGAAGTATTTACACCTATAGATTTAATTAATGCTAAGACATTATCGTCTGTAATTAATTCTTTCTTTGGAACAAATCAGTTATCTCAATTTATGGATCAAACCAATCCATTAGCCGAAATTACGCATAAGCGTCGTTTGTCTGCTCTTGGACCTGGAGGTTTATCTCGTGAGAGAGCAGGTTTCGAAGTACGTGATGTTCACTACACTCACTACGGAAGACTTTGTCCAATTGAAACTCCTGAGGGACCAAATATTGGATTAATTTCTTCACTTTCAGTATTTGCTAAGGTAAATTCAATGGGATTCATTGAAACACCTTACCGAAAAGTAACTGAAGGGGTTGTAGATATTAAAACTGCTCCTATCTATTTAAGTGCTGAAGAGGAAGAAGACCAAATGATTGCTCAAGCAACGGTAAAAGTTGATGACAAAGGTAAGATTCTTCATGATAAGGTTATTGCAAGAATGGAAGGCGATTTCCCAGTAGTTGAACCATCACAAATTCATTATACAGATGTTGCTCCTAATCAGATTGCGTCTATTTCTGCATCTTTAATTCCTTTCTTAGAACATGATGATGCGAATAGAGCCTTGATGGGATCTAACATGATGCGTCAAGCTGTACCATTATTACGTCCTCAAGCTCCAATTGTTGGAACAGGCTTAGAAAGACAAGTGGCTTCAGATTCTCGTGTATTAATTAATGCTGAAGGAAATGGTGTTGTAGAGTATGTTGATGCCAATGAAATTACTATTAAATACGATAGAACTGAAGACGAGGCTAAAGTAAGTTTCGAAAGCGATACTAAAACATATCCATTGGTTAAGTTTAGAAAAACCAACCAAGGAACATCTATTAACCTAAAACCAATTGTTGTAAAAGGCGATAAAGTTGCTAAAGGTCAAGTTCTTTGTGAAGGTTATGCTACTCAAAAAGGAGAATTAGCTTTAGGTAGAAATATGAAAGTAGCCTTTATGCCTTGGAAAGGGTATAACTTTGAGGATGCCATTGTAATTTCTGAAGAAGTAGTTCGAAATGATGTTTTTACATCGATTCATATAGATGAGTATTCTCTTGAAGTAAGAGATACTAAATTAGGTAACGAAGAATTAACAAACGACATTCCTAATGTTTCAGAAGAGGCTACAAAAGACCTTGATGAACATGGAATGATACGTGTTGGTGCTGAAGTTAAACCTGGAGATATCCTTATTGGAAAAATTACTCCTAAAGGTGAATCTGATCCAACACCAGAAGAAAAATTATTAAGAGCAATCTTTGGAGATAAAGCTGGAGATGTTAAAGATGCATCTTTAAAAGCATCACCTTCTTTAAATGGGGTTGTTATTGATAAAAAACTTTTTGCTCGTGCTGTTAAAGATAAACGTAAGCGTGCAAAAGATAAAGAAGACATTGCTCAATTAGAAGTAATTTACGATAAGAAATTTGACGATTTAAAAGAAATTTTAGTTGAAAAACTTTTTGCAATTGTAGGAGGTAAAACAGCTCAAGGTGTATTTAATGACTTAGGGGAAGAAGTTTTACCAAAAGGAAAAAAATACACACTTAAAATGTTAAATGCAGTAGATGATTATACGCATTTAACTTCAGGTTCTTGGGCAACAGACGATCATACAAATAAACTTGTAGCTGATCTAATCCATAACTACAAAATTAAAGAAAACGATTTACAAGGTTCTTTACGTCGTGAAAAGTTTACTATTTCTGTAGGAGATGAGTTACCAGCTGGTATTATAAAACTTGCTAAGGTTTATATTGCTAAAAAACGTAAACTGAAAGTAGGGGATAAAATGGCGGGACGTCACGGTAACAAAGGTATTGTTGCTCGTATTGTTCGTCAAGAAGATATGCCTTTCTTAGAAGATGGAACTCCGGTTGATATTGTATTAAACCCACTAGGTGTACCATC
>DFBO01000155.1:0-145 GCA_002366675.1 Flavobacteriaceae bacterium UBA3078
CACAGATTAATTACACAGACACCCATTTTCTTTGACATCCTTTCCGCAAAAACATATAATCTATATATGCATGCTAAGAATAGCCAGAGTCGTTGCTGCAGGCTACCCGCACCACATCACTTAAAAGAGGAAATTATCGGCAAAA
>DFBO01000155.1:212-5677 GCA_002366675.1 Flavobacteriaceae bacterium UBA3078
CTGCCCCTATTATTGTTCCTATTATTCTATTCTTTATATTCAAAGAGGATCAAAATGATTAGATTTCCAAACCCAGGATCCGATATTGATTCATTCATAAGAATATTTCAAATTCTACATTCAGAACTAAATGATAAATCATATTTTACATTAGATGACATGTCTGAAAAATTAACAAATAAAAATTTAGTTTCTTCACAAGGTTATATGGGAGAGGAAGCGTTGAAGCGTTCCGTGCGCAAAGATCGAAGTAGAGACCCAGTTTATAATCAGTCTAAAATGTACGCTGAATTATATAGAATTCTAGGCTGGGTACAGTCAGATGAAAATAAACGCTTAAATTTTGTTTTCACTTACTTAGGTGATCATATGGCAAATGCACAACTTGACCCGCTTTCACTATTCAAGGAATGTATTTTAGGTATTAACTACCCAAATGCAATTATTGATGTAAAAAGCGATAAATATTTACGTCCATTTGCTGCTATTCTAAAATCCATGTATGATCTGGACGGTTACATATGTAGAGACGAAATGATAATCGGACCTTTAAGTATAGATGATTTAATAAGTGAAGAATATACATCTTCAATAACTAAAATAAAAAATTGTAGGCCTTTGCATAAGAAATTAATGGATGAATTGACTCATTTATCGGAAAAGTTAAATATCCAAATTAATACTTTATGGAATTATACGCGATTCCCAATATCAGTACTGGGATACTGTGGTTGGATAACTAAAGAACGAAATAAAAGTATTTATACAGATAAAAAACTTGTATTTCTAAAGCTCGCTAATGGTGGTGAAAAAATTGCACGTTTCATCAATGATTCAATAGATATTCGATATAACAAAGTACCCAAGGAAGTTGATTTTGGATGTCTTGTGAGAGTTTCTTTTTTTCAAATGTTGGCACGAGGTGGCTTTGAAATTGATTCAATTCAAAATAGTATTGAAAAAGATCTTTATAAACTTCAGAATCATTATGATGAAAGTTCAGAATATTTGTTTTCACCATATCAAACATATAAAATTAAAACTGTTAATGAAGCTTTAGCAAATTATATTCCTAAAAATAAATATGTCAATACTACCATTACAAACCTACTAGAAAAATATGGCGATTATTCTTCTAATGGAAAAAATACGAACTATTTTATAACGTTAAACCCACATGAGAGTATTTTAAAAATAGATAATTCCAGAAGTGAATTTGTTAAACAAGTCCTTAATCTTCATAAATCCTATGCTATAAGTAATGAAATTATAAATCGAATGTACCATAAATATAAAGAGGCTAATAAAGATGTATTTTATAATTTAATTGCAGAATTGTTGACTATCTTAGGTTATGATTGTAGCGCTACTCGCTATGGGATAAATTATGAACGATGGGATGCAATGATAAGTGATCCAAGCTATAGTATCCCCATTGAAATAAAGTCTCCAACTGAAGAGGAGTATCTCTCTGTTAAAGCAATTAGACAAGCACTTGAAAACAAAATTATTTTATTATCAAGAAATTTGTATCCTACTGATTATAAAACTGTTAGTCTTGCAATCGGTTATAATTCTCCAAATTATCGCTCTGATGTTAGCCAATTAATTGAGGATATCTATAATGCATTTGGCATAAATATTGGTGTAATTGGCTTTAGAACATTACTGAATATTGTAGTAAAAACTATAACAGAAAAGAAATCAATTAATCTCGAAGATTTGAGAAATACAAGGGGAATTATAAATGTCAAAGATTTTTAAACAAGTACAGGCGCATCAATTATCTAAACGTTATAACATTGCAGCATTTCCAATAAAAATAGAGCATTTCCCTGAAGCTCCATCTAGGATAACATTTGATTCTGGCGTAGAAATTGAATCAACTTGCTTAAGCTGTGTCAATAAATACTGTATTAATTATACTAATGAAGAGCTTAAGAGCATTTATTTTAATGATTTCCCTCATGATACGAATAATAACGTTTGTCCAATAAATGCTATTGAGTGGGACATCAATTCTGATTTTCCTCATATCAAAAGTGAAATTTGCTTTAGTTGCGGTCTATGTGCTTCAAGATGCCCAGTAGGTGCAATATACCTTACTAAAGATACTGCAATAATCAACACGAAAAATATTGATTATATCGATAATACTGATATCAAATCACATAAAGCTGAAATTGATAAATTTCAGAACGCTACTAAAACTGGTAAATATCTAGATGAGTCTGATGTATTATTTAGTTTAATCTACAATAAGATCTTAGAAACAAATGCAAATAGTCAGTTCCCAAACTTAATAACAAGAAACTTATTAATTCAATTAGGTCTAAGTACTTTGATTCGAAGAAAAGGTGATGTTAATTTAAGAATGGATGGTGTATTCAACGCAAGAAATAATCCTAAAATTAAAGGCGTAATAGAAATTGAATTCGGCAAGGATGTTCTAGATTCACCAAGAAACATATTAGATAATTTAGCTGTATTATCTTCAAGACATAATTATCAATACAATGACTTAATTCCGTTAGTAGTTTCATTTAATTTACCGAATATTAGAACCGAATATTGGCGAGTTATAAAAGATATCTCAAATGTACTAAACATCAAAATACAGTCATTTACTATCGGAACTTTAATGTTATTACTTTGGAATCAGCAATATATTGATTTCAGCCAACACAATTTTTATGTGGATTGCGATAACCCATCTATTAATAGTACTTTATCTAATATACTTAATAGAAAAATCAATTTGTCAAACTTTGAATTTTCAATAACTGCTCCAAATAAATAGGTAAATTATCACCTATTTTACTTACTTAATCTTTCATTAGCAATCTTGACATATTCTTGCTGTAACTCAATACCTATCCATTTAATATTGTGACCTTCCCTATTAAATTTTTCACAACAAACTCCAAGGGTTCCAGATCCATGAAAAGGATCTAAAATCAATCCTTCATACTTTCCCTCATTATTCTTGGGACAAAATGCTTTTATCAACTCCATAATAAGAGCCTCAGGTTTTTGGGTAGGATGATTTGTTTTTTCTTTTTCAAAAGCTTTGCCTGCTAAAGTAGGATATTTCCAAATATCACCTCTCATAGCTCCATTGAGATTTGGTTTCCATACTTTAACTTCCCCATTTGCCCCTTTATATTTAACAGGGTTTTTCAATCTTTCTGTGCTTTTATATGGTATCCTTACGTCATTAACATTATAGGTCCATTTTTTGTCTGACTTGCTAAACCAAAGAAATGGCTCGTATTGTGTTAATGGTGTCCGTTTTGTTTTGGAAAAACCATTTTCATAATGCCAAATATTCAATCTTCTATAATTCAAACCAGTTTCATACATTATTACTTGAATAAATGCAATATAGTGATGAATTCCAAACCACAAGATACTACCATTTTTATTCAACAAATTACTACAATTTTCAATCCGTTTCCGTGATACTTTTAAAAATTCATCTAAACTTAATTTATCACTATCATTCCCAAAGTCCTTACCAATATTATATGGTGGATCTGTTAGAATCAAATCAAACTTTAGTTTATCGCTCACCATTTTTTCTAATAAAATGTCTGAGCTTCCTAAATAAACTTTATTGTATTCCCACTTTATCATTTATGACTTCTTCCTTATTAGATGTTTTTATTTCCATTTTTCTAAATATTAGAATATATTGATGATGGATATTTTCAACATATGCAAATGGATATCCATATGGCAATAATGATTTATGATTTTGTAACAATGCTTTCACACCCTGAAGGTTTAACTCATGCTTTGAGTCTATTTTTAGTTTATTCATCATATGAATTAAATCGCTATGAAAACTTATGAAATCTGATTTGTTTCTAAAGTCTGAGACGACTAGACACATATATTTTCTATTCTTTAGAAGTTTTGCAGACTGCAAAAACACTTTATTAACTAATACATTAAGAAATTCATTATAATCTTCAATATTCCCCAAATCTTTATCATCATCTGAATAATTAGTTACTAAATTATTATCCAGTCGTTCTTTCTTTACTTTATGATCGGCTTTTTTATTTAAAATTGACCAATATGGTGGACTTGTAACCATAAAATCTATTGAGTTTTCTTTAAGTTTTCTCAGTTCTTTTATTGAGTCACCATTTATAAAAATATGTTTATCAGATTTTCTTTCACCGACTTCGAATTCGATTCTTCCCTTAGCAAGATTGTTCCATTTTTCAGATAATTCTATTCCAATTCCTGTCCTTCCTTGCATTGCACACGCTTTTATAGTAGAGCCAACACCCGAAAAAGGATCTAGAACCACTTCGCCTTCTTTGGTAAAAAACGAAACAAGCCTACTAATATCTTGATATGAGAAAGGTGCAGGATGTTGTCTCTCTATTTGGGCATGAGGATGTTTAGAACCCAATCCTTTTTGATACCAAAAGCTCTTAGTTTCTGGTATCCATTGCTTACCCGTTAAATTATTCAGAGAGTTTCTCGAATCATAAACGCCTTCCGTTTCTTTTGTATCACTTAATTCTTCCTCATCTTTTAGTAAACTTGAAGTGATGTTTTTCCCCTTTTTTTCTTTTTTGAATGTGTTCTTTTTACTTTTTTCTTTATATTCCTCTAATTCTTCGATAGAAAATCTTTTTTGTCCTCCTGGAGTCTTACTTGGTACTAGTAACCCTAATTTTACCATTCTATACACAGTTGACTTACTCATACCAAGATAATTAGCAGTTTCTTGTGTAGCAAGAGATTTTTTTTCACTGATTTTGATCGCCATAATTTACCTCACGGGTATAATATTCTATATAATTATAACATTAAAATAAGTATTGTCAATACTATTAAAACATATTAAAACATATTCATTTTCTTTCCATGATATTTATATTTCTTTTTCGTTATCCCATATATTTAGAGTGGAGAAAATCGGAGTCTATAATTAAAAAAGTATTTTATAACTATAGAATAATATAAAAACATTAGGATAGTCAAATAACTTTCTTTATGTAAGAATAAACTATATAACCAGAGGAACATTTGTGGCTTCTGGGGGCTGTAGAAAGACTAGATCTTTGTGACTCAGCCTGAACTACCAGATGTTCCTCTGTTGTCACGGAGACCGTTTTTTTGACAATAAAATGTGGCAGTGAATGTTGCGTTGGCTCAATAATTCGGCAATTTTTTCTGACTTTTCGTAAAGGGTTTGATAAGTCTGGTTTCCCGATGTCTTCTTAAATGAATAGAATATGGCAGGAGAAAGTCATTTATTACATTTTCACAATATTTTAAGAAATTGTATTATGTTAAACATGAAGATTCACTCTCTCTATGTGCTCTGCATAATTTAGAAATCTCATCGTATATCACGGCCAAAAATACACAATTCCTATTGTACAACCCGATAAAGAAATAGTATAATTTTATTAATCTGTTTAACAACACTACACAAATTA
>DFBO01000060.1:0-225 GCA_002366675.1 Flavobacteriaceae bacterium UBA3078
TTACAATACATTTAAAAGTAAACGGGCTTTGTTTGAACAATGTATTCATGTATTTCAGGAAAATAGCGTTAAAAATTTAAAGGAAAAATTACATGCCGAAGAAGATGCAAAAAAGGGGTTGCATCATTATTTAAAAGTAACTTTAGAAGATGCCATAAACGACCAAAAACATAAAGGTTGTTTTATGACCAATATTGCTACAGAATTAGGTGCTTCTGATGAAGA
>DFBO01000060.1:273-5350 GCA_002366675.1 Flavobacteriaceae bacterium UBA3078
AATACGTTTATTACTTTTTTTATAGGAATGACAGTACAAGTAAAACTACAAAACAACAAATCGCAGATTGAAAAATCAATAGACCATTTAATTGAGTCTTTTTTTTAGATAATAAGCATAATTTACATACAACTTCCCAAAAGGATTATACAGATATTATTTTTCTCCTTTCCATTCGGCATAAAACTGCTCCAGATACTGTTCCATGAATTCATGACGTTTTTCGGCAATTTGTTTTCCTGTATTAGTGTTCATGCGGTCTTTAAGTAACAAGAGTTTTTCGTAAAAATGATTGATGGTTGGATCTGAAGATTTTTTATATTCCTCTTTACTCATATTAAGGTCAGGAAGAATATCTGGATTATAAATAGCTCTGTTTTTAAAACCACCATAATTAAAGGTTCTGGCAATACCAATGGCTCCAAGAGCATCTAATCTGTCTGCATCTTGGATAACATCAAGTTCTGGGGATTTAAATGTTTTTGAAGGATCTAAAGAAGAGTTGTAGGATATATTTTCAATAATTTGAATAACATGCTCAATAACGTGTTTTTCAACTTGAATGCTTTTTAAAAAATCACGAGCCAGTTTTGGGCCAACCGTTTCGTCTCCATTATTGAATTTGCTATCTGCAATATCATGTAATAAAGCTCCAAGTTTTACAACAAAAGTATCTACTTCTTCTTTTTTAGAGATAAGCGAGCAATTATTAAACACTCTTAAAATATGAAACCAGTCGTGACCACCTTCGGCATTTTTAAGGGTTTCTTTTACGAAAACTTTGGTTTTTTCTACCTGTTCTTTCTGAGTCATTTTAGAATTAAACGATTGGTTCAACCCATTTAAACTGTTGAGAATGTTCTGGAATTTTCATGCGTTCAGACAACCTTATTAATCGAGAAGGCAGTTTCATTAAATAGTCTCGAGCTTTTTCGGCTTCGTCAGACAAGTTTGTGATTTTATCAATTTTCCAACGCGTAATTAGTTTTTCTAAAATATCCACATAATCATTTGAGGTATAAACACCAATACGTTGTGCTGTATTTGAAAACTCTTCGAAAGCTGATCCAATTTTGCCACCAGATTCTCTTAAAAAATGTGCTGGCATGGTAATTTTAAGTTTCATCATCTGTTGAAAGGCCATCATCATTTGGTTAGGGTCCACTTTAAAAATGCGTTCCACAAATTCGCAATAAGCATGATGATGTCTCATTTCGTCTCCAGAAATAATCTTACACATTTTACTTAATTGCTTATTGCCTTTATCTTTAGCAAGTTTAGCTACGCGATTATGCGAAATATAGGTTGCTAGTTCTTGAAAACTAGTATATAGGAAGTTTTTATAAGGATCTTGGTCTGTACCAATATCAAAACCATCAGCAATAAGATATTGTGTGGTTTTTTCAATCTCCTTCATATTTACACGACCAGAAAGATATAAGTATTTGTTTAAAACATCTCCATGTCTGTTTTCTTCAGCTGTCCAATGTCTAACCCATTTTCCCCAAGAATTTCTTCCTCCTTGATCGACACCTTCAACATCCATTAACCAAGATTCGTAAGTTGGTAAAGCTTCTTCAGTAATCATATCTCCAACTAAAACCACCCAAAAATCATAAGGAAGTTCTTTAGAGAGTTCTCTAATTTCTTTCACTTCTTCCATAAAATTTTCACCTTCAGAATTAGGTAAAAAATCTGTTGGCTGCCAAATACTTTCTATTGGAATTAGATATTTTTCAATTAAATCATCAACATCTTTTTCTAAATGCTGCATAACTTCCAACCGGACATTTTTCAACGACATAATTTAAAATTTTAAGGTTTTATACTCGAACTTATAGTCCTTTCAATTTGTTTAATTAACTCTTGCTTATCTTCAAAGTTGGTTAATTTTAAAGGTTCATGAACCGTTAATTGAATATGATTTCCAATTCCCATAGGGAATTTTCCATATCTTAACATCTTCCATGAATTATTGACTGTTATAGGAACAATGGTTGCTGAAGGAATCTTTTTAAACAACATTTCCAGTCCTTTGGTTTGAAAAGGTTTTGGATGCCCATTTTTACTTCTTGTCCCTTCAGGGAAAATAACAGCAGCACGTTTAGTTTCCTCAATATATTCGCCAAACTTTAAGATTGCAGGTAAAGATTGTCTAGGGTTTTTTCTATCGATTAACACAGAGCCTCCATGACGTAAATTGTAGGATACACTTGGAATTCCTTTTCCTAATTCTTTTTTACTAATAAACTTCGGATGATGTTTACGCATATACCATATAATTGGGGGAATATCGTACATACTTTGATGATTGGAAACAATAATTAAAGGCTGATTTGTTGCAATTTTATAAGGATTTGTAAATGTATAGCGAGTTCCTAAAAGATTGGTGCATCGCATGATAAAAAACTGAAGCCAATCGACACTTGTTTTATGTGCTTGATATCCTAAAACATTAAAACAAAACCATTGAATAGGATGGAACACTACTAATGTTAGTAAAAAGAGAAAAGCGTAAATGGAAGTTAATATGTAAGCTATTTTTTTTCTCATCTTACAAAATTAGAAGTTTGAAAAGTAAAGACAAAAAAAACCACGACAAAAATCGTGGGTTTTTTATTTGTCATCCCGAGTGAAGCGTGGGAATCTTTTTCATTTAAGTTATTAAATAATGAGATTACTATAATTGTTTCTTTTTCGGAAAGATATATTAACAATGCTCATTGTAAGCGTCGATTAAATTTTCTGCAATCATTTCGGCAGGACGACCTTCAATATGATGACGTTCTAGCATATGAACCAATTCGCCATCTTTAAATAAAGCCATACAAGGAGAGCTAGGAGGAAAAGGAATCATGTGTTCTCTAGCCTTGTCAACGGCTTCTTTATCTACTCCTGCAAAAACGGTTACTAAATTAGTAGGACGTTTTGCATTTTGAATACTCATTCTAGCTCCTGGACGTGCGTTAGCTGCTGCACAACCACAAACAGAGTTTACAACCACTAAAGTGGTACCAGAACCTGCTAAAGCAGTTTCTACAGCTTCTGCAGTAAATAATTCTTCAAAACCAACCTTGGTTAAATCTTCGCGCATTGGTTTTACTAATTCTGCTGGATACATATCTTTTAATTTTTAAGATTATTATTTAAGACTACAAAGATACCAATTGTGTAACAAAGTATATAAACAAACTACTAACAAATAGTATATTTACTCAAAATTTAATATTGTAATAATTCGGATTTCGTGAACCTGTTTAATAACCAGTTGTGTTTTGTAAAATACAGCAGTTAAAACAGGTTTGTCCAATAAATAAAATGTATAGTTAGAATGAGTTTTTCAAAATGGATTGGTGCAGCTTTAGGATGGTCGATTGGAGGTCCAATAGGAGCTATTTTAGGAATGGCGTTAGGTAGTGTAGTAGATGGTTTTTCTAATGGTAACATAAGAGTAGACACACAGCAACCTTATGGAAGAAAAAGCCGAACACAATCTGGAGATTTTGAAATTAGTTTATTAGTTCTTTCTTCTATAGTTATTAAAGCTGATGGCATACAAGACCAAAGAGAATTAGATTTTGTGCGTCAACAATTTGTTGGCATGTATGGAAAAGAAAGAGCCAATCATGCTTTTAAATTATTTAAAGGAATTAATAAACAAGAGATCCCAACACGTCAGGTTTGTTTACAAATTAGACAAATGATGGATCATCCATCTCGACTACAACTGCTTCATTTTTTATTTGGCATTGCAAAAGCTGATGGTATTGTGGTAGAAAGCGAAGTAAACATCATTCAAACTATTGCAAATTATTTAGGTATTAATCCTAGAGATTTTGAAAGTATTAAAGCCATGTTCTACAACAGTAGCGATAATGCTTATAAAATTCTTGAAACCACAAAGGAAGCTACAGTTACTGAGATAAAAGCTGCATATAGAAAAATGGCTAAAAAATATCATCCAGACAAAGTCATCCATTTAGGAAAAGAGCATCAACAAGGAGCAGAGGAAAAGTTTAGACAAGTACAGGATGCTTACGAACAAATACAGAAGGAGAGAGGGTTTTAACTTTTTTATAAAGACTCTTCGCTTCATTTCATTTTGCTTTGAATGACATAAAGAATTCTGGATGTCATTCAGAAGGAGCGTAGTGACTGAAGAATCTTGCACTAATTTTAAATGACTTAACCTCTAAACAAAAAGAAGTCGTCTTTCATATCTTCAATTTGCGCATCTTCATTTGTAATAATATAGTCTATAGCTTGGGAAGTAAATTCATCTCCTTTTTTTGTTAAAGACACAATCTGTTTATCAATTATAATCATATTATTTTTTAAAGCTAGATCTAATACATTCTTAGCTCTTACTTTTTGCCAATTAATATGTTCACGTAAATGATTAACATGGCGTTCACGCTCTTCAGTATGGTTTTTTAAATGGAGTAAAAAGGTTAATAAAGAGACTTCTTTACGTTGTTGTTTTTCTCTATACATAACTGCAATAACACCTTTGCTTGGAGCAAATAAATAGACTATTAAAAAGATGATTCCTAACATGGTAGTTATTGATCCTGAAATAGAAGCATCCAACCAATGTGCAAACCAATAACCTGAAATGGCACTTAAAACTCCAAAACCTATTGAAAGCCATAGCATCTTCTTTAAATCTGTAGTAAGTAAATAAGCCGTTGCTGCAGGAGCAATCATGAGTGCAACTACTAGGATGGCGCCAACAGCATCAAAAGCACCAACAGTTGTTATAGATGAAACAGACATAAGTCCATAATGTATAATAGCAGGAGAAAAACCAAGTGAAGCTGCCAATCCCTTATCAAACGTGCTTACTTTTAATTCTTTAAAAAAGGCAAGAAGTAAGCCAACTGTAATAAGTAAGATAACACCAATAATCCAAAGTGATTTAGGTCCAACGTCTACTCCAGAAATAAGCAATCTATCGAAAGGTGCAAAAGCCAATTCACCTAATAATACAACATCTACATCTAGATGCACATCGTTCGCATTTTTAGCTATCATAATAACTCCAATACTAAACAAAGCAGGGAATACGAGACCAATG
>DFBO01000209.1 GCA_002366675.1 Flavobacteriaceae bacterium UBA3078
ATGCAATGCAGTAACAGATCATGGTGCTTTTTTAGATTGGGGAATGGTAAAAGAATTATTCTGTCCGTTTAGAGAGCAAGCCTTTAAAATGAAAAAAGGAGGTTGGTATTTAGTATATTGTTTTCTTGATGAAAAAAGTAACAGATTAGTTGCTTCTAGTAAAACCCTTCAGTTTTTAGATAATAGTGAATTAACTGTAAATGAATTTGATGAAGTAGATTTAATTGTGTCGCATCCATCAGATATTGGNNATGAATGTGATTATCAACAAAAAACATTTAGGACTGATTTTTAAAGACGAGATATTTCAAGACCTTAGTATTGGAGATCGATTAAAAGGATATATAAAAAAGATAAGACCTGATAATAAAATAGATGTTGTTTTAGGACAAATTGGATACAGAAATATTGAACCAAATGCAGATGCCATTTTGGTTGAATTAAGAGATAATAGTGGTTATTTAAATCTTACAGATAAATCTAATCCAGAGGATATTAAAACAATCCTTCAAATGAGTAAGAAAAGCTTTAAAAAGGCAGTTGGCTCTTTATATAAGCAGCAATTAATAGAAATTAAAGAAGACGGAATTTATTTAATTTAGTCATTTAAAAAAGTGATTATGAGTAAAATTAATTGGAAAACAGCTAAAGAATACGAAGACATTACCTATCAGAAATGTAATGGTGTAGCCAGAATAGCATTTAATAGACCAGATGTTCGTAACGCATTCAGACCAAAAACAACAAAAGAATTATACGATGCTTTTTATGATGCTGGCGAAGATGTAAATATTGGAGTGGTATTGCTTTCAGCTGAAGGTCCTTCAACAAAAGATGGCGTGTATTCTTTCTGTTCTGGTGGAGACCAAAAAGCTAGAGGACATCAAGGTTATGTTGGAGAAGATGGTTACCACAGATTAAATATTCTGGAAGTACAACGATTAATTCGTTTTATGCCAAAAGCAGTTATTGCTGTTGTACCAGGTTGGGCAGTTGGTGGTGGACATAGTTTGCATGTAGTTTGCGATTTAACCATAGCTAGTAAAGAACATGCTATTTTTAAACAAACAGATGCAGATGTTACTAGTTTTGATGGAGGCTATGGTTCAGCTTATTTAGCAAAAATGGTTGGACAGAAAAAAGCACGTGAAATCTTTTTCTTAGGAAGAAATTATTCGGCTCAAGAAGCATACGAAATGGGAATGGTAAATGCAGTTATTTCTCATGAAAAACTTGAAGATACAGCTTACCAATGGGCTCAGGAAATATTGGCTAAATCACCAACATCTATAAAAATGTTGAAATTTGCTATGAATTTAACAGACGATGGTATGGTTGGGCAGCAAGTATTTGCTGGAGAAGCAACTCGTTTGGCTTATATGACAGACGAAGCAAAAGAAGGTCGTGATGCCTTTCTAGAAAAACGTAAACCTAATTTTAATAAAAAGTGGATTCCTTAAATCTGAATTAAAACTTGTTTATGAGTAATAATATTAAAATTTGTTTATGAGTAATAATATTAAAATTTGGATATCAGCTTTTAGATTAAGAACACTTCCTTTATCTATTTCAGGAATTATAATTGCTGGAAGTTTAGCGCATTACAATGGGTTTTTTGATTGGTTGGTTTTTGCTTTTGCAATCTTAACAACCTTAAGTTTGCAAGTTCTATCCAATTTAGCAAACGATTATGGAGATGGTGTTAAAGGCACTGATAACATGGATAGAATTGGTCCAGAACGTGCTTTGCAAAGTGGGAATATTACTTCTGAAAATATGTTTGAAGCCATTAAAGTAAATATTTTAATCTCCATTGGGCTTTCTTTCTTTTTAATTCTAGCAGCTTTTGGGAGAAATCACTTTTGGTTAGCTCTGTTGTTTTTTAGCTTAGGTTTACTTTCTATTTATGCAGCTATAAAATATACTATTGGTAATAATGCCTATGGTTATAGAGGCCTTGGAGATTTATTTGTTTTTATCTTTTTTGGGCTAGTTAGTGTAATAGGTGGTTATATTTTGTTTTCTAGACAATTGGATCATATTGTTTATCTTCCTGCTTGTACAATAGGTTTATTAAGTGTCGCTGTTTTAAACTTAAACAATTTAAGAGATGTTAATTCAGACAGAAAGGCAAATAAAAATACACTTGTAGTTAAAATGGGCTTTGAAAAAGGTAAAGTATATCATTACTTTTTAATTGGTACAGCAATTTTATTATCTATACTCTTTGGAATATTTTATTATACATCTATTTATAATCTTATCTTTTTTCTGGCTTATATTCCATTGATAAAGCATCTTGTTTTTGTGTATAAAAATAGTGAACCAAGTTTGTTAGATTCAGAACTTAAAAAGTTAGCATTAACAACTTTTGTACTAAGTATATTACTTGCTATTGGTCATTTATTATAATACTTGAAATGCGAAAAAAAAACACCATAAACACTTGTTTTTCAAATAAATATGCTTCATATTTGGGGATTAAAAAACTCAAGCAGATTACTTCTAATTTGTTTGAGTTTTTTTGTAAATTTCAATTTCAAAATAGATACCAATGAAAATCACATTTTATGGACACGCTAGTTTAGGAATTGAAGTTAATGAAATTCATATTCTAGTAGATCCTTTTATAACTGCAAATGAAAAAGCTTCACATATTGATATTAATACTATCAAAGCAGATTATATATTATTAACGCATGCACATCAAGATCATATTTTAGATGTTGAAACTATCGCAAATCGTACAGGTGCTGTTATCGTTTCTAATTATGAAATAGTCACTCATTATCAGAAAAAAGGGTTTGAAGGACACCCAATGAATCATGGTGGAAGTTGGGACTTTAAATTTGGAAATGTAAAATATGTCAATGCTATTCATACCTCTTCTTTTCCTGATGGTAGTTATGGTGGACAACCTGGAGGTTTTGTAATTGAAGGCGAACATAAAAACATATACATTGCAGGAGATACTGCAATTACTATGGATATGAAATTGATTCCTTTACAGATTAAGTTAGACCTTGCTATATTGCCAATTGGTGATAATTTTACCATGGGAATTGAAGACGCCATTTTAGCAAGCGATTTTGTGCAATGCGATAAAATTTTAGGCTACCATTTTGATACGTTTGGTTATATAGAAATTAATCACGAAGAAGCAAAACGAAAATTCTTCGATAAAAATAAAGATTTGATGCTCCTGGATATTGGTGAGAGTATTGAGCTTTAAATGAATTAGATATATGAAATTTACCTGTTCCCTAGATATTGATAAACCTAGAGAAGAAGTTGTCAAGTGTTTTGAAAACCCAAAATATTTAGGAGAATATCAAGATGGGTTTATTTCTAAAGAACTCATAGAAGGTAATGAAGGTCAAAATGGAGCAGTTTCTAAAATGCTTTATAAAATGGGGAAAGGAGACATGGAATTGACTGAAACTATAATCGACAATCAATTACCGGATTCATTTTTTTCTAAATACCATCATAAACACATGGATAATACCATGCTGTGCAAATTTGAAGTCTTAGATAATGGTTCAACAAGATATATTTCAGAAATAGATTACACTGCTTTTAGAGGTTTCATCCCCAAAACAATGACATATTTGTTTCAAAGTATGTTTAAAAAACAAGTCAATAAGTGGTTGGTTAATTTTAAGAACTTTGTAGAACAAAACAATATCACTTAACCTTACTTCTTAAAACAAGTTGGTGAAGCAGTTTTGGAGATAGGCGTTTAACATAGATACCAAACTTTTCAAATTTTCCAATATAAGTTTCGTACTTTTCTTTTCGGATTGCTTTCAGCATACACTTAACAAAAACGTCAACATCTAAGCCATTTTCTGTCATATCATCTTGATAACCTTGTTTGCTGCCATCAGCCGTTAAAGCATTTCTCGCCACATTGGTGTTTACAAACCCTGGACAAATTATGGTTACTTTAATGTTGTCTTTATCATGCTCCAAACGTAAGGCATCAAAAAAGCCATGTAAAGCATGTTTTGCGCCACAATAAGCAGAGCGTAAAGGAGAACTAAATTTTCCCATAAGGCTGGATACTACTACATAATGACCAGATTGATTGGCTACAAAATAGGGCAAAAGCGCTTTACTTAAAGCTACAGTTCCTAAATAGTCAATGTCCATAAGTTTTTTATCTACTTCTATAGACGTTTCTATAATTGGAGAGCGCTGGCTAATACCTCCATTGTTTATTAATATATCAATCTTTCCAAAAAGTTGAAGAGCATCTTCAGTTACTTGTTGCATTTTAGTGTAATCTACTAAATCGAAAGGAAGG
>DFBO01000031.1 GCA_002366675.1 Flavobacteriaceae bacterium UBA3078
CTACTTTTTTTCTTGGAATGCAAAATTACAATAATTTCTTGACTTTCATTTTTTAAATATTCACTACATTTATACGTTATTGCAATATAACAAAGCTATGAGAAAAATTAAATTATGCTTTAAATATTTTATAACTATAGGGTTAATTCCAATTCTTATAACTATTTTTTTAACGAGCAGTTTTTATAGTAAAGGGCTCTTTATACTAATACCACTATTTTTTTCAAAATTAGTTGCGTTTGCGGTAATTTGGTTGCTTCAATGGTTAAACTATCGGCATGATGAAAATCTTTATTTTTATTACAATAACGGTATTTCTAAAATTCAACTTTATGCAATGGCAATTATTTTCGATTTTTTAATTATGTTCATTTTAATCCTTCCTTCGTTATGGCAGTTTTAGAAATTGACAGTGTTGATATGTCTTTTGGTGAAACACAAATTTTATCGGGTATTTACTTAAAAGCTGAAAAAGGTAAGGTAACTGGTATTTTAGGAAGTAATGGATGTGGAAAAACCACCTTACTTAGAATCATTTTTGGTGAATTAAAACCTAAAATGAAATCTTTACGCATTGACGGAAAAACAATGACATCTCCTTTTTTACAATCTGGCGACATTAAGTTTTTACCACAATTTCATTTTTTACCAAAATCAATGAAAGTTAAAACAGCATTTACACATTTTAATATTTCGTTTGAAGAATTTATAAAAGATTTTCCTGTTTTAAAAGTCTTAGAAAATCAAAAATTTAAAACGTTGTCTGGCGGTGAAAAAAGGATTATTGAAACTTACATTATCTTATGCTCTAAATCTAAATTTGTTCTTTTAGATGAACCTTTCTCACATATTGCACCTGTATATGTTGAAAAAATCATAGAACTTATTCACCAAGAAAAACAGTTTAAAGCCATCATCGTAACCGATCATATGTACAAACATATCATTGATGCTTCGGATACTCTTTATTTATTGAAAGATACTTGGATGAAAAAGGTTGAAAATAAAAACGATTTAAGTTTTTATAATTATACCTATTAGATGTTTCACGTATATTTGAATGTAAAATAATTTAAAAATGGCAAATGACATTCTAAAAGTTGGGTTGGCACAAATTGCTCCCATTTGGTTAAATAAGCAAGAAACCACTAAAAAAGTAGCTGAATATATTACAAAAGCGGGTGAACAAGGTTGTGACTTGGTTACTTTTGGAGAAGCTTTTATTCCTGGTTATCCGTTTTGGATTGAATTAACTAATGGTTCCAAATTCAATTCTAAAATTCAAAAAGAAATTCATTCACATTATGTAAAAAATGCCGTGAGAATTGAAGATGGCGATTTAGACTTGATTCGTAAAACTTGTAAAAAAAACAAAATTGCATCTATTGTTGGCTGTATTGAATTGGCAAAAGATAGAGGAAATCACAGTGTTTATTGTTCATTAGTTTATATTAATAAAAACGGTAAAATTAAATCCGTTCATCGAAAACTAGTTCCAACTTATGAAGAACGTCTATCTTGGTCGCCAGGAGATGGTCACGGATTACGTGTTCACAAATTAGGAGCATTTACGGTTGGCGGATTAAATTGCTGGGAAAATTGGATGCCAATGTCTAGAACTGCACTATACGGAATGGGTGAAGATTTGCACGTGGCAATTTGGCCTGGCGGCTACCATAACACACACGATTTAACCAAATTTATTGCTAAAGAATCGAGGTCCTATGTTATTTCTGTGTCTGGTTTATTTAGAAAAGAAGATGTAACACCCGACATTCCACATTGGGAATTGATAAAAGAAAATGTTAAAGACATGCATTCAAATGGTGGTTCTTGTTTGGTTGGACCAGACGGAGAATTTATAATTGAACCTTTGGTCGATAAAGAAGAACTCTTAGTTGTCGAAATTAACCATGAAAGAGTGAGAGAGGAACGACATAATTATGATCCTGCTGGGCATTACTCAAGGCCAGATATTACAAAACTAACTGTGAACAGAGAACGCCAAAATATTTTAGATATTAAAGATTGAACTTATGACAACTAAAAACTTTTTTTGTTTTCTTGCTGCTTTCATGTTGCTATTTTCTTGCAATGAAAAATCTGAAACAACCAAGCCTTCATTTCTTATTGGTTCATGGGAGCGCATAAATGATGAAACTGGTAAAACTACTATTGAAAATTGGAAATCTGATTTTACAGGAATTGGCTATACTTTAAAAGATACAGACACCGTATTTAAAGAGATTTTAAATATTGTTAAAAAAAATGATACTTTATTTTTAAAAGTTGAAGGTGTAAATGAAAACCCAACGTTATTCAAAATAACTTCACAAACTGATACTTCTTTTGTGGCTAAAAATCCAACGCACGACTTTCCAACAAAAATTAACTATTGGCTAGAAAATGAACAATTAAAAGCACATGTTTCAAATAATGAATTTGGAATTGAATTTGTATTTAAGAAGGTTTATTAATTTCCAACTTATAACCAACACCATGAACATTTGTTAATTTAATAGTTTCATCAACTTTTAGCTTTTTACGTAATTTAGAAATATAGGTGTCTAAACTTCTACCAACAAAAACACCGTGATCTTCCCATACTCTTTTAGTAAGTTCATCGCGTTTAATAATTTTATTAGGGTTTGCTACGAAAATTACCAACAACTCACATTCTTTTTTAGAAAGATTGATTTCTGTGGCTTGTTTCACCAATTTATTTTGCTCTGGATAAAATTGAAAAACACCAATTTTAGTATGTGATTTATCTATTTCTATTTGCTCTTCGGCTTGTTTTCTTATGGATAGTTTATAATCTAAAAAGAAAATTACAATAACAAAAAGCAGCAGTGATAATAAAACTTGTTCATTTAAAAAAGAAGTCAAATTATTCGTGAATTTAACTTCAATTGAATAACAATTATTTGGTAAAAACCGTCCAGCACACGGAACAATATCTTTCTCACTTTGGTTCTTTATAAGAAAACTATATGCAACTTCAGCATTGGAGCATTGCACTACTTCTACTCTATAATAATTTGGTAAATCCGCTTTTTGAAAAACATTTTTTACTGCAACAACTAAACTCGACGGCTCAAAAGAAAGCTCTTTTTGAAATGATATTTTGAATTTATATTTCTCCAATTCAACAATTGGTAATATTAAAGACGTAGAGTCTTGATTAGACAACAATACTTGATTGCCAACTTCTCGCAAAGCAGTTTTTACGGTTTCAGCAAAGTCGTCATTTTTTTCATTTGATTCAGAAAAAATCCAACCAAAAAAAATCATCACAATTAAAACACTGTAAATATAAATTTTACTTCTTTTCATATTCTTTGCAAATTACAGATAAATCAATCACTTTTTTACAACTGTTCACAGTTCTTTTACACTTTTTTGACACTTTCCTGTTGAAGGAACTATAGTTTTACTGAAAACAAAATCATCATGAAAAAAATTATTATCACATTTATCTGTATTATAAGTTTGTCAACAATTAGTAATGCGCAAGAAAAATTAAAACTAGAAATTAAAAAAAGTTCAATTATTTGGGAAGGAAGCAAACTATTTGGGTTTGGAAGTCACGATGGAACTGTAAACTTTAAAGAAGGAGAAGTAGTTGTAGAAGACAGTAAAATTACAAAAGGTAGCTTTATAATTGATATGACTTCCATAAAATCTAATGAAGCAGAAACTTGGGTATACGACCTTATTGAACATTTAAAACACAAAGATTTTTTTGATGTAAAAAACAACCCAACTGCAAAAATTGTTTTCACAAATATAAAATATGTTGGTGACGGTTATGTGCAAATCACCGCAGATTTAACCATAAATAAAATAACAAATTCAGTCTTTTTTGTTGCACAGCACAATGTTGAAAAAAAACAACTAGACACCCGTTTAAAAATAGACAGAACAGATTGGAATATAACCTATAAATCGCAAGGAAAAACAAGTATTAAAGATCAGATTATTTCTGATGCTATTTCTTTTAAAATAAATTTATACTTTTAAAAATGAAAAAAACACTATTTATTATCGCGTTATTTTTTGCCGTTTTCACTTTCGGTCAAAAAAATGAATTCAATTTAATAAAACTTGATTCTACTTGGGGACAAGAAGTACTTCGATTCCCTGCAAGACACATGGATTATATAGGAGTTGGAGAAGTAAGATTCCCTCCAAAAGGCTGGATAAACCCCGAACACGATTTATTTTGGTCATATACCTACGCTTGGAGTATTGATGTAAACAGAAAAATAAAGGAAGAAGAATTGGAAATAGATTTGGTAAAATATTTTAATAGTTTAAATAAAATTGAGATGAATTCCATAACCGACAAGCATTATTCATCAGCAAAAGTTACCAAAACTAAAAAAGAAAAATCGATTACTTTTTTTGAAGGAAAAGTAAAAATATTTGACCGATTTGCAACTAATAAAATGATTACTCTAAATGTTCTAATCGAAAGCAATTATTGTAAAAAAGCGGAAAAAACGATACTGCTATTTAAATTCTCACCTAAAGAATTTAACCACAACGTTTGGAATACAATACTTAAAAAAATAAAACTATTTAATAATTTATGTATAGATTAAAAAAAAACTACTTGCTTCAAAATCTAAAAAAGGCTAACTTCGTTATCGTCTGATATAGCAAATTAAAACTCGCCATATCATTAAAGTTGTGTTTCATACTACCAACCGCATATTTTAGCACTTTCGGTTTTTGCCTACGCACAATTCCAATGCTGAAAAACCAAAAGAGCTAAAATTTTCCAACGGTTGAAAAAATACAATACAAATTTCTTGCTTTCCAAAATTTGACAAACTATATTTGACACTTAATGTCAAGTAATAATTTTCAAATGGAAACAATCGGACAAATTTTACGGAATAAAAGACAAGCTCTCGGACTTCTTTTAAGACAAGTATCAGCTTATGTCGATATTGATCAAGCAATATTGAGTAAAATCGAAAGAAACGAACGAAAACCAACAAAAGAAATGTTGGACAAACTTGCAGAAATATTAAAACTCGATAAAAACGAATTATTAGTCCAATTTATAAGTGACAAAATTGCTTATGAAATTGCAGACGAAGATTGTGCAAGCAAAGTACTGAAAGTTGCCGAGAAAAAAATTAAATATTTAAAATCACATCCAATTCAAAACTAACTATGCCTCAATTAAGAACTTATACAAAAAATACAAGCATTGTTGAGGAACCTCAATTGGCTGTGAAATTCTACTCAAAAGAAAAAAGGAAGAAAGAAAATAAAGTAGATAAATCTACTTTAAATATGCTTTCCTTATTTTCTGGTTGTGGAGGAATGGATTTAGGCTTTGAAGGAGATTTTTCAGTTTTAAAATCATCTGTAAACGAAATTTTAAATCCTAATTTCATAAACAAAGAACTTGAAAACAACTTTGTAAAACTTTCAAAAACTCGTTTTAAAACAGTTTTTGCGAACGACATTTTAAAAGACGCAAGAAATGCTTGGGTAAACTACTTTTCAAAGAGAGGAAACAATGCAGAAGATTATCAAACTGACAGCATAGTCGATTTGGTAAAACTTCATCAAAGCGGAACAAATGTTTTTCCAAAAAATATTGACATTGTAACTGGTGGTTTTCCTTGTCAAGATTTTAGCATTGCAGGAAAAAGAAATGGTTTCGATTCTCATAAAAATCACAAAGGAGAATTCAATACAGAAACTTGTGCTACAGAAGAAACTCGTGGGCAACTTTATATGTGGATGAAGCAAGTTATTGAAATAACTCAACCAAAAATTTTCATTGCAGAAAATGTAAAAGGGTTGGTTAATCTATCAAATGTAAAAGACATTATTCAAAATGATTTTTCTTCTGCTGGAGATAATGGATATTTAGTTTTAAATCCTCGTGTTTTACACGCAGCAGATTATGGTGTTCCACAATCAAGAGAAAGAGTTTTCTTTGTTGGAATCAAAAAATCGGCATTAAAAAAATCAGCACTTGAGCAATTAGAGAAAGAGATTATTTCGGACAAATACAATCCTTACCCAAAACCAACTCACGCTTACACAACAGATGGTGATGATTTAAAACGTCACGTAGATTTAGAAGAGCTTTTCGCTAATATTAAAGAGCCTGAAAAATCAGACGATTTATCTCAACAATTTTACTCAAAAGCAAAATTTATGGGTAAACATTGCCAAGGTCAAATAGAAATAAAACCAAAAGGGATTAGCCCGACTATTAGAGCAGAACATCACGGAAATATTGAGTTTAGAAGATTATCAAAAAAAAATGGAGGAATTTTAACAACGGAACTTTCCAAAGGACTTAAAGAAAGACGATTGACACCAAGAGAGTGTGCATTAATTCAAACTTTCCCACCTGATTATGAATTTGTAATTGCAAATAAACAAGGTCGTAAAGGTTCTTATTTGGTAAGTCCTTCAAAAGCGTATAAAGTAATCGGTAATGCTGTTCCACCACTACTCGCTTATAATTTAGCAAAGAGAATAGAAAATGTTTGGGATTTATATTTTAAAAAATAATGGTAGTATCAATTAATTCAGAACCACAAAAAAGTGAATTCAATATTTTATTAAATTCAACAATAGAGGAATTAAACGCTCACGCAAAGAAATCGCCTAAAAAGATTGAACAATTAAGAGGCGCCAAACTTGAACCTTATGTTAGAGATGTTATGACTGATTTAGCGGTTGGCTCGCAATTTGAAAACTCAATAGAATTAATTGGCGGACAAAAATTTCCTGATATTGTAGCAAAGAAACTCTATGGTATCGAGGTCAAGACTACAACGCAAAACCATTGGAAAACAACTGGAAATAGTGTTTTAGAATCTACCCGAGTAGATGATGTTGAGCGAATTTTTATGCTTTTCGGGAAACTTGGAAAACCTATTGAATTTAGATATCGTGCTTACGAAGAATGTTTATCGGAAGTCGTTGTCACACACTCACCAAGATATTTAATCGATATGAACTTGGAAGAAGGAAAAACGATTTTTGACAAAATCAACACATCCTATGACACTTTACGTCAAAAGAAAAATCCAATTAAATCAATTACAAATTACTACAAAAGTAAATTAAAGCCTGGACAAGATTTATGGTGGATTCAAGACACCGAAAAAGCAAGTAATCTTGTAATCAACATTTGGAATAACTTAAGCCTAAAAGAAAAACAAGAAACTAAAAACAGAGCTATGGTTTATTTTCCAGAAGTTTTTAGTAACCGAGGAGACAAATTTGCTCGACTTGCAATTTGGTTGGTAACAAGAGAAGCTGTCGTTTGTCCAAACGTGAGAGACCTTTTTACTGCTGGAGGAAAAGACGATTATTTCATTAAAAATAGAACCTATAAAAATATTCCACGAGTATTTATCAAACTATTCGATAATATAGATTCAGTTTTGGAGATTTTAATTAATACTTCGTCAATCGAATTATCAGAATATTGGAATAAAAAAACAACGGAAAAGAAAAAGATTATGGATTGGATTGAGTTAGTTTCAATGAATTCAAAATCCGTCCAAGGAGCGAAGCATTTGGATATAAAGAAAATGTTGTCAGAATTAATATTCTGACGGATTTCCCAACGCTAAAAGCCATACACATTTGCAATTCGCTTCAACCACCACACAAGCCAAAAATTGCAAAAGAGTATGTCTTTGCCAACGCTATCAGCAGAACGGAAAATAAAGTACGAAAACACAACAACGTATAACCAAAATTGTTGCATTTAGTAAAATAGAATAATTCTAAACCTTTATTTTATTAAATTTATCAAACGAAAAATTGCGATAGCCAAAACACAACTTTGGTTATACAAAACCGTTGTACCTAATTAAAAAAAAAGATAAAGAAATGAAAAAGAAAATACTATTTGCATTATTATTTTTATTTGTTGCTATTAATATAAATGCCCAAAAAACTGATTTGATTGTCGGAAAATGGATATTTAAAGAAGCGTTCAATAAAGATATTGATGAAGAAGGGTTGGCTTTTATGAAAGCCGAAGTAATTGATAAATGGAAATTCGTATTTAATTCAAATGGAAAGTTTGAAACATATATGATGGGAGAAGAAGCAACAGGTAAATGGAAATTAAATTCAGATTCGAGTAGCATTATTTTATTGGGAATTGAGGGAGGACCTACAGAAATGAAAATTTTAAAATTGAGCGAAAATGAATTAGCTCTAAAACTTGGATTAGGAGAGTTTTTATTAAAAAGAATGAAAGGATAAAACTAGGTACAACACCTCATAAAATTTAT
>DFBO01000125.1 GCA_002366675.1 Flavobacteriaceae bacterium UBA3078
AATAGTTGCTGAACATGATGCAATTATACTAGAAATACTAGCTTGAGCTGCATCTCCTACTTGAGCATAATTACTATCTAAAATTCTGTAAGAGGTTTCAGAGCCATAACTTCCTCCTCCATGCCAAGCGGTGGAAATATTATCACCATCATTAACAGAGAAAGGCAGGCTCTCAGAAGAACCACTCATAGTAACATTAGATAAGACGGCGTTACCATTAACATATACGCTCATGGTGTTTCCATTCCAGCCATCACCCCAAGAGTCATTCATCTCCAGTGTGTAATTACACGACTGCGAATAACCTGCAAGCGAGAACATTAAGAACAGCAAAAATGCCATTCTTCCAAATAAATTGTTTGATTTTTTCATAAATTAAATAAAATTAGTTAATAACTTAGGTACACTTTGAGATTGGGACACCAAAAAGAAGTTAGGAATAAAGGTTTGTATAAGTAGAATATGGGTAGGCAATAAATATATATATATTTTAACAAAATGTTAAGTTTTTATCATTTTTTTCGATGAAATGCATGATTTTCATCTAATTGTAATCTTAAATATTAAAAGGATGCTGTTTCTGTTTTTATTTATATTATAATTCAATAATAAAGTATTTTAAAGGTTTTAATGAAAATTTTATTGAAAGCAAGAAATCTTGCTAAATAGTTATATGTAAATCATTAATTTTTTAATACTACTTTTCGGGTTTTTTGCTTCCCATTTTCTAATTCAGCCTTAACTAAATATACACCATTTGATAGATTAGATGTGTTAAGACTAAAACGAAGTGTATTAATTTTAGTTTTATTTATTAATTCTCTACCAAGCATATCGTATATAATAACAGACTTCATGTTAATATTTTTCGATTTCACAAGAACATATTCACCATTAGGAGCAGAGATTGTTAATTGATTATTCCATGTTTCTTCTTGAATACTTAGAGAGTTGTTTGTATAACGTAAAATAAACCTGTCGTTAAATACACCACTTTCAGATGTAAATATATAAGGGTCAACTTTTAAATTATGAATGACATTGTTATAGGTGTCTTCTAAATATATATTTTGATCTACAGATGCAAAGAGACCATCAATGGTATTTATACCTATAGTATAAATGTTGTTTTGGGGTATTTCGATTCCTAGAGGAACCATGTCGTTATTGTCAAAAGGATAAGCCTTCCCTTGAATGGCCATTTTTTCTTCATTTATTAGTGAATAAAAACGAGTGCTTGCATCGCTAAGGTCGTTACCATCGAATAATCTGTCTTGTTCATTTGTTGCACCTTCAACATAACCCACTAATATAGAAGTAGCCAAGTTGTTAGAATCAATAAGATCCAACCAAATACGATGACGTTCTGTGTCTTCTTCGGTTCTATAAAATTGATCGTTTCTAAAAGTTTCGTCACGCATTGTATTATTGAATATAACAGATTCAGATGTTGAAGACGTGTCATGATCCATTAATACAAAAAAGGATTGACCTGCGCCAATATATCCGGAAAAACCAGCAGGAGCAGAACCTGTATGATTAAATTTTATATAGTCGTTAGGATTATAATTATACCCAAAATCTCCATAAAACGGATCTCCTTCAATATTACTTGGCGCACTTAAGTGTCTCCATAGATATACTGTTCCAGCAATTGTCGTATTTGCATCATCAATAATGTCTGAAGCATTTACAGTTATAAATTCACGAGCAGAAATAGAAGAAGGATATGGGTTGCCAACTAAATTCCAATTGTCATCTAAAGCTGTTGCCATAGAAGAGCCAGCTCCAGGATAATTAGCTCCTGAATAAGTACCTCTTTGTATAGGTGTCGAAATAATACCATTATTTGGTCTACCAGTAAATTCTGCCGTAGTAAGAGTAACAGGAGGTGTTGGTGTAGTACCTGAAAGCCCTCGAATAATATATCCTTTTCCAATTTGCATGGTTTCGTTAGTAAAAACCCAGTTTCCATAATTTCCTACACCATTTCCAGAAACCGTAGGAATCCATTTATAAATAAAATTAGGATCTCCTGGAGAAATATTTGCAACGTTATAGTCTTCAACTGGAGAAGACCAATAAATATAATCTAGATTAGTAACACTAGCTACTGAGCGTTGCATGTTAATTCTACCTGTATTATTATTGCTAGCAACATCGGTTATTTGAATTAAGTTGGCATTATTGCGAACAAGAAATGTGGATGTGTTGTCTATGTCAATCCAATCGGATACAGTCATGGAAGTACCGGAATATAATTCAAGAGATGTGTTACTACTTAGAGTTAAGTTTTTAGCATAAGCTGGATTTGGAGGTGTTGGTAATCCAGGATAGTTTAGTATGGGTTGGTTGGCAACATTATCTATGTAGACACAGTCTAAATCTGTTGGTTTTCCTTTTGGTTTCCAGTTGTTAATATCATTCCAATCTGTACTTACAGATCCTCTCCAAATTTTTCCAATTGTAAATTCTGTTGGCGTTCTTGGAGATGAACTATCAGGACAATTAACCCAATATGTATAAACACCAGGTGTATTTGTATCTGGTAATCCAGATCCTGAAATACCCACAGGATTGAAAGCTGCTCCTGTACCGATTGGTGAACCACCAGTTTCATTAGCATACCATTCTACATCTGCAGGAGGTCCTGAAACATTCCAAGTAAATGGACCAGTATGAGTTTCGCTTGTAAAAGCAAATTTTGTTGTTATTAAAGAATAGGGTGTTCCTTCAACTAAGTCTGCAGTTATTAATGGGTTTAAAGATGCGCCATCGTCATCATCTCCAGCTATCCAAGTTCCAGTGGCACATGATCCAGGAACAAAATTCCCATCATTAACAATAATGTATCCCATGGCGTCAAAATATGGTGAAGGATACTCCATACTAAATACGTAAGTACCAGTAGTGTTTACTGTAAAATTTATTCTATTATAATTAGCAGTCGTAACTGGGTCGAAAGCACAAGGGTCAATACTAGATATAAAAATTGTAGGTTGCAGTGCTACAGGATCTGTACTCGATTGTAAAATTCCTGTTAATACATTTCCAAGGCTTGTAGAACCAGTACAAGAATATACAGCATAAAGATCTTCACTAACATCTCCTGGGCAACCAAGAGCAACTTGAGTGACTCCTTCTAGAGCTGGCGAGGACACACAGATACCAAAAGTACCATTTGCATTATTTCCTCGTTCCCAAACACGAATATAAACAACATCTCCAGGTGTTAATCCTATACTTGTTATAGATGGCATTGTACCGTTAGCACTACTGTTGCTATCGCAATCTAATAAGGTTAAACTATTACAATCGTTTCCTAAATATAAAGCCATGCCACCATCAACTAATCCAAAGTCTTGTGTATCTACAGTAATTTCACCAGTATCGTCTACTACCACATAAAACCATACATCGCCACCTTGATAATTTGCGCATCCAGGAGCAGGTACTCCAAAAGTTGCAGAAGCACCAGCATTTGTGTATATCTCGTAGTTACATATTGGTAAAACTTGAAGAGCTATGGCATTCGTACAAAAATTATTTGGAGGAGGAGGAGGAGGTGTGCTAATACAAATATTAAAATTTGCTTGAGCTGATGTATTTCCAGAACCTCTACCGTACACTCTTACATAATAAGTGTCACCTACATTAAGACCAACAACCGTAAAAATTTCAGGATTACTAGTGGTTTCAAATATTAAAGAAGAACAATTTCCTCCAGGACTATTATAAACTCCGGCAGCAAGATTCATATTAGTACCGACTATAGGTACTATATCAAGTAAAGAAATACGATGGTTTGTATTGGTAGCAACAAAATAGAACCAAACATCATTATCTGGAGTTCCAGTAACATCATCAGGTTGAGGAGACTGAGTTGCGTATGCTGTGGTTCCAGGTGTAACTACAGTACATGTTAAATCTGGATTTACTGTAAGACCTACGGCATTTGGACATTCATCATTTGGAGGTGATGGAGGAGACGGAGTTACACAGATACCAAACGTACCGTTATTATCGTAACCACTTTCCCAAACCCTAATATATATGGTTTCTCCAGGCGTTAAGTCTGTTCTAATAATATATGGCATAAGCCCATTCCCACTATCGTTATCATCACATTCAACAAAAGTTAAAGAGCCACAAGTGCCAGTGTAGATTGCCATACCACCATCTGTCATGACACCTGTTTGAGTATCAATTATAATACCACCACTAGCTGGAACTGTTGCAGTAAACCAAACATCACCACTAATATAATTTCCACAGTATGGGCCAGCACCATAAGTGGTATCTGTAGCGCCATAGTTGGTATATGTTAAATAAGTACACGTTGTATTTACAGGTAAGTTAATGGCTGTGCAAGGATCGTCGTTTGGTGGAGGTGTTGGTGTGTCTGAAACAATATAAACACTATCAATACCTGCAGGAGGATCAAATTCTAAACTGGTATTATTAACCCATTCCACGACAAATTTGAAAACACTTCCAGCATAAATTGGTGGAACTAATAAGGTGGGAGAAGCTGTCCATGTACTACTACCATTATAATTCCCTCCTATTTGTATTCTATCAACTGAAGGAGTTATTTCTGTTCCGTATGTTGGTGTATATGTTTGAGGTACCACCCAAATTTTCATTACATCTAATCCGTTTTCACCTTGACAAATCCATTTAAAATCTACAGTAATTTCAGTCTCACCAGCAGGAACTGCAAGATCTCTGTATATATGAGAAGCACGTGCAGGACTAGCGGTATATTTGTGAGGAGGTACAGCTGCACCAGCATTATTAGTAATATATGCTGCAGCACGATTATCAAAGCCAGGTAAGGCTCCTATGCCAGAAACCCATTGATTTCTTGTGCTGTGGGATGGAGGATAAGTTACTCTCCAACCATTATCTATTAAATTAGATCCTACATCAAATCCACCACCAAGAGCTGGGTTAAGTAATTCTGTTTGACCAATGGCATTAGAATATACAAGCCCAAATAGTAAAATGAATAATATTCTAATATTTTTCATTCTTAATATACTTGTAGCTTTGTAAATAAATGAGAGATTAATAAGTTTTTTTTGTAATGTCATTTAACTTAAAATTAAAGTAAAAAGAATATTTAAGATTAAATCACAATACTATGGGAGAATGATAATTAATAAATTTCTTTAAGTTTACTTAAGCAATAAAAATATCATAAATTTAGTTGCTTTATAAATATCTGATTCTAAATTCGTTAAAATGATAGAAATAATAGACCAACGAAATATTTGCCTTACTCAGAATGTATATTTAAAACCAGATTATCTAAATCACCCATTAATTTCTGGAAATAAATTTAGAAAATTAAAATATAGTTTATTAAATGCTAGAGAATTAAATAAAAACTTGCTTCTAACTTTTGGTGGTGCTTTTTCTAACCATATTGCTGCAGTTGCAGCTGCAGGAAATGAGTTTGGTTTTAATACTATTGGTGTGATAAGAGGTGAAGAATTAATTGATAAAATTAATGATAATCCAACATTAAATTTTGCTCAAAAACAAGGCATGAAACTACACTTTGTTTCCAGAGATGCTTATAAGCAAAAAACAACTGAATTATTTATAGATAAATTGAGGTCTAAGTTTGGTGATTTTTATTTAATTCCTGAAGGAGGTACAAATAATTTCGCGATAAAAGGTTGTGAAGAAATTTTAACAGAAGTAGATGAATCGTTCGATTTTATTTGTTGTCCTGTTGGTACTGGAGGGACTATTAGTGGTTTGATTAATGCGAGTTTTCCAAATCAGAAAATTCTAGGATTTCCTGCTATAAAAGGTGACTTTTTACGAGAAGAAATTAGTAATTTTGCAACTAAATCTAATTGGGAATTAATTCAAAAATATCATTTTGGAGGTTATGCTAAAATAAATACCGAATTAATTAGTTTCATTAATGAATTTAAGAATAGCTATAACATTCCTTTAGATCCTGTTTATACAGGAAAAATGATGTTTGGAATTTTTGAATTAGTGAAGCAGAATTATTTCCCAGAAGGTTCTAAAATATTGGCTATTCATACAGGAGGGTTGCAAGGGATTCAAGGTATGAACACCCTGTTAAAAAGCAAACATTTACCAATAATTAATTAAAGTTAATGAAAAAACTTATCGTCATTTTTGTTTTAAGTGCCATTGTTTTTAGTTGTGGTTCAAGTAGGAAAACAAGTTCGAAGCGTTCAAAAAGTAAATCAAAGTCAGAACGCGTAGTAAAAGATAGTAGAACAAAGCCCATAGCTCCAAATACAAAAGAAACTAACGAAGTTATTGAGGCAGAAAACACATCTGTAAGAGTTCCAAATTCTACAGATGAATATGTAACACTTTTTTATGGAATCGCTCAAGAAGAAATGCGTCTTTATGGTATTCCTGCAAGTATTACTTTGGCTCAAGGTATTTTAGAGTCAGCTTCAGGGAAGGGTCGATTAGCTGTTGAAGCAAACAACCATTTTGGGATTAAATGTCATGGTTGGACAGGAGCAAAAATATATCATGATGATGATGCGTCTCAAGAGTGTTTTAGAAAGTATAACCATGCTAAATATTCTTATAGAGACCACTCATTGTTTTTAACAAAGAGATCGAGATATCAAAATTTGTTTACTCTTAAAAAGGATGATTATAAAGGTTGGGCAAAAGGATTAAAATCTGCAGGATATGCAACAGATAGAAAATATCCAGATAAATTAATTAGTTTAATTGAACGCTATCAATTATATAGATATGACGATGCTGTTTTAGGTAATAAAAAGTCTAGGTCTATTACACTAAAATCAGAAGACACGCATTTAATTACTAAAGGAGATACGTTATATTCTTTGTCTAAAAGGTATGGTGTAACTGTTGATGAATTAAAAAGGTTGAATAATTTATCTAGTAACGATTTAACTATTGGTAATGTATTAATAGTTAAATCTAATTAAAAAGAACATATTTCATGTTATATAAAAGAAGTAGTACATTATTTTCTGAAGCAGAGAAGGTAATCCCTGGAGGTGTAAATTCTCCAGTTAGAGCATTTAAATCTGTTGGAGGAACTCCAATTTTTATTAAGAAAGCATTTAAAGCTTATTTAATTGATGAAGATGATAATCAATATATAGATTATATTAATTCTTGGGGACCTATGATTTTGGGTCATGCACACAAACCAGTAGTTGATGCTGTTATTGAGAAAACAAAACTAGGAACCTCTTTTGGAACACCAACAGAAATCGAAACAAAAATTGCTCAGTTAGCAGTTTCTATGGTGCCAAATATCGATAAAATTAGATTTGTAAATTCGGGTACTGAAGCATGTATGAGCGCTGTTAGATTAGCAAGAGGTTTTACAGGAAAAGATAAAATTGTAAAATTTGCAGGTTGTTATCATGGACATAGCGATTCATTTTTAATTCAGGCTGGAAGTGGTGCAGTGACTCTTGGCGTTCCAAATAGTCCTGGAGTTACTAAAGGGACAGCACAAGATACCTTGTTGACAAGATATAACGATATAGATCATGTTAAACAGGTTATTGAGGCTAATAAAGACGAAGTAGCATGTGTTATTTTAGAACCTGTAGCTGGAAACATGGGCTGTATTCCACCTAAGACAGGTTTTTTAGAAGAGCTAAGAAGTTTATGTGATACTAATAATATTCTGTTGATTTTCGATGAGGTTATGACAGGCTTTCGTTTAGCAAAAGGTGGTGCTCAAGAGTTATATGGAATAGCTGCAGATTTGGTTTGCTTCGGAAAAGTTATTGGAGGAGGCTTGCCAGTTGGAGCATTTGCTGGTAGAGAAGAAATTATGAATTATTTAGCACCTCTTGGACCAGTATATCAAGCAGGAACATTAAGTGGAAACCCTTTGGCAATGGCAGCAGGATTAGCGATGCTTACTGAATTAAATAACGATAGAGAAATCTATAAACGCTTAGCTGATAAAACAGCTTACTTGCATAAAGGCATTGCTGGAGTTTTAGATAAACATCAAATTCTACATACAATTAATAGAGTAGGTTCTATGATTTCTATTCATTTTTCTAAAAATGAAGTTGTTGATTTTGAATCTGCTACTGAAGGGAATAACGAAAGGTTTAAAGCCTTTTTTCAAGGCATGTTAAAAGAAGGTGTTTATATTGCTCCAAGTGCTTTTGAAACTTGGTTTATTACTGATGCTTTAACTTATGAAGATTTAGATAAAACTATTGAAGCTTGTAATAAAGTTTGTAAGTTATTGTAAAAAAAAACGCTGTTTAAGAATTAATTCTCAAGCAGCGTTTTTAACTATAAACAATACTAATGTTTTTCAGAATGCTTCATTTTTTGTTTTTTATGTGCGCGTTCTTTCTGGTTTTCTCGTCTTTCTTTACTTATTACTTCCCATTTTTCATATTGATTATCATCTAGAATGTCTTTCATTTTTTTCTTCATTTCTATTTGACGATCTAGTTGCTCATTCTTCATATTAAGTCGTTCTTCTTTGGAAGGTTTTGCTTTTTCAAGAGAATTAGAACTTTTTTCTCTAGATTCGTAATGTGCTTTACGATCTTGAGCATTTTGTAGATTGATTTTCAGAATTTGTTTTTGTTGCACATCTGTTAGATCTAAATCTAAAGTCATTTGTTTCGTCTGAATTTGAGCCATTTCTTCAGGAGTATAATCTTGAAATTTATCTGCTCTTTCTCTTTTTTCTTGTGCATTAGCTAAGAGACTAAGCGAAATTAATACAACTGCAATTACATTTTTCATTATTTAGTTTTTAGAATTATAATTATAAGACCAATTAATTAAATAAAGGTTTAATTTTAACTTTTATAAGGTGTTAAGATATTCACGTATTAAATCGTAACCTTCAGGATGCATCATGGTTGTGCCAATTAAAGGCATGCTCACTCCTTCGTAATAAAAAGACATTCTCGTATCAATATTCAGTTTATCTTCAAATATATAAGAATCTACAAAAGGTGTGTCATAAGACAATCTTAAGTAAGATTGGTCTCCACAAAATCCACCTTCACTATGGCAGTGTGCACAATTCATATCAAAATATCCTCTGGCACGTTCTTCTAAAGTATAATTAACAGCATCTTCCCAATTTGGTAAAACAGTAACTTGTGATGCGTCAGTTAAATTGCTTAAATAATTATTAGAAATCCAATCTTCCAATTGGTTGTTACCATTTAAAGCTCTTAATCTAGGTCCAATAGGTGTAATAATATTGCTGTTATTATGGCAATCGATACATTGTTGAGCAGAAGGAATAGCGTAGTCTATATTTACTGTGTCTCCATTAGTGTCTAAATAACTTACTGCAACATTGCTAGTTGTATTGTCTAATACAGCATCTGTTTGATCTGCATTCCACTTATAATTTCCTAATTCCCAAATGCCATTCTTCAAAATTAAAACACGAGTCTCAATTATTTGTTTTCCTTCAGATTCGTCTCTTTCATTATTTAAATAATAAAATGTTTTTGCCATAACGGTATTGTCTGGAAAATTTGGAAAACCATCATCTACATATTCCATAGATGTTCCTGTAGGAAGAGCTAAAATACGTTGTTTATGTGCGTAATCTGTAAAAAGTATTGTATTTAAGTTGTAGATAAAAGCACGATTGCTAGGTTCTAAATCGGTTAAATTTTCCGTAAATAAATTAAGCTCAGATAAATTAGGCATAAATTCTGGAACAACTTCAGGTGTTTCTTCTGGAGGAATTGGAGAATAAATAGTGTCATCGGCATCCTTAGAACATGATATGATTAGGAAGCTTAGCGCTGCCAAATAGATTAATTTTTTCATTTTAAGATTTGATATTTTTTTTGAGATAGTGAAAATAATAAAAATGTTTTATGATTGATTAAAAATTCGATAAAAATCTGATTTATATTGTGTAAGCACACTTTTTAAGAAGCAAACAGTCAAAAATTTGAACTCGTAATTTGAAGCTTATGTTTTAATAAAACCTATTTTTGCTTTATGGAAAAGACCTTAAAACCCTTTGTGCAAGATAAAGCTTTAACTCAAGTTTTAGAGCTTTTAAAGTACGATAATTTAACGGTTAAGGTAAAGAATGAAAGAAAAACTAGGCATGGAGATTACAGACAATTGCCAAACGGAAGGCATGAAATAACGGTTAATTCTAATTTAAACTCTTATCGGTTTTTAATAACTTTGATACATGAGATAGCACATTTTGAAGCCTATAATTCTTATGGGAAAACAATAAAACCTCATGGAAAAGAATGGAAATACACCTTTCAACGATTGATGTTACCTTTTTTAAATCCAACAATTTTTCCTAAGGACTTATTACCTCTTTTGGCAAATCATTTTAAAAACCCAAAAGCAAGTAGTGATACAGATACTAAGTTATCTCTAGCCTTAAAACTGTTTGATGAACCAAATAACAAAACGTTTGTTTTTGAAATTCCATTAGGGACTTATTTTAAACTTTATAATGGAAAAATTTTTAAAAAAGGGAATTCTCGAGTAAAACGTATAGAATGTGTTGAAATAAGTACTGGAAAATTGTATCTTTTCAATCCGAATGCAGAAGTGGAGCTGTTGAAAGATTAACCATAAATAATTTAATGGATTCCTTTTTATTGATAATAAAATAAATTTTTAATGAACAAAAATTATTATGCCATTTTAATGGCAGGTGGTGTAGGCTCAAGATTTTGGCCAGTAAGCACTCAAGATTTTCCGAAGCAATTTCACGATATGTTAGGAACTGGAGACACCTTAATTCAAAAAACATTTCAAAGACTGTCTAAACTTATTCCAAAGGAAAATATTTTCATATTAACCAACGCACGCTATAACGATTTGGTTTTTCAACAATTACCAGAAGTTACAAAACGTCAAGTGGTTTTAGAGCCAGCCATGAGAAATACTGCACCTTGTATTTTGTATGCTGCTTTAAAAATTCAGAAAGAAAACCCAGATGCCTTAATGATAGTTGCTCCAAGCGATCATTGGATAGAAGATGAGCAAGCTTTTACAGATAATGTGCAACAAGCTTTTGATTATTGTTCAAGTAACGATGCCTTAATGACGCTTGGAATTAAGCCAACGTTTCCAAATACAGGTTATGGTTATATTGAGTATAATACTTCTTTTGAAACAGATATAAAGCAGGTCAATCAGTTTAGAGAAAAGCCAGATTATGAAACTGCTAAAAAGTTTTTAGAACAAGGTAATTTTTTATGGAATGCTGGGATTTTTATGTGGCATGTAAAACACGTAATTGAAGCATTTAGGAGGAATCAAGAAGAGTTATTTCAACTTTTCGAAAAAGGGATACCTGTTTATAATACGGAAGATGAAGATGATTTTATAAATAAAAATTATGGAAAAGCAGAAAACATTTCTGTGGATTATGCCATTATGGAATCTTCAAAAAACGTCTTTGTTATTCCCGCAACTTTCGATTGGAATGATTTGGGAACTTGGGGAAGTTTATACGATAAACTAGATAAAGACCAAGATCAAAATGCTGTAGTAAATGCAAAAACGTTATTAGAAGACACATCTGGAAATATGATAAAAACCAAAAAAGATAAAGTTGTGGTTATTGATGGTTTGAAAGATTATATTATTGTGGATAAAGATGACGTGTTGTTAATATATCCTAAAGCTAAAGAACAGGATATTAAAAAGGTTCTTAATAAAGTAAAAGATGCATTTGGAAATAATTTGGGTTAGGCTTTAAAAGTTTATCACCAAATATCTTTAAATATCATTCAATGAGTTTAATTTATATATTAGCATCAAGATTATAATTACAAATTGTATGGAAGAAAGTAAATTTAATTTTTCTGAAGAAGAAGCTAAGAAAGACCAAGCAATTCAAGAATCTAAGAAAGATCAAGCAGTTGAAGAATCTAAAAAAGCTGTCACCAAAGATGCAAGAGGTTTATTTCAAAATGTAAAAAAGTTTTTACTAGAGCTATTAGATTTTAGAGAAGATACAGATAGAGAAGAAACCGTAGAAGCCATAAAAAAGGATATATCTTTTAAAGGAGCTACAGCATGGATTTTAGTTTGTTCTATATTTGTAGCATCTATTGGATTAAATGCTAACTCTACAGCTGTTGTAATTGGAGCCATGTTAATTTCTCCTTTAATGGGACCCATTTTAGGAATAGGACTATCAGTAGCAGTTAATGATATTGATACCATGAAGAAGTCGCTAATAAATTTAGTGACTATGATTGTATTGAGTTTATTAACAGCCTTCTTGTTTTTCTGGTTGTTCCCATTAAGTGAAGATACTTCAGAGCTTTTAGGAAGAGTTAAACCAGATATTCGCGATGTTCTAATTGCCTTTTTTGGTGGATCAGCATTAATGATTGCGCGAACTAAAAAAGGAACCATTGCATCTGTAATTTTTGGTGTTGCTATTGCTACAGCCTTAATGCCACCATTATGTACAGCAGGCTATGGTTTAGCTAAAGCAAACTGGCCATATTTTTTTGGAGCCATGTATTTATTTACCATTAACACCATTTTTATTGCATTAGCTGCATTTGTTGTTATAAAGGTTTTACGATTTCCAATGCTTAAATACGCTAATTCTAAAAAGAGAAAACGAATTGCTAGATTAGCATCATTGCTTGCACTTGTTGTAATGGTTCCTGCAGTTTGGACTTTTTGGACTGTTTTGAAGGAGAGTAATTTTAATACTGAAGTTAAAAACTATATTGATAATGAATTGAAAGCCTTACCACAGTTTGAGTACATAAAAAAGAACACAACTTATGATTATAATGATGGGGATTCTTATGTGGCATTTAATACATATGGATTAGATGAAATACCTGAGTCTACCATTAATTTATTGAAGAGCAGAAAGTCTGCTTACCCAACTTTAGATAATACACGCGTAATATTTAATCAGAACAGACCCGATAAGCAGTTTGATAATTTGAAGTATATGGAACAGTTGAGGTTAAGAGATTCTTTGGATTTAATTAAACAAGATCAAAAAATTGCCTATCTCGAAGAACGAGAAAAAAAACTTTCAAAAATAGAGAGTAAAATGATTCCTTTTGATCAAGTATTAAAAGAGGTTAAGATTAATTACGAGGCTTTAGAAAAGTTTAGCTATGCTTATGAGATTTCTTCAAATTTCGAGAAGATTGATACTGTTTCTGTTATTCAAGTAAAATGGGATAAATCAAAAATTAAAAGGAATAGTATTTCAAATGAAGAAGATAAATTAAGTCGTTGGTTAAAAGTAAAATTAAAACTAGATACTTTGGTTGTGAGACGTGAGAACTAATTTTAAAAGAGTTTAAGAGTAATCAATATATGTATTATATTCATTGTCTCTCTTCCAGATACATTTGGCGTACTTTTTTGAACAATTCAGAAGAATAAACAAAATCGGTAACGACTTCATTATCAGTTTTAAAAATTGTTTCTTTAGAACCTTCCCAGGCTTTTATACCATCTTTTAGGAATACAATTTTTTCACCAATTTCCATAACAGAGTTCATGTCATGAGAGTTTATGACAGTTGTAATATTATACTCATCTGTAATTTCCTGAATTAAATTATCTATAACAATAGCGGTTTTTGGGTCTAAACCAGAATTTGGTTCATCGCAAAATAAATACTTAGGTTTGTTTACAATTGCTCGAGCAATGGCAACCCTTTTTTGCATACCACCAGATGCTTCACTTGGCATTTTTTTATGAGCATTTGCAAGATTAACACGTTTTAAAACAAAATCTGCACGATCTTCCATTTCACTTTTACTTTGTTTTGTAAACATGCGTAAAGGAAACATGACGTTTTCTAAAATAGTCATCGAATCAAATAAAGCACTACCTTGAAATACCATGCCCATTTCAGAACGAAGATTTCTTTTTTCATTGCTGTTTAATTCAGAATAGATTTTTCCATCGTAAGAAATAACACCTTCTTCTGGATGAAATAACCCTAATAAACATTTTAAAAAAACGGTTTTACCAGAGCCACTTTGTCCAATTACTAAACTAGTTTTACCATTTTCAAAAGTTGTAGTAATACCTTTTAGAATATGTGCATCACTAAACGATTTATGTAAATTTTTCACCTCTATCATGAACTTAGTAACATTTGAGTTAATATATAGTTAGATAGAATGATAACAACACTTGTCCAAACAAAAGCTGTTGTGCTTGCTTTTCCAACCTCTAAAGCGCCACCTTTCATAAAATACCCATGAAAAGATGGAACTGTAGCTAAAAAGAAAGCAAAGACAAAGGTTTTTATAAAGGCATAAGTTATATGAAATGGTATAAAATCCATTTGAATTCCAATAATATAATCTTCGAGAGTGCTAAATCCTCCGTAAATACAGGCAGCCATACCTCCAAGAATTCCTAAAAACATTGCTATAGAAATTACAAATGGGTAAAGCATTAATGCAACAAATTTTGGAAATACAAGATAGTTAATGGCATTTATTCCCATAACTTCAAGAGCATCTATTTGTTCGGTAACACGCATGGTACCTATACTAGAAGTTATAAAAGAGCCAACTTTTCCAGCCATGATTATGGAAATAAAAGTAGGAGCAAATTCTAATATTACAGATTGCCTAGTCGCAAAACCAACCAAATATTTAGGTATTAGTGGATTGGTTATATTTAAAGCCGTTTGAATAGTTACAACTCCACCTACGAAAAAAGAAATAAATGCTACAATACCAAGCGAACCAATTATTAAATCGTCTATATCTTTAAAGATAAGTGTTCTCATCACAGACCATTTAGTTGGTTTGCGAAACATATCTTTAATCATTATAAAATAAGCACCAATATTATGGAGGTAAGTCATAAATTAATTTGTTCCTGCTAAAGTATAAAAAACTGTGACTATTTTAACCTTAATTTTAAATTATGATATATTAAAATGCCTATTTTTGAGCTTTAAATAGAATACATAAAATGAAGAAACTAATCCTATTCCTTAGTCTAGTACTATTAAATATTTCATGTAAGTCCCAAAACGAAACAATTGTTTATAAAGATAAGGTTGTTGTTTCCCAAGTTAATCCTAAGTTGGTTGTAGGTATTGTGGTTGATCAAATGCGATATGATTACTTAACCCGTTTTTATAATAAATATGGTGAAGGTGGTTTTAAAAGAATGATGAATGAAGGTTATAATTGTAAAAACAACCATTTTAATTACATACCAACAAAAACAGGGCCAGGACATACTTCCATCTATACTGGAACTACACCAAAATATAATGGTATTATAGGAAACGATTGGTTTGATAAAAACTTAAATAAAAAAGTAAATTGTGTTGAAGATAATTCTGTTCAACCTATTGGCACAAGTAGTAACGATGGAAAAAAATCACCTAAAAGAATGCTTACTACTACATTTGCTGATGAAAACAGATTGTTTACTCAAATGAGAGGTAAAACTATTGGAATTTCTCTTAAACACAGAGGAGCTATTTTGCCAGCAGGACATACTGCAAATGCAGCTTACTGGTTAGATTACAAGCATGAAGGAGCAGGAAATTGGATTACGAGTTCGTTTTACATGAATAATTTGCCAAAATGGGTTCAGGATTTTAATACCTCTACAATTACAGAGTCTTATTTTAAAGAATGGAATACACTCTATCCAATAGACACATACACAGAAAGTGGAAGTGATTTAAATATGTTTGAAAGAAAATTTAAAGGGAAAGAATCTGCTACATTTCCTTATAATTTAGAAGCATTAAAGAGTTTAAATGGAAATTTTAAAATAATAGCTGAATCTCCTTATGGAAATAGCTTGACAACAGATTTTGCATTAGCTGCTATTGATGGTGAGCAATTAGGTCAAGATGAGTTTACTGATGTGTTAACTATTAGCTATTCTAGTACAGATAAAATAGGTCATGATTTTGGAGTAAACTCTAAAGAAGTTGAAGACACATATATTCGTTTAGATTTAGAAATTGAAAGACTTTTAAAATATTTAGATGAGAAAGTTGGAGTAGGTGAGTATACAATTTTTTTAACATCGGATCATGGAGCACCAGATGTTCCAGCCTATTTAAAGTCTGAAAAAATTCCTTCAGGACTTTTTGATGAAAGTGCGATGTTTGATGATATTAACGAACTGTTGCATAAAAAATATGGTGCACCAGGTCTGTTGCTAAGCAGAATTAACAATCAATTATTTTTTAACCATGCATTAATTGAGAAAAAGAGTTTAGACCTTCAGTTGATAAAGCAAACAGCAGCAAATGCCTTATTAAAATACGATTTAATTGATAAGGTGTTTATTACTTCAGAGATAAATATATTTGAAAACATTAATGGTTATGTAGAAAGTATGTTAGCTAATGGGCATCACCAAAAAAGATCTGGTGAAGTTTTGTTTGTTTATAAACCAGCTGTTTTTAAAGACACACCATGGAATAGAACTGGAACAGACCATCATTCAGGATTTAATTATGATACTCACGTTCCTTTATTATTCTTTGGAAAAGGCATTTTAAAAGGATCTACTATTAATAGAACAGAAATTATTGATATTGCACCTACTATTTCAGCATTATTAGGAATTAGTTTTCCAAATGGAACTATAGGAATGCCTTTAGATTTTGTTTTAGAAAAAGACTAATTACTTTCTATAAAGAAAATAATTATTTACAAGTTCGATGTAAGTTTGTTTCGCCTCATCTTCAGATATATTTTGAATTTGAAACAACGCATTTGTTTTAAAAGCATTAATTATGGGTTTACGGCTACTTGGTCTACCATAATTGTTTGTTGCTTTTTTAAAATAAGCATAAAGGCGTAATAAAAAATCTGCAGGGAAAGGTTCTGTATGATCGTTAATTCGATCTACTGCTTCTTTAAATGCGATATCTAATTCTTCTGAAGTCATTATTTTTCAGCGATGATGCTTTCGCCACCACGTACTTTTTGATTGAGTTTTACTTTAATATTAGTATCTAATGGTAGAAATAAATCTACGCGAGAACCAAACTTGATAAAACCAGAATCTTCACCTTGAAGAACAGTTTGATTTTCTTTAGCATAATTTACTATACGCTTGGCTAATGCGCCTGCAATTTGGCGATATAAAACTTTACCATACGTTTCGTTTTCTACAACTACAGTTGTGCGTTCGTTTTCTTCACTAGCTTTTGGATGCCAGGCAACTAAATATTTTCCTTTATGGTATTTACTAAAAATAACTTTTCCCCCTATAGGATGTCTAGTAACATGTACATTTAGAGGAGACATGAAAACACTTACTTGAAGGCGTTTTTCATTAAAGAATTCTTTCTCAAAAACTTCTTCAATTACAACCACTTTTCCATCTACAGGAGATACAACGGTTTCGGCATTTCTATGTGTAAAACGTTTGGGATTTCTGAAAAATTGTAAAATTAAAATAAAGAAAACTAAATAGGTAATCATTAACAAGGTGCTTAACCAAGCAATACTAACAAAGCTATCTGTAAGTAAAAATAATGCAACAACTATGATAAGTGTTACAAATACAATTTTATGACCTTCTTTATGAAACATAATTTAAAATACGTAAAAACAAATAAATAAAAGGAGCAGCAAAAATAATGCTGTCAAACCTGTCTAGTAAGCCTCCATGTCCAGGCATAATTATACCACTATCTTTAACATTGGCTTGACGTTTAAACTTCGACTCTATTAAATCGCCAAGGGTTCCTAAAACACTAATAATAATACTTAAAATTAACCAATTTGAAAAACTTAAATTAGTTTCTGTAAATGTAGCAATAAAATAGCTTGCAATAGAAGCAAAAAATAAACCACCTAAAAAACCTTCAACTGTTTTTTTAGGCGATATACTTGGAAATAATTTCTGCTTTCCAAAATTCTTTCCAACTAGATAAGCAAAGGTGTCATTTGTCCAAACTAAAATAAACGATCCTAATAAAATTAAAGGACTAAAAGTATGGTTGTTATTTGCAATTAATACTAAGAATATAAATCCACTAGAGAGATAGAATGTGGTAATAATTAATCTTTTTGAACTAAAAAGAGGGATGTCCTTTTCTGTAAATAAATCTTTAATTAAAAGCAATTGCACAAAGATTGTGATTACCTGTAATATTTGTGTGGCTTCGCTTAAGCCTTGTTTAGAATTCATTACAAATTGCCAATAGCCAAAAACTAAATATAATACGGTAAAAACTATATATGGTATAAAAGATTTGTATTGAATTAAATTTTTAAACTCTGCTAAACAGATAATTCCAAAAATGTAGAATAATATAATGAATGCATGTTCATTGGTTAATGATACAAGAAGTAATATAACATACAAAAGGCCAGAAAAGGATCTTACAAGAATTTCTTTCATTCTAAAGGTCTTCTAAGAGTAGTAAGTATAAATTTTTAGAACTACTACCATAAGTCATAAAGTCTTTTTCTTCAAGAGATTTAAAATGTTTTATGGTTGTAATATTAGTAGGAATTTGTTTTTTATTCTTTGATTTTATGACTCTAAGACCTTCTCCAATATTTTCAACAATTTGACTAGTTGTAGCAAAAACAATAAAATTATCAGGAAGCTCTTTTAATTTTTTTTCAGCTATTTGCCTAGAAGAAATAAGTAATGAGCCATCATCAGCTATCAGATTCTCGCAGGTAGTTAGAAAAAAGGTAGCACTTTCAACAGAATTTGCTTTTTCTAGATTAAAGCCTTTAAATCTATCTTCCATACTGCTGTCTAAAAAGAGTACTTTGTTTTCTTGCCAGCTATTCTCTTCAATAATTTGACCAAGTGAATTAAAAATTTCATGTAAATTTTCGCAATACAAGAACTTGCCACCATTAGCTTTAAAGTTTATTGTAAACCTTTCATCTACTGGTAATTTTATGTCAGGCATGTATTTGCCTCTCTCATTTGACTTCAATTCTTCCTCTGATTTCTCAGATTTGGAACCAAAAATTTTTCTAAAAAGACTCATTTAAGTTATTGCTATTAATCTAAGTATAGTAGGCTTTTTTTCAAATATAAAAAATCTTAAACCAACCATTGGGTTAATTTAAGATTTTTGCTAAACCTTAACAAATATAATTACCAAATTTATTCCTCTTCAGTATTGTCAAGTTTCTTTTTTTCTTCAATAATCTCTACCTTTTCTTCAGCTTTTTTGTCTTCAACCATTTCTTTCTTTTCAAAAGGACGTTTGCCAAAGATTTTCTCTAAATTATCTTTAAAAATAACTTCTTTTTCAAGTAAAACTTCAGCAAGAAGTGTTAGTTTATCTCTGTTTTCTTCAAGAAGTTTTATTGCTCTTTGATATTGTTCTTCAATAATATCTGAAATTTCTTTATCAATTAATTCAGCTGTTTTTTCACTATATGGTTTTGTAAATCCATACTCGTTTTGACCTGAAGAATCATAATAAGTTAAGTTTCCTACTTTTTCGCTTAAGCCATAAATAGTAACCATAGCTCTTGCTTGTTTAGTTACTTTTTCTAAATCGCTTAAAGCACCTGTAGAAATTCTATCGAAAATAACTTTTTCAGCAGCACGACCACCAAGAGCAGCACACATTTCGTCTAGCATTTGTTCTGGGTGAACAATTAAACGTTCTTCTGGTAAATACCAAGCAGCACCTAACGATCTTCCACGAGGAACAATAGTAACTTTTACTAGTGGAGCTGCATGTTCTAGCATCCAACTAACTGTAGCATGACCAGCTTCATGAAAAGCAATAGCTTTCTTTTCGGCTACAGACATTATTTTATTTTTCTTTTCAAGACCACCTACAATTCTATCCACAGCATCTAAGAAATCTTGTTTGTCTACAGCTTTTTTTCCTTGTCTTGCAGCAATAAGTGCAGCTTCGTTGCAAACATTGGCAATATCTGCTCCAGAAAATCCTGGTGTTTGTTTTGCTAAGAAATCAACATCTAAATCTTTTGCTTTTTTAAGAGGCCTTAAATGAACTTCAAATATTTCTTTACGTTCACGAACATCTGGAAGGTCTACAAATATTTGTCTGTCAAAACGACCAGCACGCATAAGGGCTTTGTCTAATATATCGGCTCTATTAGTTGCAGCAAGAACGATAACATTTGTGTTTGTGCCAAAACCATCCATTTCTGTTAATAGCTGATTTAAAGTGTTCTCACGCTCATCATTACTTCCTGACATGGCATTTTTACCCCTTGCACGACCAATAGCATCAATTTCATCTATAAAAATTATAGCAGGAGATTTTTCTTTAGCTTGTTTAAAAAGGTCTCTCACTCTTGAGGCTCCAACTCCAACAAACATTTCAACAAAATCTGATCCAGATAAAGAGAAGAAAGGTACTTGGGCTTCGCCAGCAACAGCTTTTGCTAATAAGGTTTTACCAGTTCCTGGAGATCCTACTAATAAAGCTCCTTTAGGTATTTTACCACCTAATGAAGTGTATTTTTCAGGATTTTTAAGGAAATCTACAATTTCTTGAACTTCTTCTTTAGCGCCTTCTAACCCAGCAACGTCTTTAAAAGTTGTTTTAACTTCTGTGTTTTCGTCAAAAAGTTTGGCTTTAGATTTACCAATGTTAAATATTTGACTTCCACCTCCACCACCAGCTCCACCAGACATACGACGCATGATGAAAATCCAAACTCCAATTAATAAGATGAATGGAAGTAAACCAATGAGGAAGTCTCCCCAAAGGTTTTGTTCTGTTTTATATTCTACTTTTGGTAGTGGATCTAAGTTTTCTTCATTTATAACTTTAGAAATATCGTCTTCAAAATTCTGAAGATCCCCAAATTCAAACTTGTAATTTGGTAACCTAGTTGCAGAAGGTAACAATGAAGAAGGTTTTGATTTTTTATGAATTTCAGTTTGCTCTGCTGCAGCTGTTAAATAAACTTTAGCTTCGCGTCTATTTACTATTTCAACTTTTTCAACGTCTCCATTTCTTAAATAAGACATAAATTGAGAAGGAGTAGTAGGACTTGCGTCTTGAAAATTACTACCACTAAACAACTGCATAGTTAAAAATACTGCTATAATAATTCCGTAAATCCAGTAAGGACTGAATTTAGGTTTTTTAGGGTTAATTTTTTTCTTGTTTGTCATTAAATTCTTTTAATATTTTGTTTCAACTACTGTTGTTTTTGCATCTCCCCAAAGACTTTCAATATCGTAATATTGTCTAATATGTTTTTGAAATACATGTACAACAACATTCACATAATCAATTAAAACCCATTCGGCATTGTCTGAACCTTCAATATGCCAAGGCTTATCTTTTAATTCTTTACTAACTTTTTTTTGAATGGAATTTACAATGGCATTTACTTGAGTGTTCGAAGTACCTTCGCAAATAATAAAGTAGTCACAAACCGTGTTTTCAATCTCTCTTAAATCTAGAATATTTATGTCTTTTCCTTTTAAATCTTCTATTCCACTTAATATGGTAGTTATAAGTTGGTCTGCGTTAGATTCTTTTTTTGTCATTAATGATTTTTAATTTGTGCAAAGTTATTATTTTTTAGTTCTTTATACTTTAAAATTTTCATAAGATTTTACAGTACGAATATAACTATTTATTATGCGTATAATCAAACTTAATGCCATCGATTCAACCAACAGCTATTTAAAGCAGTTAAGTACGAACGAGATAGTTGAAGACAATACTATTGTAGTAGCTAATTATCAGACTAATGGACGTGGGCAAATGGATTCGACTTGGGCGTCAGAAGACTCCAAGAATCTTATGTTTAGTGTGTTTAAGGATTTCTCCTTCCTTCAAACAGAACAAAATTTTTACATAAGTATGGCAGTCTCACTTTCCATAATTAAGACTTTAAAGTCATTTTCGATTCCAAAATTACATATTAAATGGCCTAACGACATTTTGTCAGAAAACAAAAAATTATGTGGCATTTTAATTGAAAATATTATTAAACATAATCAACTTAAAGCAACAATAATTGGAGTAGGTCTAAATGTTAATCAAAATAATTTTGATGGGCTCCCAAAAGCAACATCATTACATTTATTGACTGGGAATATTTTTAATTTAGATGAAGTGTTACTGGTTATTTCAGATAACTTGAATTACTATTTTAATCTTTTAAAAACTGAAAAGTATCAGCTAATAAAAGAGGCTTATGAAAGTCTTTTGTTTAGAAAAGACAAACCTTCAACTTTTAAAGATGCTGAAGGTAAATTGTTCTCTGGTTTTATAAAATCTGTTTCAAATTCTGGTAATTTACAAGTCCTTCTTGAGGACGAAGTAATAAAAGAATTCGATTTAAAAGAGATAGCCTTATTATATTAAATAGCGCTAGGGATATTGTTTGATAACGTCTCTATAAATTTTGTAATAGGACCTTTAATCATCATAGCCATCATGGCATTAAATTCGCCATCAAAAACTAATTGAACTTCACTTTTATTAGCTTCAAGTTTTGTAATAAGTCCTGTTAAAGAAAAATCTATTTTCCCTCCAGCAGCACCTAAAATAATTTTATTTGGAGGCACTAATTCTTTTTTCTTTAGTATGATTTCTGGCATTCCTTTTAAAGCGAAAAGAAATTTATCTTCGTCTAAAACTTCAAATTTACTTATGTTTTCAGGCATTAGTTTTTCGAAATTTTTTACATCAGATAAAAAGTTAAATACTTCTTCAGGAGATTTTTCTACAATTACAGTAGGAGATTCTAAATTCATGTTTTTTATTTTACTATTATCAATTAGCGTTCCATTCACTAGGATTGGCATTCCAATCTGATAATGTTTTTATTTCTTTTTGAGTAATATATTTAGTATACAAAGCTTGGTCTAATAGACTTTCGTAATTACTAAGAGTATGTAACGTAATATTTTCTTTTTCAAAATTAGCTTTAGCAATTTCAAAGCCATAAGAGAAGATAGCAATCATTCCCTTGACATTTAAATTGGCTTCTTTTAATGCTTTAACAGCATTTAAGCTGCTTTTTCCAGTACTTATTAAATCTTCAACTACAACCACATTTTCTCCACCATTTACATGACCTTCAATTTGATTTTGCCTACCATGAGATTTTGCTTCAGGTCTAACATATATAAAAGGGACGCCTAAATATTCGGCAACCAACATGCCTATGCCAATTGCACCTGTAGCAACACCTGCAATAACATCTGGTTTGCCATATTGTTTTTCTATTTGTTTCGCCATAGTTTCGCGAACATAATTCCTGATTGTTGGATAAGATAGAATTATTCTATTGTCGCAATAAATTGGCGAATTCCATCCAGATGCCCAAGTAAAAGGTTCTTTAGGGCTTAGTTTAATAGCATTTATTTGCAATAAAACTTCTGCAGTTTTTCTTGCTGTATGTTTGTTGAAAATCATAGTTACAAAATTACACTTTTTTAATTAAAACTATAATTTGAAAATGTATTTATAATTAAGAGTTAAATCTATTGATAAGAAATAAAAATTAATATTTTTACAAAACAATTTTGCTTTAAAAAGGATTATGCTTAAAATTTTTGTAAATGATAAACCTATAATTTTAACAACAAAAGTTGAAAAGGAAAAAGGGTTTAAAAACTATTTTTTGAAATCTGTAAACTTATCTAAGGTTATCAGAGAGTTAAATAGAACATCTTTAAAAGAAGCTAGGTTAATTCATAAAAAAGAAAAAAAGCTTTTAAAAAAATTTTTAAAAAAGTTACCTAATGTCGTTGCAGGTGGAGGGAAAGTTTTTAACGATAAAGGTGAGGTTTTATTTATTTATAGAAATGATAAATGGGATTTGCCTAAAGGGAAAACTGAAAAAAATGAGGATATTGAAACTACAGCCATTCGCGAAGTTAAAGAAGAAACGGGTGTTAAAGGATTAGAAATTATTAAACCACTCGAAACCACGTATCATATTTTTAAAAGAAATGGCAGATATAGGATTAAAATCACCTATTGGTTTGAAATGAAAACTTCTTATAATGGAAAACTTGTGCCAGAAGAAAAGGAAGGGATAACTAAAGTGGCTTGGTTAAATAAAAAAGAGATAGCTCAGGTACTAGAAAATTCTTATGCTAATATTAGAGAATTGATTTAATATCTATTGTTAGAAGTAAAATCTAACACTTCCGTTTAGCGTGATACCTAAAGATGTTGTGTTTATTTGACTTAAATTATTATTCTCTTTAATGTAATAAGAGTTAATGGTATTAGATGTATTGATTAAATTCCAAACAGAAAGCCCAAAAACAAGCTTTGATCTATTATATTTTATCGTGTAATTTCCTGAGAAGTCAGACCTGAAATAATCTTCTAATCGATTACTGTTAGGTACTTCATATACAATATTACTTATTGAATTGTTTTGTGAGAAGGAGGGATTAGTAATAGGTTTTCCTGAATGCCAATTTAAGCCTAATGCAAGTTTTAAGTTGTTTAAGCTATAGGTTCCAGCAAAAGTTGCTTGATGCCTAATGTCAATATTGTTAGGAAAGTTGTTTCCGTTGTTTAAAGAAAGAAACATATAATCGTTTTTGCTAAAAGAATAACTTAACCATGTGCTGAAGCTATTAAACTGTTTGTTTACTAAAAAATCAATTCCTTTAATTACATAAGAACCTGTTGCATTAGTATATTGAAATTGATTTTGAAACCCTTGACTTCTTGTAGTTATGCCATCAACATGTTTTATATAGCCTTCTAAACTAACTAGTAGTTTATTTTTTTGGTAATGAGCTCCTAATGATATTTGTTGACTGTGCATTACAGGAATATCTTCATTGTTAGATAATACCCAACGACGTTTTTCAATACCTAAAAAATCATTTTGTAAATCAATTATTTGTGAAGCTGTTTGACTTTTTAACTCAGCCAACACTTCAAATCTTATGTCCTTGCTTATATTTTGATTGAAAGTTATTCTAGGTTCTAAAAAGAAATCTGAGAATTGCTCAATATAATTTGCACGTAAACCCATACTGGCTTTTGTGTTTCCTGAATTCGATTTGTAATATATTTCGTTAAATAAACCATGTGTTCGTAGCACATCTTTTATATAACGTCTATAATTAGGATTGTTTACTTCTTCTAAATTACTCATCCCAATCTCTGAGTATTGATAACCACCTAAATAGTGTAATCTGGTATTGAACCGATAGTGTAACTCAAACTCAAGCCTATTATCCATAACATCGTTTTCCTGTATAAGCCTTTGGTTGTTGCTAATATCAAAATTCTTTGAATATAAATCATATTTAGACAATGAAGCCTTAAGAGTAGTTTCTAGTTTTGAATTCCAAGTTCGATTATAGTCTAAACCCAAGGCCAAACTTTCTTGAATAAGCTCACTACTTGAAGGTGAGATAATAGTTTCATTTATTGAAGTTTCAGAGTAGTCTAATGAATTAAAAATCCGTAATCCGCATATGGTTAATCTGTCTTTTGGTGAAATTTTGTATGAGAGTTTTGTTGATAAATCGTAGAAATAAAAACGCTCATCCTGAGCAATACTTTGGTTTTCCTGATTGGTTAAGTCGGAATCTTGAAAGATTCGGTCAAAATATTGATTGTAAGTAGGTGTGCTAAAAACATCTGTTAAAGACCGTCGTGCTGATACTTGAAGTTCTATTTTATCTTTCAAAGGGATTTTTACAAAACCATCTGTAGATATTAAATTGCTGCCAAAACCACCATGAATCCTGTTTGAAATACTATCAGATGTTCGCATATCAATAATACTAGAAACACCATCACCATACTTGGCACTAGAACCATTCTTGGAAACAGTTACTGTTTTAATTAGCGATGGATTAAAAGCAGAAATGAGACCGAAAAAATGACCAGATTGATACATTTTAATACCATCCCATAAAATTAAATTTTGGTCGTTTGTACCACCTCTAATGTTTAAATTTGAAACACGATCATCTACGCTAATAACACCAGGTAGGGCTTGAATGGTTTGTAGAATGTCAGGTTCTATAAGTCCAGGTAAAATCCCGAATTCTTCAAGATTAATTTCTGATGTTCCATCAGTTTTTAACGAAATACCTTCGGTTAGAAATTTGGTAATTAATACCTCTTTAAGGTATTGTGTATTCGCTTCATTATTTGAAATTAAATCGCGTATTGCGTAACTATTATTACTTAATTTCTGAAAAACAAGATTAGTTTCTTTCTCGAGATAGGTAATAATGTCTTCAATTGATAAATTGTTTGATGGAAGTGCTAAAGTTTTATTCTGAATGTTTTCATCTACATAAGAAAAACTAATATGGAAAGTTTCTGTTATAGTTTCTAAAATAACAGATAATGGTTGCTCTTTATTAGTTGAATTTTGTGCACTAACAAAAAGAGAATGAAATAAAAATAGGCTAAATATTATTGTCGTTATATTTCTACTCACGGTTTAGTAAGATCACACTATTTTGTATTTTATAAGTTATATTTAATGGCAAAGTAATGGACTTTAGAGCTAATTCTTTATTGTTATGTACAAAGTTTCCTGTGAAAAGTATATTGGTGTCAATATCTTCAGTAGTAAATGTTATATCATACTGACGTTCAAATTCACTTAAAACATATTTGTAAGGAATACTTTTAAAATAACTTTCATTGTTTAGCCAACTAGGTTTTATCTTTTTTTCTTTTTTTTGAGCAATAAATTTCCCATCGATAACTAAAAAATGGTCGCCTGGTTTTAAAATTTTATGTATGTTTTTTGAAATTACTTTAACTGAACCTTCATAGCAAACAACCTCAAAATAATTTAATCTGTTTTTTACGTGGAACTCTGTTCCTAAAACTGTAACGGTTCCTAATGTGGTGTTTACATTGAATTTAGATCCTTTTTCTACATCAAAATAGGCTTCACCATCCAAGTCGATATTTCGATTTGTATTCCATTTACTTTTATTGAATGTTATGGTAGATAAGGCATTAAGATTTACACGTGAATCATCTGGAAGTGTCACTTCTGTCTTTTCAGCCATAAAAGTTTCTATTTGTGTATCTAAAGTTGTCGTATAATAATAAACAGAAAGAAGAATAACTATTATTGAAGCAATTCGAAGTAACGGTTTAAACCAATGAAGCTCTTTTTTAGTGGATTTTTTATGTGAAATATTTTTTTGAATTTCAGAATAAGCTAGATCATTATCAAAATTTGGTGCTTTAAATTGTTTTAAAGAATCAGATAGTTTGATTAAATCATTATAGTCGTCAACTTGCTTAAACTCCTTTAATTCTTGGGGGTTCAAGTCATTGTCTAACCATTTTTTTATTAAATATTCTTTTTCCATCATTAGTTGTTCATAAATATAACAGGTAACCTACTTATTTTCCTACCTTATTTTTTTAAATACCATCAATTTCTTTGCGTAATTGTTTTAAGGCGCCATAAATTCGTTTTTCAACAGCCTTTGTAGAGATATTTAAAATTTCAGCTATTTCTTTATGTTTTTTGCCTTCAATTCTATTTAGTAAAAAAGCAACACGTTGGGCTTCAGTTAAGTTTGAAATGGCTTGTTGTAATTTTTGTAAGTATTCGTTTTCTTCTAATAAAAATTGTGGATTTTCGTTGGTAGAAGATTTGGGTTTCGTTTGTTGAAATTTTAAAACAACTTTTTGATGAGCCAGATCATTTAAAGTTAGGTTATTCGCAACGGTAAATAAAAACGATTTCGCTTTAGAAGGTGACACATCTTTACATTTTTCCCAGAGCTTAATAAAAGCTTCTTGAACTTTATCTTTAGGATTAATATGACTTCCAAATTTATAATAAAGAAAGTCATGCAAATCTTTTGAATAGCTTTTAAATGCCTTCGAAAACAGTTGTTCATCGCAAATATGGTCGTTTAAATCTTTTGGCATTTTTGTGTTTTATGCTCGTAAATGTATAAAAAAAGAAATACAGGGTAGGAAAATTAAAAGTTGAACTGTTATATTGTAAATAACCACAAATAAACAAACGTTATGAAATTTAGATTTTCACTATTACTAATTATGATGACCTTCTTTTTAGGGCTTTCTTGCCAAGAAGAAGCAAATGAAGAAACGCTTCCAAATGAGGAAGAAACTATTGTCCCGAATTCTACTTTAGAAAACCTTATGCGTTATACATCTGCAAACGATGGAAGTGTTGATGATATTATGGATGATAGCGATTGTTTTACAGTTAATTTACCTGTAACAATTATTGCAAATGGTATCACTTTAACTATTGAAAGCCTAGATGATTTAAGTCTTTTAGAAGAAATATTTGATGCCAGTAATACAGATGTCGACGGCTTAGAATTCCTTTTTCCAATTACCATAATATTAAATGATTATACAGAGGTTAATATAGAATCTCTGGAGGAGTTAGAAGCGTTTATAGATGCTTGTATAACAAATGAAAATGTTATTGAATGTGTAGATTTTATCTATCCAATATCTTTTTCTATTTATAATACAGATTTTCAGGTTATTGATACAGTTTTAATTAATAATGATTATGAAATGTATATCTTTTTAGAAGGTCTAGATAATGGTAATAATGGTGTGGTTTTAGCAAGTTTGAATTTTCCGGTAGGATTAGAATATTCAGATGGTTCTACTACAGAAGTAAATAATAATCAAGAATTGCAAGAAGCTATTGAAGCGGCTGAACAAGATTGTTCAACTGTAGAATGTGATTTAGGCTTAGATGGGTTAGAATCTTGGCTATTAGAGTGTTCAATAAATGCTAATACTTATGATGGTTCTGGTAACATAATAGATGAAAACTTTTTAGATTTCAATCAAAATGGAGAAGTAATTATTAACGGAACACTTGCTGTAACAGAGGTTGGTTCTTGGACTCTTTCAGAAGCAAATTCAGAATATGTGTTAACGATTGATGGATTATTAACCTTCGATTTATTAAATGGTCAGTGGTCATTAACAGGGTGTGAAAGAGATAGGACTGTATTTTCGCAAGAAACAGGGAGTAGCATTATAACTATGGAGTTAGAACATGATTGCTCAAATAGCCCATTAGGATGTTTAGAAACAAATGATATAATACTATGTGATGAAAACAATGATGGGTTTGAAGTTTTTAATTTATATGAAGGGTTAAGTGATATTGATGGATGTACTATAAATAATGCTGTCTCAGTAAGTTTTCATGCCTCTTTAATAGATGCTGAATCTAACACAAACCCTATTCCAAGTGCAACATCTTATACAAATAACATAAATCCACAAACAGTTTACGTTAGAATTGAAGAATTTAATAATGCAAGTGTTTTTGAAATTTTAGAAATTGGCTTGTATTTAGAAAACTGCAATGCAACTTGTTCAGAACAAGAGATAGATGCTTATTTAGTAGAATGTACATGGAATGTTGTTCAGTTTAACAATAGCAATGATTTAATAGGGTTTGATTTAGTATTCTTATCAGGTGGCACACTTATTATTACAGGAGATGGACAAACAATAACAGTTGCAAATGGTTGGTCAACATCTACAAGTGCTAGTGGAACTGTATTAACATTAACAGGTGTGGCTTTAGGCAACATTCAAGCTATTAATGGCGAGTGGTTAATTGTTGAATGTGCAGAAGATCGATTAGAACTAGTAGCAGAAAACAGAAATAGCACAATGGTTATGGAGCAAGATTGTTCAGGTTGTAATAATCCTGGAACTTTAACGAACGATTTAATAATATACATGCCTTTTGGTGGAGAAGTAAAAGATTTAATTAGTGGAGATATTGTTGATGGCTTTACATATTTAACTGAGGATCGTTCAGGTAATTCAACATGTGCCATTTCATTTGATGGTAGCACCAATTTTTCTATTCCAGTTACAGCTGAAAACCAATTGGTACAAGGTGACAGTTTTTCAATAAGTCTTTGGTTTAAAATGCAAAATACAATTGCTGGAGATTTAGAGCTTTTGTTTAGAAAACCAGGCAACGCTACAGTAGGCTTCAATCTAGGAGTATATGATTTAAATACGCCATTGTTTACTGATAATTTAGGGACATCATTATGGGATAATGACTGGAATCAAGAAGTCGATGTAAATTGGGAAAACACAGATTGGCATCATTTAGTTGTCACAGTAGATTCAAACAATACGGTTAGATTATATAGAGATGGTGTTTTAAGAAACATGGAAGAAAATTCAAGTTTAAGCATCGGTTCTGATCCAGCTGGACAATATATGTTAGGCGAGGGTTTTAAAGGTCATATGGACGATTTAAGAGTTTATAAAAGAACATTAAGTAACAATGAAGTTGGTGATTTACACCAACTAGAAGCAGATTGCTTTAATTGTTTGTAAGATAATTTTAGTTAATTATTTAGGTAAAAAAGAGCTGTATTTATTGCAGTTCTTTTTTTATGCAATTTATTTAGAAGTCTTACTTCTTTAATTAGCTTCAAATTCTTAAATTTGCAGTTCTTAAAATTTCAAGATTCCTATGTTTAATAATTTAAGTGATAAGTTAGATAAAGCGTTACACGTCTTAAAAGGTCATGGAAGCATTACAGAAGTGAATGTAGCCGAAACTTTAAAAGAAGTTCGTAGAGCGCTTTTAGATGCCGATGTTAATTTTAAAATAGCTAAGGATTTTACTGTAAGAGTAAAAGAAAAAGCACTTGGTCAAAACGTATTAACAACGTTACAACCAGGTCAATTAATGGTTAAAATCGTTAAAGACGAATTAACCCAACTTATGGGAGGCGATGCTGAAGGGATAAATCTTTCTGGCACTCCAAGTGTTATTTTAATGTCTGGTTTGCAAGGTTCAGGTAAAACAACATTTTCTGGTAAACTTGCCAACTATTTAAAAAACAAAAAAACAAGGAAACCCTTATTAGTTGCCTGTGATGTGTATCGTCCAGCTGCAATAGACCAATTACATGTCGTTGGAGATCAAATAAATGTTGAGGTTTATAGCGATAAAGGAAACCAAGATCCAGTTGCTATTGCACAAGCTGGTATTGCACATGCTAAAGCAAATGGGTTTAATGTAGTTATTATAGATACAGCTGGTCGTCTTGCGGTTGACGAAGCCATGATGACCGAAATATCTAACATACATAAAGCAATTCAACCTCAAGAAACTTTATTTGTTGTAGACTCTATGACAGGTCAGGATGCTGTTAATACAGCTAAAGCTTTTAATGATATCTTAAATTTTGATGGTGTTATTTTAACTAAATTAGATGGTGATACTAGAGGTGGAGCAGCCATTTCAATTAAATCTGTTGTAAATAAACCAATAAAATTTATTGGTACAGGTGAAAAGATGGAAGCTATCGATGTTTTCTATCCATCACGTATGGCAGACCGTATTCTTGGAATGGGTGATGTTGTTTCTTTAGTTGAAAGAGCTCAAGAACAATTTGATGAAGATGAAGCTCGAAAACTTCAAAAGAAGATTGCTAAAAATCAATTCGGATTTGATGATTTCTTAAAACAGATTCAACAAATCAAGAAAATGGGGAATATGAAGGATCTAGTTGGTATGATCCCTGGAGCTAGTAAAATGATGAAAGATATTGATATCGATGATGATGCTTTTAAAGGAATAGAAGCAATGATTCACTCAATGACTCCTAGAGAAAGAACGAATCCTTCAGTTATTAATTCAAGTCGTAAAAAAAGAATAAGTAAAGGTTCTGGTACTTCTGTACAGGAAGTAAATCAGTTACTAAAACAATTCGATCAAATGAGTAAAATGATGAAGATGATGCAAGGAGGAAAAGGAAAAGCCATGATGCAGGCTATGAAAAACATGAAATAATTCATGTTTTTAAATTTATGGTGTCACCTCGAGCATTATCGAAATCAAAANNATATTTTGATTGAAGATACGAACGTAGTTCTCGAGAGGTCTCATAGATATTTTAAAGATGAGAATAGGTCTTGATTGCGCTCGACCTGATAAATTAAAAATCCAACAATATGACCATATTAGACGGTAAAAAAGTTAGCAACGATATTAAAAATGAAATTACCGAAGAGGTAAAAAAAATGATTGCAAAAGGGGAGAAAGTTCCTCACTTGGCTGCAGTTATAGTTGGTAACGATGGCGCTTCTTTAACCTATGTTGGTAGTAAGGTAAGAGCTTGCGAACGTGTTGGTTTCGAGTCTACAATGGTACGTATGTCTAATACAACTAGTGAAATTGAATTGCTAGATAAAATTGAAGAACTTAATGAGAACTCAGATGTAGATGGTTTCATTATTCAATTGCCTTTGCCACCTCAAATTAATACACAAAAAGTATTAATGGCAGTAGATCCCGATAAAGATGTAGATGGTTTCCATCCAATGAATTTTGGTAAAATGGCATTAGATATGTCAACTTTTATTCCAGCTACCCCATTTGGAATATTAGAGTTGCTTGAGCGTTATGGAGTTGAAACAGATGGCAAACATACTGTTATTATTGGGCGTTCACATATTGTTGGTCGTCCAATGAGTATACTTATGGGACGTAAAGGGTTTCCAGGAAACTCTACAGTAACTTTAACACATAGTCATACTAAAAATATTACTCAAATTACTTCTCAGGCAGATATTATTATATCTGCGTTAGGAACTCCAAATTTCTTAAAAGCTGAAATGGTTAAAGATGATGTGGTTATTATTGATGTAGGAATTACACGTGTTCCAGATGAATCATCTCCTAAAGGATATGTTATTACAGGTGATGTCGACTTCGAAAACGTTAGTAAAAAAGCAAGTTTTATTACTCCTGTTCCTGGAGGTGTTGGTCCAATGACTATTGCCATGCTATTAAAAAACACATTGTTGGCAAGAGAAATACATAAAGAATAAGGAGTTATTTAGCAAACAATTGGTTCAAATCTTTAAAAGCTTTAAACTCTAACGCATTTCCAGCTGGATCATAGAAAAACATGGTGGCTTGTTCACCAACCAAGCCTTCAAAACGAATATAGGGTTCAATAATAAAGTCAATATCTTTTTGTTTCAAATCTTCAGCAAAAGATTGAAACGCATCCCAAGGTAATACCACGCCATAATGTGGTACTGGAACATGTTTGCCATCTACTGAATTTGTATGAAGTTCTTCTTCAGGTTTTGGCTTATAGTGAATAACCAACTGATGTCCAAAGAAATTAAAATCCACCCAATGATCGCTACTTCTGCCTTCTTCACAATTTAAAATATCATTATAAAAGATTCTACATTCATCTAAATTATAAACAGGAATGGCAATATGAAATGGAGAGATTTTAGGCATATTCAAATTTAAAACTAATCTTCGTTTCTAATACATTCAATTTTCCAAAAAGGAAAAGTTATTTTTTCTGATTTATCAACCCATTCACCAACCCATTTGTAGCCAGAATTATTAATGTCGTAAAAAGTTAATCGACTAAAACCTGCAGTTCCGTTTTGAGCTTTTTGATCTTTGTATAATATAATGTCGCCATCTTCCTTTATGTTTCCTTCCCAAGTTGATAAAGTGGTCGTTGGCGAACTAGAAGAATAGTAATGAACGTACCATTTACTACTGTCTGCAATAAATTGTCTAATACTTCCAGAGTGCTTACCATCTGCTTTTAAAGTTTCGTCTTGAACTGCCATACCATTCATAATATATTTCCATCTCCAAATCATCTCTATTGGTTCTGCCCAAGTTTGGTCTTGTTTTCTTGAAAAGGATTTGCAATTACACTCACCAATAAGCTTTTGAAAATCTTTAATTTGCTTAGGAGCTTCTGGATTAGGTTGACCGAATGGAAATGCTTCTGATGGTTCGTAATTATACTGAGAAAAAACAGTAAATGATACTAATAATAAGAGGTTGGTTAAATGCTTCATTTGATAACTTTTGTTTTAAAGTTACCAATCAATTTTTATAATAGGAGGTCATTTAATATGAATTTAACAAAATTGAAGGTTAGTTTCTCTTTTTTTTATGAATCAAATTTGCTTTAAATGTTTTAGTCGAATCTTCCAGTAAACGGTTTAATTCTGTAAATTCAGGTTTTGTTAATTCCCTAAATTCACCTAAAGGCATATCCAGTTTGATATTCATTATTCTTACACGTTTTAGCGTTTCTACTTCATAAGTTAGATATTCGCACATTCTGCGAATTTGTCTGTTCAAACCTTGCGTTAAAATAATTTTGAAAGTATTTGTTCCTAGTTTTTCAACAATACATGGTTTTGTAGTTTTTTCTAATTCATCTAAATAAATGCCTCTAGACATGTGTTCTATAAATGTTTGAGAAATGGGTTTATCAACTGTTACTATATATTCTTTTTCATGATTGTTGCTTGCTCTAAGTATTTTATTAACGATGTCGCCATCATCTGTTAGAAGAATTAAACCTTCACTTGGTTTGTCTAATCTACCAATTGGAAAAATACGTTTTGGGTATTTAATAAAATCGATGATATTGTCTTTTTCAACTCGAGTGTCTGTTGTACAAACAATGCCAACTGGTTTATTAAAAGCTAAATAAACAAAATCTGTTTTGTTGTTTTTAATTTCTTTTCCATCTACATGTACTATGTCTGTTGGGCTTAATTTGGTTCCCATTTCTGGAACTTCACCATTAATAGTTACTCTTCCAGCATCAATAAGTTTGTCTGCCTCACGACGAGAACAATACCCAACTTCACTTAAAAACTTATTTATTCGTTTTAAATTTTCTTCCATTATATCAATTTAATTTTGAAATGGCATATTAGTAATTTGAATTATTTTTTGTTTAGAAAAATTCTAAACATAGTATTCGCTATGGTTCTGCTTTATATTGAAATATAAGCGAAAAAGAAACATAATTCTATTAGCTATTTCAAGGTTGCATTGGTAACTGCAAAGATAGCAACTTTAGTTTTTCAAAAACTTATAAATATGATTAGAGATACTTTCATCAATCATTGAATGATTAAAACCAGTTGTTGTAATAAGCTTACTGTTTTTAAAACTTTTGTTGATTTTTAAAGCGTCACTATAAGGTATCACAGCATCTTTCTCATCGTGTATTATAAGTCCTTCTATTTCAAGAGATTCTAAATGTCTTGCTGTTGAAAAATTAATAGGTTCTGCATTAAATCTTGTTTGAATTAATTTATTTACGGCATTTGAAGTTCGCTTACTGTAACTCATCATTTTATAATAACGTTTTAGAACGTCAGTAAATTCAGACGGAACACCTAGTAGAATCAGTTTTTTAATATTAGAAATTTCAAGTTTATTTTGAGAAAATGCTGTTGCCATGCCTCCAACCGAATGGCCAATAACAATATCTGGATTGAATTTTTTAGTTACTGCTTTTATAAAATCAGCGTATAATAATGCATTAAAACGGTTGCTGCCAGAACGTCCATGAGCAGGAGCGTCTAGAGCTATTACATTGTAATCTAATTTGTTTAGTGGTTCTATTAAATAACGCCATCTTGCAGCATTACTTTCCCAGCCATGGGCTAATAATATGGTTTTGTTTTTTCCTAACCATCTATAGGTCATAACAGGAATATTATTTACTAAAATTTCTTCTCTAAATGATGAACCTAAGAAGTCTGATTGTTCTTCATTAATACCTCCTTTAAATGGTTTGGTGAAAAGAAACAAAGCCATTCTAGCTGACAGTTTTTTAGAAAATAAGCTAACAATGTTTATGAAAAAACCGACTAATTTATGAATGATTATCATAGCTCTTTTCGATTTACTAAACTCATTGAAAATGCAGGCTTGCAAATAGCTAGATATTCACAGGCTACTGTAAATGGATTTGAATATTGAACACGCGTATTTTTTTCTATTTTTATAGACTGTCCAGCTTCTAAAACTATTTCCTCTCCATCAATTATAAACTGTTTTTTGCCTTTAATAATAAATGTGTATTCATCAAACTCTGGAGCTTGAAAAGGTTCGCTCCATCCAGCAGGAGCAATCATATGTGCAATACTAATTTCAGAATTTCCATCTGAAGCTCTACCAAAATGTTCTTGAATAATTTTGCCATCTGAAGTTGGGACTTTAAACGGGGTTTTCTGAATGACGTATTTTTTGTTTTTTTGCATTCTTTTAATTCATTTAACTACTTTCTACTTATTTTACCAGCCAATCATTAAATATTTAATTTTAGCTTTCTCTGGAATTTGAATCGCTTCAATTTTAGCATTCATGTCGAATTGTAATTCAGCAGGTAATTCTTCTTTATCAATGGTTATGAAGGCATTAATCTCATTGACAAAAACCACAACATTTTTTAACGTGTTTTGAATGCTAGAAATTTTATAGTTGTTCTTTATGTCTCCAAAAGTACTAGAAGATGTAAGACCTTTTGCTGTTTTAAATCTTGAATCTAAGACCTTAATAGTTTCTATTGTAGAGGTTGAATCTTGAACCACTTTTGGAGTTAAAGTAAGTAGTTTATTGCCTGCCTTATCGAAAATATCAATATCTGTTCTGTTAAAAGTAAATTCGTTGTCAAGAAGCCTTTCAACAACTGAATCATTCGAAAACACTGCTTTTAAATTTTTTACTTGTGTTGAATCTGTTAATAATCCAATACTTTGTTTGCTAATTTGAAATGGGTCTTGTTCTTTTTTACAACCAATAAATAAAAGGGTAATGATGGCTAAGCTGAAAATGGATTTTTTCATATAAATTATAGGTAAATATTAAATTATTTTAAAGTAAAGTAATTAATTATTTTTTCATGACTTTAGTTAGTATTCCAAAAACACTTCTAATAAATGTAGCACTAGTAAGTACCTTTACTATTGGGTTCATTCTGGTGCTTTTTCTTGTTGAAGAGCCTTTAGATTTAGATTTTGCTTTTTCAAGTGCTTCTTTTTCTTTTTTTGCTTTCTCTTTTAATTCTTCTGCTTCTGCTTGTTCTATTTTTTTGTTTAATAGTTCATAAGCACTTTCTCTATCAACTTCTTCGTTATATTTTTTAACAAGTTTCGAGTCACTTAATAAATCTTCTAATTCTGAATCTGTTAAAATATCCATTCGACTCATAGGAGCTCGCATCATAGTAGCAGCAAGTGGTGTTGGTCGTCCTTTTTCGTTTAAAGCTGAAACTAAAGCTTCACCAGTACCTAACGAAGTCAAAACGCTTGCAGTATCATAATATTCTGTATCTGGATAATTTTGTGCTGTTAATTTAATGGCTTTTCTATCTTTTGCTGTAAAAGCTCTTAAAGCATGTTGTACTTTTAAACCTAACTGACTTAAAACAGCGTCAGGAACATCTGTTGGATTTTGAGTTACAAAATACAAGCCAACTCCTTTACTCCTAATGAGTTTTACAATGCTTTCAATCTGATTTAATAAAGCTTTTGATGCTTCATTGAAAATTAAATGAGCTTCATCAATAAACATAATAAGTTCTGGTCTTCCACTATCTCCTCGTTCTGGAAATGTTGAATATATTTCAGCTAACAAACTCAACATAAAAGTTGAAAATAGTTTCGGTTTGTCTTGTATATCTGTTAAACGAATAATGTTTATGTAACCTCTTCCGTTTTCATCGATTCTTAAAAGATCTTGAGGGTCAAAAGATTTTTCACCAAAAAAGATATCTCCACCTTGTTGTTCAATCTCTACTATTTTTCTTAGAATAGCTCCAGTTGATGCTGTAGAAATTCGACCATAAGCATCTTCAAACTCTTTTTTACCTTCGCTTGTTGCGTACTGCAAGATTTTTTTGAAATCTTTTAAGTCGAGTAGAGGTAACTTATTATCGTCACAATATTTGAATATCACTGAGATAATACCTGCTTGAGTTTCAGTAACATCTAAAATTCTAGAGATTAACACAGGACCAAATTCACTAATAGTTGCTCGAAGCCTGACACCATTTTGAGTTGAAAGCGTTAAAATTTCAACAGGAAACGCTTTAGGGTCAAACGGGATGCCAATGGCTTCATGGCGTTCGTCAATTTTAATATGACCAGGACTCGGTTGTGCTAAACCACTTAAGTCTCCTTTAATATCCATGAGTAACACAGGGACTCCTTTTTCTGATAAGTTTTCAGCTAATACTTGAAGTGTTTTTGTTTTTCCAGTTCCAGTTGCTCCTGCAATAAGTCCATGTCTGTTCATGGTTTTTAAAGGCACATTTACAAACGCATTTTTTACTGTTTTGCCATCTAACATAGCAGAACCTAAAGTAATACATTCACCTTTATTAGTATTGCCTTCTGTTATATGGTTGAAGAACTCTTCCTGTTTGCTCATATTCTAAAATTTCCATAAAAATACTAATCTTGAACCAATACCAATAGAAATATTTTCAACAATTTAATAAGAAACTAAAATCTGTCAACTATCTTTGCAAACTATGACAAGAAGTGAAAGACAGGAACTAATAGATAAAGGGTTGTTACTGCCTTTAATGGAAGAGTTTTACACCATTCAAGGGGAAGGATTCCATAAAGGAACAGCAGCTTATTTTGTTCGAATTGGTGGTTGCGATGTTGGTTGCCATTGGTGCGATGTTAAGGAAAGCTGGTTGGCAGAATTGCATCCACCAACTGAAACTGAAAAGATTGTTGAAAATGCTGTTAAATACAGCGACACAATTGTTGTAACAGGAGGCGAGCCACTAACTTGGGATATGACTGAACTAACCTTACAATTAAAAGCAAAAGGTGTGCAAACACACATTGAAACGTCTGGTGCATATAAATTAACAGGTACTTGGGATTGGATTTGCTTGTCGCCTAAAAAATTGAAATTACCAACTGAAGAGATTTATAATGAAGCGCATGAATTGAAGATGATAATCTACAATAAAAGCGATTTTAAGTTTGCTGAAGAGCAAGCTGCAAAAGTGAATAAAGATTGCATACTATATTTACAACCAGAATGGAGTAAATGCGATAAAGTAGTTCCTGAAATAGTAGACTATGTTATGGCAAATCCAAAATGGAAAGTCTCTCTACAAACACATAAGTACTTAAATATACCATAAAAAAACGCCTTGAATTTTTAAGGCGTTTTAGGGAGTAAGAAATAATAGTAGATTATTTTGTAAATGGTACAGCTACTCTTGCAGTTCCCCATCCTAAGTGCATGTTTATGCCACCATCAGCTTCATCAAATGCTATAGAAAAAGCTTCAATAGATTTATCACCTTTTGTTACAGGAACATTTAATCGAGCCACATCATTAGCTTCTTTGTAAAAATAACTACCCCAAACATTTAAATCGGTACTTATAATAGCTGTCCATTCTTTTTCCCCTGGAATAGCATAAAATGTATAAGTTCCAGCAGATACTTTTGTGTCGCCTAACATCATGTCTGTGTATAAAGTTAATTCAGCAGCTTCATTTGCTCCAGTACGCCAAACTTCTCCATTAGGAGCTAATTTACTTAATTCTCTATCTTTTAATTGAGGTCTGCTATAAACAATCTTTATTAATTTATTCGATTCTTTATAGCTCGTTGGAAATGACGCTGCATCCATTGGGCTTTTGTCTAGTCCTTTAAATTCTTGAGCATTTGTTGAGAACGATAATAGCATGATAAATGCAAAAGCGATACTTGAAATGAGAGTTGATTTTTTCATAATTTGTGATAATTAGATTTAAAATAAGTTTAAATATTATGTCTCATAATTTACTGAAGCTATATAGATTTTAAGTTAAATGTATCCTAATATTTAAATAAGTTTAAAGTTTTATAAATCTTTTGGATTCCCGTCCGTTGTTATTATGAAAGTCAATAATGTAAATTCCAGCAGCAAGGCTCTTTACCGAAAAATTATAAGATCTTTCTAAATTTGAATCAGTAATTTTTTCTTTAGACAAGGTTTTGATAAAACGACCAGAATTATCATATAGTTCCATTAATAAATTATCAGATTTATTAAAACGTATATTGAATTCTAAATTGTCTTTTACTGGATTATTCAATAATTGAATGTCTAAGTGAGCTCTTACAGTTTCATCAATATTATCAGTACTTAATTCTTCATCAGTAAATTTATATATAGAAGTTCCTGAGGCATAAGCTATTCCTGAATTAACAATAAAAAATCTATTTAAGATGCTTCCAATATTTAAATTGGTCCATGTTACACCTCCATCTGAAGTTTCGTGAATACCTGTAGTATGTCCTCCCATCCAACCTCGTGTTTCAGAGATAAAACCTACAGCTTGAATTAGAGTTTCTGGAGCATCATAACTTGTCCAAGAACTACCTGAGTCAACTGATTTAATGAGTTTTCCTAAATGCGGAGAAACAGATTCAATGGATCCAAAAATCACATTAGTAGAATTTTCTAATACTTGAAGTTTCCATACATATTCACCTACAATATTCGAATTAAATATTTCTGTCCATGATGTACCTCCATCTATAGTTTTTAATATGACTCCACCAGTAGAATTGTTTCCAGAAACAAAACCGACATTTTCATTTAAAAAGTAAATTTCGACTAAGGCGTTTGCATAAGCAGACATGTCAATAAAATCCCATGTAGCACCACTATCTGATGATTTTATGATGTAAGCAGGAGTAAAATAAGCACCACAACCGTAAATTGTTGAGTCTCCTACTGTATTCAAGCCACAAATAGCCTGTGGAGTTGTTGGAATATTAGTGACAAGTTCCCAAGTATCACCTCCATCAGATGTTTTAAAAAATTCACCGTTAAGTGTGCCTAAAAACCCAATATTTGAGTTCAGAAATTCAATGTTCCTAAAATAATAGCTGCCACCAAGCATAGCTTCGTTCAATTGTTCTGTCCAAGTAATACCACCATCAATAGTTTTATAAACTGCAGCATAATATCCATTTGCCGCCCAACCTTCGTTTTCATTTAAAAAAAACACATCATCAAAACGTTGACCATTTAAGTTAGATGTAATAGAAGTTGTTTGCCATGTCTGAGAAAAAAGATTAATGGTAAATAACAAGAAGAAGACATGTGAAAACTTCATAATTTATGGGATGATGTTAAAGTGTAACTAATAAACTTTCAAGTTGTAAATATAACAAATGTACTTAAGTAGTTAAACTTTCATATTTATATAAAAAACTCGTATTTTGTTTTAATTAATAACTAACTATACAATTGTTGTTTATAAATCAATATTAAATGTTAATATTTGTCTTCTTAAATAAAGAAATAAGAATTATGTGTGGCATTGTATGTGCATTCGATTTGAAACAGAAATCTGAAGACTTGAGACCTCAAATATTAGAAATGGCTAAAACCATTCGTCATCGTGGTCCAGATTGGTCTGGTATTTATAGCGATGATAAAGTGATTATGGCTCATGAACGTTTGGCTATTGTTGATCCAGCTTCTGGAAAGCAACCATTGTTTAGTGAAGATAAAAAATTGATTTTAGCTGCTAATGGCGAAATATATAATCATAGAGAATTACGCAAGCAATTAAAAACAGCTTATAACTTTCAAACTGAAAGCGATTGTGAAGTTATTTTGGCTTTATACAAAGAGAGAGGAGTTAATTTTGTTGATGATATGAATGGTATTTTCGGATTTGCCATTTACGATGTTGAAAAAGATTCATATTTCATTGCAAGAGACCACATGGGAATTATTCCATTGTATATTGGTTGGGATGAAAATGGGACGTTCTATGTCGCTTCCGAATTAAAAGCACTAGAAGGTGTTTGTATTAAAATAGAATTATTTCCTCCTGGACATTATATGTCTAGTAAAGATGGCAAATTTGTAAAATGGTATAAACGCGAATGGACAGAATTTGAAGCTGTAAAAGATAATGAAACATCCATAAAAGTAATTAAAGAAGCACTAGAAGCAGCTGTCCACAGACAGTTAATGAGCGATGTACCTTATGGTGTATTGTTGTCAGGTGGTTTGGATTCTTCTGTAACCTCTGCAATAGCAAAACAATATTCACAAAAACGTATTGAAAGCGATGACAAGTCTGAAGCTTGGTGGCCACAACTGCATAGTTTTTCCGTTGGACTTGAAGGTTCTCCAGATTTGGCTGCAGCCAGAAAAGTGGCAGACCATATTGGAACAGTTCATCATGAAATTAAGTTTACCATCCAAGAAGGATTAGATGCTATAAAAGACGTGATTTATCAATTAGAAACATACGATGTTACTACTATAAGAGCTAGTACACCTATGTATTTAATGGCACGAGTTATTAAATCTATGGGAATAAAAATGGTGCTGTCAGGTGAAGGTGCAGACGAGCTTTTTGGAGGCTATCTATACTTTCATAAAGCGCCAAATGCACAAGAATTTCATGAGGAAACTGTTAGGAAATTAAGCAAACTTCATCAATACGATTGCTTACGAGCCAACAAAAGTTTGGCAGCTTGGGGAATTGAAGGTCGTGTTCCGTTTTTAGATAAAGAGTTTATGGATGTTGCTATGCGTATCAACCCAAAAGATAAAATGATTCATGGAGAGCGCATGGAAAAATGGGTTCTAAGAAAAGCCTTTGAAGACATGATTCCAGAATCTGTAGCTTGGAGACAGAAAGAGCAATTTAGCGATGGTGTAGGTTATAGTTGGATAGATACTTTAAAAGAATTGGTTGAAAAAGAAGTGACAAACGAACAAATGGCGAATGCTAAATACCATTTCCCAATTCAAACACCAAATAGCAAAGAAGAGTTTTATTATCGTACTATTTTTGCTGAGCATTTTCCTAGTGATGCTGCAGCTTTAAGTGTGCCACAAGAAGCAAGTGTAGCTTGTAGTACACAAATAGCCTTAGAATGGGACGAAGCTTTTAAAAACATGAATGAACCATCTGGAAGAGCCATTGCAAATGTGCATGATGATTCATATTAATAAATCTCAAAAATAGGGTTATATATAAAAAGGTGATAGTTAAACAAACTATCACCTTTTTAAATTTTGGCTATCAATCAATCTAACGTAATATTGGTAAATTTAAGTCAGTTTAATTTGGCAGTACTAACAACAAAAGTGTTGTTAATATTACAAGAATTTGCAAACGAAAAATCAATATATGTATATACAACACAATTGACCCTTCTCTAAACATAAAAACCGATGGCAATCTAATAAGTATAACTTTAAATAATAACGTTTAAAGTCCTTTTGCTAAAAGTTGTTTAGTTGAACATTTAAAACATAGATGACATCAATTTTAAGACACTTTTTAAGCCTTTTAAGCCGTTTTTAAGTAATTAACAATTGTTGATAATTTTCATTGTCAACAGCTAAAATCCTTTTAAAAAGCGTTTAAAAGCCGTATATTTGTAAGTATCCAAAAATGATGCGTGAGTATCATTTTTTTATGCCATAAATCGAACTAAAAATTATTCAAAATAATGAGCGAAAAAAGAGAAGAATTTAACAAGGATAATTATTCAGCAGATAGTATTCAAGCTTTAGAAGGTATGGAGCATGTGCGTATGCGTCCTTCCATGTATATTGGAGATACTGGAGTAAGAGGTTTACACCATTTAGTGTATGAGGTTGTCGATAACTCTATTGATGAAGCATTAGCTGGACATTGTGATAATATTACCGTAATTATTAACGAAGATAATTCCATAACAACTGAAGATGATGGTCGTGGTATTCCAGTTGATTTGCATAAAAAAGAAGGTGTCTCGGCACTAGAAGTTGTAATGACTAAGATTGGTGCTGGTGGAAAATTCGATAAAGATTCATATAAAGTGTCTGGTGGACTCCATGGTGTTGGTGTAAGTTGTGTTAACGCATTGTCAGATCATTTAAAAGCCACAGTATACCGAAAGGGTGAAATCTGGGAGCAAGAATACGAGAAAGGAAAAACCATGTATCCTGTTAAAAAGGTTGGTGCTACTGATAAAAGAGGAACGATTGTTACTTTTAAGCCAGACCCAACAATTTTTACTCAGACTTTAGAATATAATTATGATACGTTAGCTAGCAGATTACGTGAATTAGCTTATTTGAATAAAGGTATTACTATTCATTTAGTAGATAGAAGGCATAAAAAAGAGGATGGTGAGTTTGAAGGGGAAACTTTTCATTCTGAAGAAGGTCTTAAAGAATTTATCAAATTCTTAGATGGTAATCGTGAGCCTTTAATAAAAGAGGTTATTGCTTTTGAAGGTGAAAAGAATGGTGTTCCTGTTGAGGTTGCAATGGTTTATAATACCTCTTATGCCGAAAACTTACATTCTTATGTAAATAATATCAACACACACGAAGGTGGAACACATTTATCTGGTTTCCGTCGTGGTTTAACACATACACTTAAAAAGTATGCAGATGAATCTGGCTTACTAAAAAACTTAAAATTCGATATTTCTGGGGATGATTTCCGTGAAGGGCTTACAGCTATTATTTCGGTAAAAGTTCAAGAACCACAATTCGAAGGGCAAACCAAAACGAAGTTAGGAAATAGAGAGGTTTCTGCAGCAGTTAGCCAATCTGTATCAGAAATGCTAACCGATTATTTAGAGGAAAATCCAGACGATGCTAAAACGATTGTGCAAAAAGTTATTCTTGCGGCACAAGCGCGTCATGCTGCTCAAAAAGCACGTGAAATGGTGCAGCGTAAGACTGTCATGAGTATTGGTGGTTTACCTGGAAAATTATCGGACTGTTCTGAGCAAGATCCAGAAAAATGCGAAGTGTATCTTGTTGAGGGAGATTCGGCAGGTGGAACAGCAAAACAAGGTAGAGATAGAGCTTTTCAAGCTATTTTACCGTTACGTGGAAAAATTTTGAATGTTGAAAAAGCCATGGTTCATAAAGTGTTTGAAAACGAAGAAATAAAGAACATTTTTACAGCCCTTGGTGTTACTATTGGAACTGAAGAAGATAGCAAGGCATTAAACTTATCTAAATTAAGATATCATAAAGTGGTTATTATGTGTGATGCAGATATTGATGGTAGTCACATTGAAACGTTAATCTTAACGTTCTTTTTCCGTTTTATGAAAGAGCTTATAGAAAATGGGCATATTTATATTGCAACTCCTCCACTATATTTAATTAAAAAAGGAGCAAAAAAGCAATATGCTTGGAATGATGAAGAACGTGCTGCTATTTTAGAACAATATGGAGATGGAGCAAAAATTCAACGTTATAAAGGTCTTGGTGAGATGAATGCAGAACAACTTTGGGACACAACTATGAATCCTGAATTTAGAACATTGCGTCAAATTCAAATTGAGAATGGTGTTGAAGCAGATAGAATATTTTCTATGTTAATGGGAGACGAAGTGCCACCTCGTAGAGAGTTTATTGAAAAGAATGCTATTTATGCAAATATAGACGCATAAACAAAGTATATAAATACAGTTAAGGCAGAAGATAATTCTTCTGCTTTTTCATTTGCAGTATTTTTATTTGTAATTTTGCAGTCTTAAAAATCAACACATTAAAAAACACATAATTTTATGAAAGTAACAGTAGTTGGAGCAGGAGCAGTAGGTGCCAGTTGTGCAGAATACATAGCTATTAAAAATTTCGCTTCAGAAGTCGTTTTATTAGATATAAAAGAAGGTTTTGCTGAAGGTAAAGCTATGGATTTAATGCAAACAGCTTCTCTAAATGGATTTGATACTAAAATAACAGGAATTACAAACGATTATTCGGTAACAGCAAATAGCGATATTTGTGTTATTACTTCTGGAATTCCAAGAAAACCAGGTATGACTCGTGAAGAGTTAATTGGTATTAACGCTGGAATTGTAAAAGCGGTTTCTTCAAGTTTAGTAAAACATTCTCCAAATACAATTCTTATTGTTGTAAGTAACCCAATGGATACAATGGCATATTTAGCTTCAAAAGCTACTGGATTACAAAAACATAGAATTATTGGAATGGGTGGAGCATTAGATTCTGCACGTTTTAAATATAGATTAGCAGAAGCATTAGAAGCACCAATTAGTGATGTTGATGGAATGGTGCTTGGTGGACATAGTGATACTGGTATGATTCCTTTAACTAGATTAGCCACTAGAAATTCTGTGCCTGTTTCAAAGTTTTTATCAGCTGAACGTTTAGAACAAGTTAAAGAAGATACAAAGGTTGGTGGAGCAACACTAACTAAATTATTAGGTACTTCGGCTTGGTACGCTCCAGGAGCAGCAGTAAGTAGTTTGGTACAAGCTATTGCGTGTAATCAGAAAAAAATGTTTCCTTGTTCAGTTCTATTAGATGGCGAATATGGCTTGAAAGATATCTGTATAGGAGTGCCAGTTATTCTAGGGAGAAATGGTATAGAGAGTATTGTTGAAATGGAATTAACAGAAGCTGAAAAAACAAACATGCATAAAAGTGCAGAAGCTGTTAGAAAAACTAATGGATTATTAGAATTATAATATCTCTAAGAAACTTAAAACATATAAAATGAAAAAAATAATATTAGTCGTATTAGTCGCTTTAACAACATCTGTCTTTTCACAAGAAAGCATGACAGAAGGAGTTATATTTTCTAAACAAACCATGTCTACAGATAATGCCCAAATGCAAAGTCAATTGGCAATGATTGGAGATATTTTAACAACTACATATTTTAAAGAAGGTAAAACTCGTTCTGAAACATCAAACATCATGACAGGATCTTCATATTCAATTATGGATAGCGAGAGTAATGAAATGTTGATGGCATTGAATAATCAAATGACAGGTAAAAAATATGTTGTTAAAAGCATGGAGCCTACAGAAGAAGATTTAAAGAATGTAACAATAACTAAAGGAGATGAAACTAAAACAGTACTAGGTTACGAGTGTCAAGAATATAATATTGAATTAAATAAAGAAGGTACTGTTGTAACAATGGATGTTTATACAACAGATAAATTAAGTGCTATTTCTCAGCAATCAACAATGATGGGAGCCAACTTAAATGGATTTCCATTATTTATGACAATGAATATGAGTCAAACGGGAATGAACTTAACCATTACGAATGAAGTTACTGAAATAAAGAAAGAATCTGTAACAGATGATAAATTCGATATGACACCTCCAGAAGGATATGAAAAAACAGATAAGTTACAAGGTATGTAATGCCTAAAAATTTATATAACAAAAAAAACAGCTTTTTATAGCTGTTTTTTTTGTTATATATCTGAAACCTTTTGTTAAATAAGTATAGAAGATATATATTTGCTCGTTTTAAAAAATATCAACAAGAGAACTAATTAATTTAATATATAATGCAGAATAAAGGATTAGTAAAATTATTTGCAATTTTATTTGGTTTGGTAAGTATTTACCAACTGTCTTTTACATTTAAGGCAAACAGTGTAGAAGGAGAGGCAAACGCATTTTCACAAGGCGATGAAGTTAAAGAACGTCAGTATTTAGATTCAATAGCCAACGAAAATGTATATAATTTAGGTATTGCAGAATATACTCACAACGAGGTTAAAGAAAACGCTATGAATTTAGGTCTTGACCTAAAAGGTGGTGTTAGTGTTATTCTTCAAGTGTCTGTAAAAGATATCTTAAAAGGATTATCTAATTATAGTAAAGATCCTGTTTTTAATAAAGCATTAGACGATGCTTCAGAACTTCAAAAAAACAGTCAGAACAGTTATTTAGAAGATTTCTTTATTGCATTTGATGCCATAGAAGGAGATACAAAATTAGCTTCACCAGATATTTTTGCTAACAGAAGCTTAAGCGATGAAATAACTTTCGATATGTCTGATGATGAAGTAGAACCTATCATTACAAGAAAAATTGATGAGTCTATTGTATCTGCATTCGAAGTATTGCGTAAACGTATCGATGAGTTTGGTGTTACTTCACCAAGTATTCAACGTTTAGGAAACACTGGACGTATCCTTGTAGAACTTCCAGGAGTTAAAGACAAAGAGAGAGCGCTTAAATTACTTCAAAGTACAGCACAATTAGAATTCTGGGATGCTTATAAAGGAGAACTTTTTGCAGGTTTCTTAAGTCAAGCAAACGAATTAATTAAAAATATTGAAGCTTCAGAAGAAGAAGCTGTAACAGAGGAAGTAGTTGAAGAGACTCAAAATTCTGAAGACGATAAGATTGCCGATTTATTAGGTGATGATCCAGACTCATTAGCAATAGAAAACAACCCAATTGGAAAACTAATTAGAGGATTTGGTTACCAAGGTGGACCAGTTGTTGCTCAATTTGCAATAAAAGATAAAGATCAAGTACTTGAGTATTTAAATATGCCACAAGTAAGAGCTTTAGTTCCTGCAGAAATGCGTGATGTAAAATTCTTGTTTGGCAAACCAGAAAAGGATAGCGAAATAGTGGAATTATATGCTTTAGTTGGAAACAGAGATAATGTGCCACCATTAAGTGGAGCAGTTGTAACAGATGCACGCCAAGAGTATGGACCAACAAGTAAACCAGTTGTGTCTATGCAAATGAATGCTAAAGGTTCAAAAATCTGGGAAGAAATGACTGGAAAGGCATTTAACCAAGGAAGCCAAATTGCTATCGTTCTTGATAATGTGGTTTATTCTGCACCAGGAGTTACTACAGGAGCTATTTCTGGAGGTAATTCTCAAATTTCAGGAGACTTTACTTTAAATGAAGCAACCGATTTAGCAAACGTGTTACGTGCAGGTAAATTACCAGCTTCTGCAGATATTATTCAAGGTGAAGTTGTTGGACCATCTTTAGGTCAAGAAGCTATAGATAGTGGTAAAATGTCATTTATGATAGCACTTTCTTTAGTGTTACTATGGATGATTTTCTATTATGGGAAAGCTGGACTTTTTGCTGATATTGCAATGTTATTCAACATCTTATTAATATTTGGAATATTATCTGGTTTAGGAGCTGTTTTAACACTTCCTGGAATTGCAGGTATTGTATTAACTATTGGTATGTCTGTTGATGCTAACGTACTTATCTTTGAACGTATTCGAGAAGAATTAGCCAAAGGAAAAGGACAAAAAGAATCAATACAAGATGGTTTTGCTAATGCCTTATCATCAATTTTAGATGCGAATATAACAACAGGTTTAACAGCATTAATATTATTTATTTTTGGAACAGGACCTATTAAAGGGTTTGCTACTACCTTATTAATTGGTATTGCTACGTCTTTATTTACAGCTATTTTTATTACTAGATTAATTGTTGATTGGTATGTTGGAAGAGGAGGGAATTTAGATTTCTCAACAGGAATTACTAAAAATTTATTCAGAAATATCAATATCAACTTCTTAAAGAAACGTAAAACAGCTTATATCTTTTCAGCTATTTTAATCGTTTTAAGTTTAGGATCATTATTTACAAATGGTTTAGATCAAGGTGTCGATTTTGTTGGAGGTAGAACTTATCAAGTGCGTTTTGCAAATGATGTAAGCTCATCTGAAATAACAAGTACACTTTCGGCTCCAGAAGTTTTTGGAAGTGCAGATGCTAAAACTTTTGGAAGTTCAAATCAATTAAAAATTACAACTAAATTTAAAGTTGAAGAAACAGGAACTGAAGTTGATGAAGAATTAAGAAATACCTTGTTTACTGCTTTGCAACCACATTTAGATGGTGTTTCTTATGAAGATTTTATAAGTGATGACGAGCATAAGACTGTTGGCTTAATGAAATATTATAAAGTAAGTCCTACTATTGCAGATGATATAAAGAGAGCTTCTTTCTGGGCTATTTTAGGATCTTTAATAGTTGTATTCCTATATATCTTATTCCGTTTTAAAAGATGGCAATTCTCTCTTGGAGCAGTTGCGGCAGTTTTCCATGATGTACTTATTGTATTAGGTGTTTTCTCTTTAACTTATAAGTTTATGCCTTTTACTATGGAAATAGATCAGGCATTTATTGCAGCTATATTAACAGTAATTGGTTACTCGTTAAATGATACAGTAGTTGTGTTCGATAGAATTCGTGAATTCTTTAACGAACATACTAACTGGCCATTCGATAAAGTAATTAATGCATCATTAAGTAGTACATTAAGTAGAACATTAAATACGTCTTTAACAACATTGGTAGTATTACTTGCTATCTTTGTTTTTGGTGGAGATTCAATTAGAGGATTCATGTTCGCCTTAATAATTGGTGTTATTGTTGGAACATATTCATCGTTGTTTATTGCAACACCTATTATGTACGATTCAGTTAAAAAAGGAGACGCTACAGATTCTTTAAAGAATAAAGTAAAAGAAGAAGTTGAAGAAGCAAAAGCTTAATCCTTCTAATTAATATAAAAAAAAGCCTTTCAGTTTTAATTGAAAGGCTTTTTTATGGGATATATTTTTATAAAAATTATTGTTGCAGGTCTGTGTATTGCATACTGTCTCCTTTTTTTAGTCCCCATTTTTTTACCAATCCTGCATTTACTTCTAGCACATATTTTGCAGGAGCATTAGAAGGTAAAGAAGATTCGTCTAGAGGCTGAGCGTTTTCTTGAAAACTTACAATAGTCTTGTCCTCATCTAGATAAATTAAATCTAATGGAAACTTTGTGTTTTTCATATAGAATGAACGAGGTTGAAAATTCTTAAAAACAAACAACATTCCACGATTTTCTTTCATAGAATTTCTATACATCAAACCAGTCTGTGTATCGTATTCAGTGTCTGCAATTTCAATATTTAATTTAGATATAATTGTATCTGTTGAAGACTTGTAAAGTGTTAATTCTCCTTCTTTAGTAAAAGGTATTTCAACAGTTTTAATTATTTTTTTATCTTCCTTGCAGGAAATAGATAATATTGAAGCTGTAGCAATAGTAATTGTTAAAGGAATAACATGCGTCGCTTTAAAAGACCTCATATTAAACTTGAGTTTTTGGTTTGTAAACAAACATAAAATATAAACCAAAAATTATAAAAGGAATACTTAGCATCTGACCAGTGTTCAGGCCTAAAAACGTAATGTATTCTTCTCCTTGAGGTTCTTTTACAAACTCCACAAACAATCTAACAGTCCATAAAAGCACTAAAAACAATCCGAATAAAAACCCTTGTTGATTGCCTTTATTTGTTTTAGTATAGAAATACCATAGAATAATAAATACAAAAACGTAACAGAAGGATTCATATAATTGTGCTGCATGTCTATAAGGAACAGCTTCTAATAAATTTTGAAATTGTGGATTATTAGCAATCGCATCATAAGCTGCTTTAGGAGTTTTCATTCCTGTTATTTGCATGGCTTCACCTTTACCATATTCATCTTGAATAAAACGAACACCTAGATTAGAATCTGTAACTTTTCCTATAATTTCAGAATTAATAAAATTTCCAATTCTTATAAAAACAGCTCCTGAAGCTACTGGAATAACAATTTTGTCCAGAATCCACATTAAAGATTTGTATTTGTATTTTCTTCGGTATAAATACATACCAATAATAATTCCAATGGCTGCTCCATGACTAGCTAAGCCTTGAAAGCCTGTGAATTCAAATTCTGGATGAAAACGAACAGGTAAAAAGACGCTAAAGAAGTCTTGAGAAAATAATTCAGATTGATAGAATATTACATGTCCCAAACGTGCGCCAAGCATGGTAGCAAAAACAGTGTATATAAATAGAGGATCTAAATATTCTAGTTTTACTTTCTCTTTAATAAAAATACGTTTCATGATGTACCAACCCAAAAGGAAAGCAATAATCCACATCATGCTGTAAAAATGAAGTTTGAAATTTCCAATAATGTCTATTCCAGAAATAGGATTCCAATCGAACTTAAGTAGAAACATAGGTTTTATTTTGTGAATGTAAATATATACAAATGAAAATGGATTAAAAAGGAATGTGTTGTAAGGAAATGTTATTTTTTATCTAATTTTTCAGGAACTGGATCATAACCAGATATTCCTCAAGGCGATG
>DFBO01000268.1:0-417 GCA_002366675.1 Flavobacteriaceae bacterium UBA3078
CTTGTCTTCTCACACAACAGATGAAGTATTACAAAAACATTATATTGACGAAAAAATTATAAGTAAGGCAGTTAAAGAACTGAACATTTTTAACTCTTAAAATTGACGAAAAGATACTTTTATTAGATACTTTTTAAAGAAATGAAGAAAGAACAAGCACCAACCCAAACCTCTTTAAATGCAAAAAGCACTGAAAATCAGTGCTTTTACTTAGTAGCGGGAACTGGACTCGAACCAGTGACCTTCGGGTTATGAGCCCGACGAGCTACCTACTGCTCTATCCCGCGATTTAATATCAAAATGATTTTCTTAGCTTTTAACTTTCGGTTCATAATGCCGACTCAATCATTTTGGACTGCAAATATACAATGCTTTTTAGATATAACAAGAACATTTTAAAGAAAATTATTGTTCAAT
>DFBO01000268.1:509-2158 GCA_002366675.1 Flavobacteriaceae bacterium UBA3078
ACAAAAAGGACATTGAAAAAAGTGTTCTTCCATTAATATAAAAAAGACCGTTATTTCTAACAGTCTCTTTTTATATCAATTTAATAAAACTCTTAATCATTATCTGTAATTACAGTACCTGCATTAAAATCTATTAACTCATTTATATTTCCTTTGCCCTGAATAACACTTACATACTCTCTGTCAAAGTTATTATCACTTACCATAAAAGTATTTAAATTTGTTAAGTCGGTAACTTGATAAGGAACAGTTCCTGTTAATTCATTGCTAGATAATACTAATTCTTTTAATTGGTGTAATTGTCCAATTTCAACTGGTACTTTTCCAACTAATTTATTATCTATTAAACTTAGTACTTCAAGTTTATTTAAACTTACTATTTGTGCTGGTATAGAACCTGTTAAAAAATTACTACCTAACATCAATTCTTTTAAGTGAACTAGATTCCCTACAGAAGCAGGTATCTGTCCCGTTAAGTTATTACTGTATAACTTTAAAGTTCTTAAAAGGGTAAGGTTTCCTATTTCATTAGGAATTTCTCCTTCTAATTTATTCATAAATAACTCTAAAGATTTTAAACTATTTAAGTTTCCTAATGCTGTTGGCATATTTCCACTTAAATGATTAAATCCAAGATTCATACTTTTTAAATAAATTAAATCCCCAATTTCAGTTGGAATGGTTCCTTTTAAGTTATTAAAGTGTAAATTAATTTCTACAACTTTATTGTCTACAACGGTTACGCCATACCAATTTTCAATAGGTTCGTTTAAATTCCAAGAATTATTCCATTGATCTCCTTGAGTAGAATTATACAGCGCAATTAGCGCTTCTCTTTCATTTACAGAAACTTCTGCGAAAGAATAAGCAGAAACAAATACAAAAAGTAAAATAAGTTTTATAGTCTTCATAATAGCATAGATTTGGGATTAATCTGTAACAATATTAGACTAATAAAGGATAATAAACAAATTTATTCGATGAAATGCACTTTTTATAAAAATTACAAACTATTTTAAATCAATAAATTAGATGTTTTCTATTGCTTCGTGTACTGTTTCCCATTCTTCCATATGGGTTTCTAATTTCTTCTTTTTTGACTGATAGCTTTCGAAAAAATTCTTGTTTGATACTGCTGCATCATAATTTGTGGCTAATTCCACATCCATTTCTTTGATGTCTTTTTCAAGTTGTTGAATCTTAGATTCTAAATTACTTAGCTTGTTATTTAAAGACTTTAATTTCTTTTGATCCTCGTAAGATTGCTTATTACTCTCTTTTGGAGTTACTTTAACAACATCTCTTTTTTCAACTTCACGAAGATTTTCAACATTTCGCTGTTGTAAATAGAAATCGATATCTCCCAAATACTCTTTTATTTTATGGTCTTTAAACTCATAAACTCTATTCGTTAAACCCTGTAAAAAATCTCTATCGTGAGAAACAAGAATAAGAGTTCCTTCAAACTTTTTAAGCGCTTCTTTTAAAACATTTTTAGATTTAATGTCTAAATGATTTGTTGGCTCATCCATTACCAATACATTAAGAGGTTGCAATAACAATTTTGCTAATGCCAAACGGTTTCTTTCTCCTCCAGAAAGCACTCTAACAAATTTTTCTGCCTCATCTCCACCAAACAAAAAAGATCC
>DFBO01000268.1:2189-4822 GCA_002366675.1 Flavobacteriaceae bacterium UBA3078
GTATCTAAAACGGTTTTATTTCCATCTAAATATTCTGCTTGGTTTTGTGCAAAATACCCTATTTGCACATTATGTCCTAGTTTGAGTGTGCCTTGATGCTTTATTTCACCTACAATAATTTTAGCTAGAGTAGATTTTCCTTGTCCATTTTGTCCAACAAATGCTGTTTTAGAATCGCGCTCTACAGTTAAGTTAATATCTTTCAAAACCTGAACTTCGTCATAATTTTTAGAAATATTATCAGCTTCGATTACTACTTTCCCTGGAACAATAGATACTGGAAAATTAAGTTTCATTACGGAATTATCATCTTCATCTACCTCAATTCTTTCTATTCTATCCAGTTTTTTAATTAACGATTGAGCCATAGTCGCTTTAGAAGCTTTTGCTCGGAACTTTTCAATAAGTTTCTCGGTTTGTTCTATCTGTTTTTGCTGATTCTTCTGTGTAGCAATTTGTTGTTCCTTTATTTCTTTACGAAGAACTAAAAATTTTGAATACGGCTTATTATAATCGTATATTCTACCTAACGAAATCTCTATAGTCCTGTTAGTTACATTATCTAAAAACATTTTATCGTGAGATACAATAACCACTGCTCCAGAGTAATTTTTTAAAAACCCTTCTAACCAAATAATTGATTCTATATCTAAATGGTTTGTAGGCTCATCTAAAAGTAAAATATCGTTGTTTTGAAGTAAAAGCTTGGCTAACTCAATTCTCATACGCCAACCTCCAGAAAAGGTATCGGTTAATTTCTCAAAATCGCTTCTATTGAAACCCAAACCTTGAAGAATTTTTTCAGTTTCACCTTGATAATTATAGCCTCCAAGAATTTCGTATTGATGTTGAATCTCGTTTAAATCGACCATTAATTGATGATACCCATCACTTTCATAATCTGTACGTTCTACTAACTGATGATTAATTTCGTCTATTTTAGCTTCAAGTAATTTAATTTCTTTAAAAGCTTCATAAGATTCCTCTAAAACAGTTCTACCAAGAACAAAATCGATGTCTTGTTTTAAGAAACCTATACTTAAATTCTTATCTGCAGCTATCTGTCCAGAATCTGGTTCTAGTTCTTTAGCTAGAATTTTTAGCATGGTAGATTTGCCTGCTCCATTTTTTCCAATTAATCCAATTCTATCTCCAGGACTTAGTTTAAAAGTAATTTCTTCGAATAAATATTCCCCTTGAAAAGAAATAGAAAGATTATGAATGTTAAGCATTTTTGTTACTATTGTTACAGAGTGTTATTTTATAAAATTCTATTTTTGTAAAATCTTACAAAGCGCAAAAGTAATAGTTTTAATCATGATAAAAAAAGGAAGTAAACTTTATAGTATCCTTACAGGAGCATGCCCCAAATGTCATCAAGAATCTATGTATTCTAATAAAAATCCATATAAATTGAGAGATGTTTTAAAAATAAACGAAACCTGTTCGAATTGTGGTACTAAATATCGAATTGAGCCTTCATTCTTTTATGGTTCTATGTATGTTAGTTATGGTGTAGGAATCGCTTTTGCTGTCGCTGCTTTTGTTATTAGTTATTTATTTCTTGGTACTAGTTTAATGACAGCTTTTATAGCTATTGTTGGAACTCTAATTGTTTTTGGACCAATAATTATGCGTCTATCTAGAAATATCTGGATTAATCTTTTTATGAACTACGACAAAACATTGGTTAAAAATCAAACCGATTAATATCAATCTCATTTTCTAAAGGAATTTTATTTTCTATAAAATTAAAGAGCTGTTTTGCAACATAAGGACCAATCATAACACCTCTAGTCCCAAGTCCATTTAAAACAAACAAGTTTTTATTTTCAGGATGTCTTCCAACTAATGGTCTTCGGTCTTTAACGGTTGGTCTTATTCCAGCAACTTGATCTACTACATCGAAAGGGCAATTTAAAAACGTTTTAAGCTTGTTTAAGAGTTCTTCTCTGCCATCTTTAGTAATGACATTCGTTTTATCTTTCCAATTATACGTTGCACCTATATGGTACAAATTGTTACCTAAAGGCGACACAAATACACTAGATTTTAAAATATAATCCATTTTTAATTCTGGAGCATGTATCGTTATAAGTTCTCCTTTAGATTCTTTTAATGGTAAATAATTAAAAAACGGGTTTTGTTTTAGTCCAAATCCTTCAGAAAAAACAATATGTGTTGCTGAAATGTCTTTATATGAAATACTATTATCTGATTGTTGTAGCCCTTCATAATTAAATGCCTCTTCAATTAATTGATTATTTTCATGAAGATACTTTCTGTATGAAGTTGTTAACGTATTTGTATCTATTCTACCTGTATTTAAAACTTCACCAAAGCCATATTCTGCATTAATAAAGGAATTGTTATTCTTAATTATTGTAGATGAAAGATGTTCTGTGAGCAACGGATTATCTGAAGCAGTAAACCAATTATTTTGTTCTTCTAGTGACGTAAAACGTCTGTAAACTGGTATTTTATAATCGATTTTTATTTGAAGTTTTTCTTCTATTGAATGATACATTGGCAGAGCCAAATCTAATTGCTCTTTACTTTTCCAAACAGATGTAAAACGTTTTAAAACAACAGGATTATACAAGCCACCAGCCACAACCGAAGACTGTTGCGAT
>DFBO01000073.1:0-659 GCA_002366675.1 Flavobacteriaceae bacterium UBA3078
AAAAAGATTATTTTTATTACTAAGATGTATACTTAAATGAAATAAAAAAGTTTGAAGATGAATTTAAAAAACTTACTACCAACATACACAGCTATAGATAAACCGTCTGAGTTTGACTATAAATTTACCTTGTTTACACCAATTTACAATCGTGCTGACACCATACACCGAGTATTTAACTCACTTGAAAAACAAACTTTTAAAGATTTTGAATTATTAATCATCAATGATGGCTCTAAAGACAATTCACACGAAGTAACACAGGAACTTATAAAAAATTCAAATCTAAATATTCGATATGTTAATAATAAAGAAAATAGACATAAGATGGCTTGTCTTATTCAAGGTTTTGAATTAGCTAAAGGTGAATTTTTTCTTACTTTAGATTCAGACGATGAATGCGTTGAAGATGCTCTTGAAGTCTTTATGCAGCGCTATAATGAGATACCAAAAGAAAAATTACCTAGAATAAGTGGCGTAACGTGTTTATGCGTTAATCAACATGGTAATTTAATTGATGAAAAATTTAAAGAAGATCCGTATTACAGCAATACATTTAAAAATAGATTAGAAAATCAAACACTTCAAGAAAAATGGGGATTTATAAAAACTGATATTTTAAGAGGTGTTCATGTAAATCCAGAAGTGTATTCAAAAGG
>DFBO01000073.1:714-2732 GCA_002366675.1 Flavobacteriaceae bacterium UBA3078
CTATTTTTAATTCGCGTCTACTCTCTTATTAGAGCAGCTATATTTTTAGATTTTAAAAGACAAGACTATATTGATGCCATAGAACCTAAAGGAATGAAATTATTAGTCAATTTATGTTGGCCTTTTAAAAGGTTATTCTTAAAAGTAATTGGTTAACATGTCTCATTAATAAAATATAGCACAAAACACCATGAAACTATTAAAGTACTTCTTATTGACTTTAATTTTATTAAACATGACCTCCTTTAGTTTAACAGTTTTAGGTTCTGGTGCAGGTAGTTTGTTTAGCGCATTACTATTTGGTTGCACGCTACTTTATTATTTTTTAAACACAAAACCTAAACCTCAGTTAATCTTTATTTTACTAGGTCTTTGTTATTTTTTAATCTCTGGATTAAAATATTCTGGACCAATAAGAGAGTTTTTTGTTGATGCTATAAAGTACTTTATATTTATTGTTGGTGCAGTTTCTATAGCTAAAGACACTAATCGAAAAGAAATTGGCTGGATTATATTTATTGGAGCAATGAGTGTCTTAATAAACGCCGTTGTATTCTCTAATGCCTATGGTAGATATGGTGGATTTTATATTAACCCAAACAGAGCTGGAGGAGCTTGTTTATTAGCTTTTTCACTTACATTTTATCTACAAAAAACATATTTAAAATTATTCATACAATTATTAATCGTTATAGCTGGAATTATGACGCTTTCAAGAACTTTTATCTTGATGCTATTAGTTATAAATCTTATTGCAATTTTTGCCAACAAAAAAAACAGTATCAGTCTGGTAGCTGGATCCGTAGCTATTGTTTTAGTGCTTACCGTTTCATCTCTTTTTAATTTGAATACCGTGAGATTTTCGGCATTCAAAAGTATTTTTGGAAGTGAAGAAATGGAAACTAAAACTATTACAAGAGGTTCAAGAAATGAAACTTGGGCATTATATACAGACATAATTTTAAATAATCCAGTTACTGGAATTGGTTACAATGGCTTACATGGTAAACAGGCTAATGTTAATATTAAATCTGGAGTTCATAACACCTTTTTAATGGCAATTGGAGAGTCTGGAATAATTACATTTTTACTATTTATTATTTTATATTTGGCGCTATTTTTTAGAAGTCTAAAGCATATAAAATCAAATCCAGAATACACATGCATTGCAACTGTTTTAATATCGTTCTTATTAGTTTCACATAATTATTTCGATAATTATTTAATCCTATTTTTTTCGATTTGGCTTTATGATCAAGTTAAAAGTAAATCCGAATATAAAATTTCGCAAATACCAGTTAAACTATAAATTTCTAAACTATTTAGATGAATCAAAACCACATAAAAATCTTATTTATTTTACCCTCTTTAGCAGCAGGAGGAGCTGAAAGAATCATGTCTTTTGTGGCTCAAAACCTAGACGAAAATAAATTTGATATAAAATTAATAGTTATTGGTTTCAAAGAAAGGACTGTCTATAACACAAATAATTTAACTGTAGTTTATTTAAATAAAACTCGCGTGTTAAATTCAATCTTTAGTTTATTTCGCCTCTTAAAAAGAGAAAAAGCAGATATCGTTATTAGTTCTATTGTTCACTTAAATACATTTTTAGCTTTCTTTTCTGTTTTTTTTTCTAAAACAAAATTTATAGCTCGAGAAGCAAATGTCTTGTCTGTGTTAAGTAAACACAATCCATACAACAACATTCTTTTCTCTAAAAAAATGATTGTTTTTGCTTATAAATTGGTCGATAAAATTATTTGTCAATCAAATGATATGAGACAAGATTTAATTGCAAACTATGACGTGCCTTTGCATAAAACTGAATTAATAAATAATCCAATTACAAATTCATTTAAACTAAAAACACATAATAGAGATAAAAATAAACCCTTGCATTTTATAACTATAACAAGACTTAGCAAACATAAAGGGCATCACAGAATTTTGGATGCCTTATCTAAAGTAAACTTCCAATTTAAATACACAATAATTGGTCATGGAACTGAAAAGGG
>DFBO01000019.1 GCA_002366675.1 Flavobacteriaceae bacterium UBA3078
GATGCATTGGTTGCTGAAATTAATGAACAATACAATGGTGAAAATTATGATGAGTTACACCGTGATTTCACCAGAGGAATTGCTAAAATTACTTATTATTGGAGAAAAGACAGGTTAATTACTCGAGGAGAAAGATCTGCTATTTCAAGTTGCGCTTGGAGAGCTAATATTCCTTATTTTAACGATCCAACATAAGTTTACAATTCATACACATAAAAAAGCCCAAGCAATTTGCTTGGGGTTTTTTGTGGCTTACGCTTTTTTGCTATATTAAGTTCTTAAAATACGAGTAAATTTATGTAGTAAAAATTCTTAAAATAATATCATTTGATATTGTTAATTTATTAAATCATATATTTTTTTAATTTTTATTAAAAAAATAGAATAACTTCATTAAGTTTGTAGTAATTATTTAATACTAACCAAATATTTAAAAATTATGAAACATTTAAAAAAAATTGCCTTCCTACTCTTAATAGTGGCTTTTATTACAAGTTGTAATAATGAAAACGACTTTTATGAAGAGCAAACAAGTAGTGATCAAATGAGCAATAAAGGCTTGTTAAATGCTAGAACTGCTCTAGATGCTGATAGCTTTGGAGATGAATTGGATGCTGTTAGTGGGGCTACAATTCGAGGCTATGATTTTTCACCGTCAAGTTATAATCTTGAAAACAACGACTTTTATTTCAATTTATATGAATACTTTGGATATAATCAATATATTGAAATTAAGGCGATGGATTATAATATAATGGATGGACTTGTATACTTTATAGGTGAAAATAATGGAGGTGAAGCTAAAGCTCAAAAAATTTCAAATAGTAGTGAGAGAGAAAGTAGTGAAAGATATTTATATAGTTTAGAAAAGGAGACTGAGGAAGTTAACTTGATAGGGTTACTTTCAAGTGATGATTATGACTTTAGAACTAAATCTGATGATTTAATTAGCCCTCCTAATCCAGAATCAGAATATTTGGGTAAAGCCCACGATTTAACGTTTGATGCAGATGGAAACTTGTATGTAGCTTACAAGTCAGGAAAAATTATGAAGTATGATCTTGAAACCAATGAGATGGATGAGTTTGTAAATCTTTATGATTATGAATTTTATGTAGGTGCTGATGCAGTTGGTTTTACCTATGATTTTGATAATGATAGATTATTATACTCTAGTCTCAAAGAACCTGATTATGATTTTAAATCTGAAACTGAATATAGATATTATGATTCTGTATTGTTAGGTATTGATTGTTCTACGGCTGCTGTAAGTGAATTATTTACATTGAGAGCACCTGAATTTATAGGTTATGGAGGTGAGGAATATTATTATACTTTTACAAAAAATATGGATTATATTGGTAATAATAAAATAGTATATTCAGATTTGTGGGGAAATGGTAGATTTTATGCTGTGGATGTAATGAGCGGAGAATACGTTTTTTCAGGTGATGATGAATCTTCTTTTTATGCCAAAGATTTAATGTATATAAAAAATACAGATTATGATAATGATGGAGTTTTAAATGAAGACGATCCATACCCAAACTCAAATATGAGTGAATATGTTAGTATTGATGGTTGTGAACCAAATATTGACAATGTTTTCTCAGATGAAGGTACTACAATGATGGATGAAATTGATGCGTTAGTTGCTGAAATTAATGAACAATATAATGGTGAAAATTGGGATGAGTTACACCGTGATTTTACTAGAGGAATAGCTAAAATAACCTATTCTTGGAGAAAACATAGGTTAATTACTCGAGGAGAAAGATCTGCTATTTCAAGTTGTGCTTGGGGTGCAGATGTACCTTATCATTATTACGACTAGAATTAATAGTTTTTCTTAAGAATTATTATAGCTAAAAAAACCAAGCAATTTGCTTGGTTTTTTTAATTGGAATATACTTTAACTAGACATAAACTTACTTAAGACGTTTATAAAATGTAAACTCATAGTCTTTCAATAAATTTGGGTGCGCAATTTTAATTAAATCTTTTAACACTAAATCTGGTCGGGCAGGAGCTAATTCAAAATAGACAATACCACCATTTTTACCTTGTTTATTTGCGTAGGTATAAATTTGTTGGTTTTGAAATGCCTTAAATTTCGGGTACATATCATTTGCGTTTTTAAGTTGTTCCATTGTTTTATAATAACTAGGAGAAACCCATACATTAGCATCTTTTCCTTTTTCAAAAACATTTTCAATGTTTAATGATAAACTTCCTTTTCCTTTAGAATCTTTCCATAAGTAATTTGTGTTTGCATCGTTTAAAAAAGTAGCTTCAAAACTTTCACCAGCGGGTAAATTCCAAATATCTTTAAATAAACCACCAGAAATAACGCTAGGTTTGGTAGTTGCTTTTAAAGCAATTTCTTTAGCTTCTATATAATTTGCTTCAATACTATTAAATATACTATCTGCTTTGGCCTCTTTTTCAAACAATACACCAAAAAACTTAATCCATTCAGCTCTACCTAAAGGAGTTTCTTCTAACCAATCACCATTTAAGATTACTGGAATTCCTAATTTTTGAATGGTTACAAACATTTTATTGTTGCTGTTTAATGAAAACCCAACTACTAAGTCAGGGTTTAAATCCAATAACAATTCAGTATTTATATTTTCTTCATTGCCTAATTCTTTAACAAAACCATTAGCAATTAAATTAGCAGTTTTTTGTGATGAAATATAGTTTGTATTTGGAAAACCAACTAAATGCTCTTCAACGTTTAGTAATTCAAGCATTGGAATGTGGGTTGTACTAGTAACTACAATTGAATTTACAGGAGTTTGAATAGTATTTAAACTTGTAGTTTTTTTAGATTTAGACAACACATATTCAAAAGTTTCTTTAGAATTTTGATAAGGAGCTTTAATAATTAGTTTTGTGTAATCTTCAAAATGCTGAATTGTAAAACCTTTTGCATATTTAATTTC
>DFBO01000199.1 GCA_002366675.1 Flavobacteriaceae bacterium UBA3078
TAGAAACACAGAACTACTTTCTGTTTGTTGAACATCCACATGTTTATACTTTAGGAAAAAGTGGCGATATGAGTAACTTACTAATTAACGAAGAGCAACTTAAAGTTAAAGGAGCCAGTTTTTATAAAGTAAATAGAGGAGGAGATATTACCTATCATGGTCCAGGACAGATTGTTGGCTATCCCATTCTAGATTTAGAAAACTTTTTTACAGACATACATAAATACCTGCGCTTATTAGAAGAAATGATTATTCTAACTTTAGCTGAATATGGACTTAAAGCTGAAAGAAGCAAAGGAGAAACAGGTGTTTGGTTAGATGTTGGGACACCATTTGCAAGAAAAATTTGTGCTATGGGAGTTCGTGCCAGTCGTTGGGTAACCATGCATGGTTTTGCACTTAATGTGAATGCTGATTTGGGTTATTTTGATAATATGATTCCTTGTGGTATTCGTGGAAAGGCTGTAACGTCTCTTCATGTGGAGCTTGGAAAAAAGGAAGTAGTTGAAGCTGAAGTGAAACAGAAATTATTGAAGCATTTTGCTATTCTTTTTGAAGCTGAAGTTGTAAACCATGCTGAAAAAATTTAAAAAATTCTATTTAGGTTTTAAAGACATTACGTGATTATAACTTTTGTCTATATAACTTAAAAATAAGTTGGAGTCATTGAGTACACTGTCTGGGACGAAAACATAATCTTTCATTAATGCTCCATGAGATTTAAAAATATGTAGTGTTATATGTGTCCAAGAATTCAAGACATGAAACTTTTGGTAATCTAACACCAATTTCTCTTGCTTTATTTAAAAAGGAATACATATAGCCATTTGCAGAAGTATAAGGCATGGTTTTACCTTTTCTTTTAATAGTAGGATGTTCAGTAATAAGTTTATCGTAAATCACTAAATTTTCTTCCTACATGATTTTTATTGTTTTTATAAGGTTAGTGGAATATTATTAAATGATATAAAAGCTATCCTTCTGCATTAAAATATACTTTGTAGAAGTGCATTTTTTTCTCATCGTCGTAACCACGTTCTAAATATTCACTTGAAGCTTCAGGAGCATCGATATCAAGTTTTATTTGAATGTTGGTGTCTAGCTTTATTTCAGTTTTAATCTTTTTCTTTTCTTTTTTAACAACTGCTTCAGCTACATCAAACTGATTTCTAATCAAGATGTCTTGTTCGCTTTCAAAAGTTTTTTTATAATCGTCGAAAAGGGTTTTGTGCTTGTCTTCTTCGAAAATTTCATCTTTAAAACGTTCTACATTAATGGTTTCGTTTTCCTTAAAGAAATCAATAGTTTTAGCTAAAAATGTATTTTGTTCTTGGTTGCCATAAGAAATTTTTAAGATGTCTTCAGAAAAATCTTTACACAACTCGATATATTGTTGTGTATGATTGTTAGCATCATCTGCATACTTAATGTTTAGAAAGTGATTGGTCCAGTATTGTGCATCGTAATTATTATTGTCTGCACTTAAAATGATAGGGCCTTCGGTGTCATTTTGGTTTAAAATCAAGCAGCCTTTATCTACTTTTTTAGAGCTGATTCCTTTTTGCACCAAGACATCGTAACTATTATTCTCTAAATAGGTTTGAAAGAAATTCACTTTATTTTCAATTTTGAAAATACCAAGGGCATTGGTAGTAATTTCGTTGAATTCAATACCTTCAAACATGACTATAAGAACATCACCAGTTTTTATTTGTGCTGAATTAGACTGTTCGAAAAGATGCTTTACAATGTGTTTCGACGTTTCAACAAACGCATCATCTTCATTAAACATTTGAGAACTGTACGTGTTTATTTCATTTAAAGAAATATCAGCATGATGATTAAACCTGTAAGATTGCACCACAGACCCAAATGGTCTTAATAAAAATGGTAGCATAAGCTCGTAACTGGCTTCATCAAAATGGACTTCTTTTTCAGAAAAAGCATTTTTAGTACTATTATGTTTGTTACCTACTTTATGGATAATGCATTTAGAAATGGATGCGTTTTTACGTGAAATCATATATGTTAGTGTGACTGTATGCCTTAAATTTTAATTAATTTGATAAATAATAATGGAGTTGTTATCACCTTTTGTTACAAACTCCAGATTCCTGTCTTCATCTATATTATCCATAGAAATTTTAGAATTTCCATAAACCGGAAAGTTAGCTATAGATTTTGCTTGACTGTCGAATAGGTAGACTTTTTTTGATTGTAAATCGGTAACAGATACATAGATTTTATCGTTAATATAAAATATTTCAGGATCGGAATAATTTCCATAATCTAGTTCCAGAGTTTTCGTTTTAATAGACAATTTGTTTTCAGATTGGCTCACTAATGTTTTGCTTGTAGTTTCTATATTATGGATGTCTGTTAAATTTACATTTTGTTCTGAGGTGCCTCCTTTAGTATCTATAGTAACCAATTTCCCATCTTTAGTTGTCGTGGTGAATCTATTATTATATAAATAAACAGCCTGAGTTGAATAGTTATAATCCTTTTTAGGAGAAACACGTGTTTTTCCAGTTCTGTCTAAAATGTATAATTTCTTATCTGTTTTAAAAATTAGATAATCTTTTCTGCCTATCCTTATATGTTGAGGTTGATGAATTAAAGCGCTTTCAGCATTTTTAAATAAAAACCCTTTAACTGTTTTTCCTTTCTGGTCAAGCATTAAGATGTTTTTACCTTGAGTAACTAATAACCTGTATGTTCTATTATTGTCGTAATCGAAAACTGAAAGAGGTTGTGTAATTTGGTTATTAAATTTTAAAGGAAATGGAGAAACTTCTTTTCCGTTTCTATCTAAAACATACACACGATTTGGTGTAGCAAAGGCTAGTTGAAGACGTCCGTTTTTGTACATGTCTATTTGTTCAACTTTTCCTAGAACAGCTCCATCTAGTTGTTTTTTCCAAAGTAATTTTCCAGTATTAGAAATTAAATACAAATTGTTTTTTACATCTTGAACTATAATTTCTTTCTGATTAGTAAGATGGTTTGTT
>DFBO01000150.1:0-970 GCA_002366675.1 Flavobacteriaceae bacterium UBA3078
TCACTAAATGAACTTATTGAAACGCATCTTATTTTAGGGTGTGTTGAAGTCACAAACATTCAATCAAATAGCAATGGTTCTGTGAATCAAATTGCTAGTTATGGCTATTTTGAAAAGGCATCTTCTAATTTTCCATTTGAAAACGGAATTCTACTTTCAACTGGTTCTGCAGCTGCTGCTGGAAATACGGTTAATGCCAACCCCTTAAATGAAGGTGAAACAAATTGGGGAACAGATACTGATTTAGAAAACGCTCTAGGAATCACAAATACACTTAATGCTACATCTATTGAATTCGATTTTATTTCGGTTTCTAATCAAGTACAGTTTAATTATATTTTAGCTTCAGAAGAATACTATGCTAATTATCCTTGCGAATATTCAGATGGATTTGCATTTTTAATAAAACAAACTGGTTCTCCAGCTCCTTATACAAACGTGGCATTAATTTCTGGAACAAATATTCCTGTAAATACAAATACAGTTCACGAAGAAATAGTAGGTTTTTGTCCTGCCGAAAATGAACAATATTTTGATGGACATAATCTTGGTGATACAAATTTTAATGGTAGAACAACAGTTTTATCTGCTACTGCTTCCATTCAACCTAATGTCCAATATCATATAAAATTAGTGATTGCTGACCAGACAGATGAAAATTTTGATTCAGCTGTATTTATAGAAGGAAATAGTTTTAATGCTTCTGTAGATTTAGGCCCAGACATTACAACATGTGCTGAAGACATTATCTTAAATGCTGATACACAAAACCCATTAGCAACTTACGAATGGTTTTTAGATGGACAATTACTTACAGGTGAGAGTTCTGAAACATTAACAGCTGTAACCACTGGCACTTATTCTGTAGTTATAAATATACCTATTAGCAATACCAATTGTGTTATTACAGACGAAATTGAAGTCACATTAAATTCTGAACAATCTGCAGGAATTATTTCAGATTATGAAA
>DFBO01000150.1:1036-14267 GCA_002366675.1 Flavobacteriaceae bacterium UBA3078
CCGATTACTAATCCCATTCAAAACTCCACAAACCCACAGACTATTTATGTAAATATTGAAGATGTAGACAATGGTTGTTTAGCTTTTGCAAATTTTAATTTAGTAGTGAATCCGTTACCAGCAATAACAGATCCACAACCTTTAGATGTTTGTGATGATGCCACATCAGATGGTTTTACACAAATAGACTTAACACAGGCAAATAATGAAATTACAAATGGGAACACTAACTTAATTGTTACGTATCATTATTCTCAAGCTGAAGCAGATTCTGGAACAAACCCAATTGCATCTCCTTATGTAAATACAAATCAGACAGAACAACTATTTATTAGAGTTATTGACGCTAACACTGGCTGTTTAAGCACTTCCTCTATTGTAATTACAGTTTTAGACAACCCAAATATTAGTACAGATACACAAACAATTAATGCATGCGAACAAGATGGAGATGGTTTTGAAACCTTTGATCTTTCGTCTATAGTAGATGACGTACTTTTAGGATTAACTAATGTTACGACCTCTTTTCACACAACTTATGAAGATGCACAAACAGGCGACAACCCAATTCAAGACATAGAAAATTATCAAAACACAACTCCTAATCTTCAAATAGTTTATATAAGAGTTGTAGATGATGTGACAGGTTGTGTAGCCATTTCTACTATAGAATTATACACAAATATTCTGGAATCTGAATCAAACATTAGAGATTATTCTGTTTGTGACGACGCATCTAGCGATGGAATTGCTGATTTTAATTTAGAGAACATCGGAAATACGATAGTAAATAATATTCTAGATGCTACTATTGCCTTTTATGAAACTGAAGAAGATCAAAACAATGAGGCTAATCCAATTGATATTAATCAATTATATGAAGTAACTGTTAGTCCTCATCAATTATTTGTAACTATAAAAAATGACGATTGTACTCATTTTGCTAATATCAATTTAATTATTGATCCTCCTGTTATTATTCAACCTTTAAACCCAGTAAATTATTGCGACACAGACAATGATGGCATTACGCCAATTGAATTAGCTGTGTTTAACACGTATGTAAGTACTGGAATAGCAAATGCTGATGTACTATACTTTTTAACACTAGAAGATGCTGAAAATCAAGATAATATTTTACCTCCATTTTTTACAAACACTGTAAATCCACAAATTGTTTACGCCAGAGTAAGAAATACAGAAACTAATTGTCATGATATTTCTCCTCTAGAAATAAACGTTGTTCCTGCTCCTTCAGTAACACAGCCAATGGATGTTGTTATTTGCGATGATGACCAAGATGCCTTTTCAATTATAAATTTAGATAATAAAATTTCTGAAATTGTTTCTAGCACATCAAACCTAAATATTACTTTTCACACATCTGAAGATGATGCAAATACGGATAATAACCCTATAAATAACACGACTTCTTACAATGCCAATACTCAAACGGTTTATGTAAGAGTTGAAAGCGATGTCACAACTTGCTATGCAATAGTTACCTTTGCTATTATAGTAAATACGGAACCTGCAATTACAAGTATAAGTAATTTTAGAAATTGTGAAACAGATGGTAACCAAACAGCAGATTTCTTTTTTCAAGATAAAGATTCCGAAATATTAAATGGTCAAACTGGTAAACGTGTGCTATATTTTGAAAATGCATCTGATGCGTTAAGTAGATCAAATATAATTGACAAAACGGTTGCTTTTGAAAATCAATCCAATCCTCAAACCATTCATGTTAGAATTGAAAACATCAGTGATGAAGATTGTTTTGGAGTGTCTTCTTTTGTAATTGAAGTAGGCTCTATTCCTCTTTTTGATGCACCTCTAGACACCTTTTTATGTGATGACCAATCTAACGACAGCCAAGAATTATTTGACTTAGATGCTATTATTACTGAAATGTCTCAAAATAGCCCAGAAACATTAACAATTACATTTTACGAGTCATTGTTAGATGCTGAAAACGAACAAAACCAATTACCTTTAGATTATACAAATCAAACAAATCCTCAGCAAATATATGCTCGAGTAGAAAATGGCACATACTGTCATGCTATAGCAGAATTTGGTTTAAATGTTATTCAAGTTCCTTTAGTAAATTCAGCATCTGCTTTAACAGAATGCGATACAGACCAAGATGGTTCGGTTAGTTTTAATTTAACTGTTTCTGAAGCTGAAGTGTTAGATATTAGACAAGATGATATTTTAGTAACCTATCATGAAACTATTGAAGACGCTGACAATAATAATATGACAATTCCAAACCCTAGTGCCTATAACAACACGTCCAACCCACAAACTGTTTATATAAAAGTAACGAATACAGTCTCTAATTGCTATGTAAAAATTCCTTTAGAATTAATAGTAAACTTACCTCCTGCTATAGATACAACAACTATTGAAACTTGCGATAACAATACAAATACTTATAATTTATTAGATGCTGTTGAAAGTTTAATTGGAACACAACAACCTGTCGATTTATCATTTTACGCTACGTTAACAGATGCTCTAAACACTCAAAACCAATTAAGCACAGATTACAATTACACCTCTAATAACGATACTATTTTTGTACACGCAATTTATACGGATACTGGTTGTGATGCTGTTGATTCATTTAATTTATTAGTAAATCCAACACCAATTGCTAACCAACCTCCTAATTTAATTGCTTGCGATAATGATTTTGACAGTATGTTGGTTTTCAATTTATCACAACAAACCTCCATTGTTCTTGGCACTCAAGATCCAAATCAATTTACAGTAAGTTATTTTGAGTTGGAAGAAGAAGCTATGGACAATACGAATGCCATTTCAGATTTAAATTATAATGCTTTCGACCAACAGACGATTTATGTACGAATTGAAAATAATTTAACAAGTTGTTTTAACACGACCTCATTTATGACTATTGTTAACAGAAAACCAAATGTAGATATTCCAGATCAAACAGTTTGTTTAGATAATTTACCATTGGTGGTTTCTGCTGAAACTGGTTTTGCTGATGACACGTATTTATGGTCAACAAATGTTTCAACTCCAGTAATTGAGATAACAGACATTGGAAACTATACAGTAACTGTCACTTCAATAGATGGATGCCAAACCACTTCTACGTTTAACGTAATAGAATCTGAACAAGCAACCATAGAATTTACTGAAACCATCGATTTTTCAAATCCAAACAATATTACAGTAACCATTAGTGGTATTGGTAATTATTTATACACATTAGATCATGGTGTTCCACAAGAATCGAACGTATTCTACAATGTCACTCTTGGACCACATATTATTGAAGTAATCGATTTAAATGGTTGTGCTTCTGCTATAAAAACCATTGTTATTATTGATGCACCATTATTTTTCACACCAAATAACGATGGTTATAATGATACTTGGCATATAACTGGAGTCAGCCAACTTACAGGAACTGTTGTTTATATTTTTGACAGGTATGGAAAACTAATTAAAACTTTAAATCATAGTTCACCTGGTTGGGATGGAACCTATAGAGGTGAACACATGCCTTCTAATGATTATTGGTTTTTAGCCAAGGTAAAGAAAGGAGACATTGAGTTTGAAGTGAAACGGCATTTTGCTTTAAAGAGATAGAAAAACCCTAAACGTCTTTAACAAATTTTATACTTTAAAAAAAATCATTAATAGTTATCTTTGCAAACTAAGAACTATTAATGAAGCCCTATTTATTAATCATTTTTATTTTCATTTCTTCTGTTACGTTTTCCCAAAATGTAATTACAGACAGCAACACTTATACTGCTCAAGAACTCATTGAAGATATCTTAATTGGTAGCAATTGCATTTCGGATGTGGTTGTCAACAATGTTATAGGTGGAAATTTTAATGGTACAGATGAAAGTTATGGTTATTTTGATGCTAATGGTTCTTCTTTTCCTTTTCAAAATGGCATCGTACTTAGTACTGGAAAACTAACAAATGTCCAAGGACCAAACATGTCTTTAAGTGACGATGATGCATCTGGATGGATTGGAGATTTAGACTTAGAAAATGCATTAAACGAATCGAATACGCTAAATGCAACTATTTTAGAGTTTAACTTTAGAGCAGTAGTCGCAAATCAAATAAGATTTAGATATCTTTTTGCTTCAGAAGAATATCAAGAAGGAAATGCAAATACATGTCGATATTCAGATTTGTTTGGTTTTTTAATTAGAAAAGTAGGCGAAACAAATTATGAAAATATTGCTGTAATTCCTGGTACTCAAACTCCAGTAAAAGTAACAACTGTTCATTCTGGTATTCCAGGTGCTTGCGACCCAATAAATGAATCTTATTTTGGAAGTTGGAATGATGCCAATGCGCCTATAAATTTCAATGGTCAAACAACTGTTTTAACAGCTACTGCTAATGTCATTCCAAATGAAATCTATCATGTAAAATTAGTTATTGCTGATGAACAAAATTACAGATACGACTCAGCAGTATTCCTTGAAGCTGGTGGTTTTCAACTTGCAACAGATATTGGTCCAGATTTATTAATTGCTAATGGAACTGCACTTTGTGAAAATGAAACCGTTCAACTACAAGTTACCGAACCTGGAAACACAAATACATATAAGTGGTTTAAAGATGGCGTAGAACTAATAGGAGAAACGAATACTATTTTAAATGTTATTGAAGCTGGAATATATAGTGTAGAAGCAACAATAAATGGTTGTATCCTTAATGGAGAAGCTATAATAGAATATGTACCTAATCCAATAGGAAGTAATACAACATTAGTAGCTTGCGATACAAATTTAGATGGATTTACAAATTATAATTTATTTGATGCACTAGCTGCCATTACAAATAATGACAATTCTTTAACTATTGAAAACTTTTATTTATCACAAGTAGAAGCAGAATCAGGTGCGAGTCCTATTCCTAATCCAACGAATTATGAAAACACATCACTCATGCAAATTGTTTATGCTAGAGTTTCAAATTCAAATGGATGTATCTCAATAGCAGAAGTCACATTAGATTTTGCTAATAACACTATCATATTGCCTTCTTATGATTCTTGTGATGACAATAATGATGGTGTATTAAATTTTAATCTAAATGATATTTCAAATTTTGTCATCTCCCAAAGTGACGTGCCTAACTCAGCAAGTGTTTTATTTTATAGTTCTCAAAATGATTTAGAAAATCAAGAAAATGGGCTTTCTGGAACTTATGAGAATATAGACAGTCCTTATTTGGACACACTTTATGTACAAATTATAGATAATGGTATGTGCTATGCTTACACATCCATAAATTTAATTGTGTTTCCTATTCCTGAATTAGAACCAAACGAGGAATCCATTTATTGTTTGAACACCTATCCAGAAACCATCATTTTAGAAGCTGGAATTACAAATGGTTTACCTTCAGACTTTACTTATCAATGGGAATTAGGCAGTATAGATTTGATGCAGAATTCAGAACAGATTTTAGTTAATGAAACTGGAATTTATATAGTAACTGTTACTAATATTTATGGCTGTTCAAGCTCAAGAACCATAACTGTTTTGCCTTCTAATATTGCAACTATTGATGATGTTTTTGTTACTGAAGCAACAAATAATAATTCAATTACTATACAAGTTTCTGGCGAAGGAGATTACGAATACGCTTTAGATAATGGTAGTTTTCAAAATAGTAATGTATTTACAAATGTTTCGGCTGGATATCATACTGTTTATGTGATAGATAAAAATGGTTGTGGCGTTGTAACCGAAGACGTTTCAGTATTAGGTTTTCCTAAATTTTTCACTCCAAATGGCGATGGTTATAATGATTATTGGAAACCTGTTGGATTAAACTATTTGGAAACTCATGTTATTGTAAAGGTTTTCAATCGTCATGGAAAACTTATTAAAGAATTAAGTGCTTTTGGCAATGGCTGGAATGGCACATTTAATGGAGAGTCTCAGCCAAGCGACGATTATTGGTTTGTAGTTACTTTAACAAATGGAAAAGAATATCGTGGTCATTTTACATTAAAACGATAAACGAAAGTTTCATTCAAAATTCCAAAATCCAACTACTTTAAGTAATTTAGACAATTCTAGTACTTTAGTCACTTATTCAATGAAATTTAAGATAAAATCAGAATTTAGTCCAACTGGAGATCAACCTCAAGCTATTAAACAATTAGCAGAAGGTCTAGATACTCAAGAAAAATACCAAACACTACTTGGTGTTACTGGTTCTGGTAAAACATTTACAGTTGCAAATGTTATTGAAAAAGTACAAAAGCCTACTTTAGTTTTAGCACATAACAAGACACTAGCGGCACAATTATATTCTGAGTTTAAACAGTTTTTTCCTGAGAATGCAGTCGAATATTTTGTGTCCTATTACGACTATTATCAACCTGAAGCCTATATTCCAGTATCAGGCGTTTATATTGAAAAAGATCTTTCAATAAATGAGGAAATTGAAAAAATGAGATTAAGTACTACTTCTTCCCTTCTTTCTGGCAGACGAGATGTTTTGGTAGTTGCTTCGGTGTCTTGTTTATATGGTATTGGAAATCCTGCTGAATTTCAAAAAAACGTCATTTCACTTGAAAAAGATCAAGTTATTTCACGAACTAAATTGCTTCATAGACTCGTTCAAAGTTTGTATTCCAGAACTGAAGCTGAATTTAATCATGGGAATTTCAGGATAAAAGGAGATACAGTTGATGTGTTTCCAAGTTATGACGATCATGCTTTTAGAATCCACTTTTTTGGTGATGAGATTGAAGAAATTGAAGCGTTCAATATTCAAACCAATGAACTGATTGAAAAATACGATAGACTAAATATTTATCCAGCAAATATGTTTGTTACGTCTCCAGATATCTTACAAGGAGCTATCAAAGATATTCAAGACGATTTAGTAAAGCAATATGATTATTTCAAGGAAATTGGAAAACATCTTGAAGCCAAAAGACTTAAGGAGCGAACCGAATTCGATTTAGAAATGATTCGTGAACTAGGTTATTGTTCAGGAATTGAAAACTATTCCAGGTATCTAGATGGCAGGCAACCAGGAACTAGACCTTTCTGTTTGTTAGACTATTTTCCAGACGATTATTTAATGGTGGTTGATGAAAGTCACGTAACCATTTCGCAAGTTCATGCCATGTATGGTGGAGACAGAAGTAGAAAGGAAAATCTGGTAGAATATGGGTTTAGATTACCAGCAGCTATGGACAATAGACCTTTAAAATTTGAAGAATTTGAAGCACAGCAAAATCAAGTAATTTATGTAAGTGCAACTCCTGCAGATTACGAGCTTCAAAAAACAGATGGTGTTTATGTCGAGCAAGTAATTCGTCCTACTGGCCTTTTAGATCCTACAATTGAAGTAAGACCTAGTTTAAACCAAATAGACGATTTAATTGAAGAAATCCAGATTAGAGTAGAGAAAGACGAGCGTACTTTGGTTACAACCCTAACTAAACGTATGGCTGAAGAATTGACAAAATATTTAGCACGAATTCAAATTCGTGTAAGATATATCCATAGTGATGTAGATACGTTAGAACGCGTACAAATTATGCAAGATTTACGTGCTGGTATGTTTGATGTCTTAGTTGGAGTCAATTTACTTCGTGAAGGATTAGATTTACCTGAAGTCTCTTTAGTTGCTATTCTTGATGCAGATAAAGAAGGTTTTTTACGTTCGGCAAGATCATTAACACAAACGGTTGGTAGAGCTGCAAGAAATCTAAACGGAAAAGCTATTATGTATGCCGATAAAATTACCAAGAGCATGCAAAGAACCATCGATGAAACTAATTACAGACGCGAAAAACAAATTGCTTATAATACTGAAAATAATATTACTCCAAAAGCCTTAAATAAAAGTCTTGATAATGCTTTATCGAAAAATTCAGTAAGTACTTATAGTTACGAATTGGAAGCCTTAAAAGCAGCTGAGCCTGAAAGCAAATATCTTACTAAAGGTGAACTTGAAAAGAAAATTCGTGAAAAAAGAAAATTCATGGAAGAAGCTGCAAAAGCCTTAGATTTTTTGCAAGCAGCAAAATTTAGAGATGAAATTAAAGCATATCAAGTGAAGCTTGAAAAACTAAAAGTTTAAATTAAAATCTCTTTTTTTGTTTTAAAACACCTCTTTCTTCCAATTTTCTTAGTGAAAATTGAAATTCATTCTCCTCTTAAAATTAAAAGGAGAGCTTATTATGTAGTAACAATATTTAGTAAGATATATTCCTTTCTTTTGCTAAAGAGAGGTGGGCTTTTCGTAAGAAAAATTCGGAGAGTTAGATTAAGGAATCCATAAATAATTCTAATAACGATTAAAAAAATTAATTATACTGAACCTTAAATATATCAATCAACACATCTGGTGGCACTATTTTATTAGGAAAACTTTCCATTAAGTACAAAACTTTATTTATTGACTCATGGCTTAAGCCCATACGAATTCCGTAATTAAACAGTTTTATTCTTTCTTTATGTGTATGTTCTTCATCAATATTCATTAATAAAACCAATCTATGAAATTGAACTATGCGTTCGCTATGAGATTCTAAATGAATATAATTTATAGGATGCTCTATTAAATAATCGAAGTCTTCTCTTGATATATCTAATTGTTTCGCAATTGCTAATAAAAAGTTATATTCAATCGGCTTTAAATTGCTTTCATTTTTTGCGAATGAAATCATTTCAGACAAAAGGCTTAGTTTTTCAACCTTGTTAATCATGGGAGGAATGGATTAATAATTACATTATAAAGATACTTATATACAACATTTAATAATCCCTTATAATTTGTAACTTGTCGAAAAATTTAATGCATTTCATCGTTATTATCTTACATTTCAAAATAATAATTTATTAAAATGCTGATTATCAACCTATTGAAATCACTATGCATTTGGTCGATTTTTTTAATAATGAATCATAAAAACAATATTTTCTAACATGACAAACAACGATATTTTTAAAAAATTAAGAGTCGCTTTAAAACTACGAGATGATGAAATTGTAAAAATCTTAGAATTAGTAGATTTTAGAATTTCTAAGAGTGAACTTGGTGCCTTTTTTAGAAAGGAAGATCATCCAAATTACATGGAATGTGGCGATCAGATTTTAAGAAATTTCTTAAATGGTTTGGTCATCCACTTAAGAGGACCAATGCCAAAAAAAGATGAAAAAAGACCAAACTATAAAACACAAAAAAAGAGCAATGATTAGTTGCTCTTTTTTTATTTAAAAACTTTTTCTACTTAACGGTTAATCTAACTGGCACAACATAAGTTATACCTTTATCAGCCGTTTGTGTTGGCAATTTATTGTAGTTTAATCTACTCTTAATATAGCCTTCTAACTGACTATTATCTGTATCTACATTTAATACTACAATCTCATTCTTTTGATTTAGAACAAAAGTTACTTTAGCTAATAACTCATCAGCTATTCTAAAATTCGGACTGTCTAATAAGGCTGCAATTTCTGTAGATAAAACTGAAGGCTCTTCATTTGTTGGATTTGTGCTTGCAGAAAGCACGCTTGAAAAAGTAATTGCTAAAACAAGCACTAATTTTTTAATAGTTTTCATAATATTCGTTTTTAATTGATTTATACTAAATAGACTTGATTAAAATAAAATTGTTACAGGACATACATCTGTTTAACGAATACTTAACATTATTTTAGATACTCATTAACAAAATGATTACTAGTCTGTTAATTTTTTAAGACTAAAAAAAAGAGCAACCAAAATGGTTGCTCTTTTTTTTATTAAACTTCTTCGCTTCTTTGCTAAGAATAAATTTCTATATAATTTAAGACAATACTTTCTGTACTTTATCTGCAGCTTCTTGGAATTCTGTAGCGCTCAATACATCTAGACCAGAATTATCAATTAATTCTTTAGCGATATCTGCATTTGTTCCTTGTAATCTAACAATAATAGGTACAGCAATGTTACCCATGTTTTTATAAGCATCAATAACACCTTGAGCCACACGATCACATCTTACAATACCACCAAATATGTTAATTAAAATAGCTTTTACATTTGGATCTTTTAATATAATTTTAAAAGCAGCTTCTACTCTAGCAGCATCTGCAGTACCTCCAACATCTAAAAAATTAGCTGGTTCTCCACCTGCTTGTTTTATTAAATCCATGGTTGCCATTGCAAGTCCAGCTCCATTAACCATACAACCAACGTTTCCGTCTAAGTCCACATAATTAAGTCCTAAAGCTCCTGCTTCAACTTCAATAGGATTTTCTTCACGTAAATCACGTAAATCGTTATAATCTTTATGTCTGTAAAGTGCATTGTCGTCAATAGTCACCTTAGCATCTACAGCCATAATTTTATTATCGCTAGTTTTTAAAACTGGATTGATTTCGAATAAAGAAGAATCTGACTGCACATAAGCAGTATATAAAGCAGAAACAAACTTCGTCATTTCTTTAAATGCAAGACCATCTAATCCTAAATTAAAAGCTATACGTCTAGCTTGAAAAGGCATTAAGCCAACAGAAGGATCTACTTCTTCAGTAAAAATTAAGTGTGGTGTTTGTTCAGCAACTGTTTCAATATCCATTCCACCTTCTGTAGAATACATAATCATGTTCTTACCAGTAGCACGATTTAAAAGTACAGACATATAGAATTCACTCGTTTCAGTTTCACCTGGATAATAAACATCCTCTGCAATTAAAACTTGATGAACTTTCTTACCTTCAGCAGACGTTTGTGGTGTAATTAAATTCATACCTATTATCTGACCTGCAATCTGTTCAACTTCTTGAAGGTTTTTAGCAAGTTTAACTCCTCCGCCTTTTCCACGTCCACCAGCGTGAACCTGAGCTTTAATTACGTGCCAACCTGTTCCTGTTTCAGCAGTTAATTGTTTAGCAGCAGCAACAGCTTCTTGAGCATTTTTTGCTACCATTCCTCTTTGAATACGTACTCCAAAGTTTGCTAATATCTCTTTTCCTTGATATTCGTGTAAATTCATCTTTATTGAATTATTTGTTATTTCATTAAAAGAAAGGAATCTCTTAATTTTTTGTTGCACAAAAGTAAACAACCTAATACTTTTAACCAATAAATTCTATAGGAACTATTATTAAATTGAAACATTTCTAATCTGTTCAAAAAAAAAAATTGAATTGTTATTCGTTTTTTATAGAACCTCTTAAATTTGTATTAATTCATTAAGCAAAACCATAAAATATAATTTCTTTAAATTATTATGTCTTTATCTAAAACAGAAATTGAACAATTGGTCGAACAATATATTCCTTATCTAAAAAAAAAGGAAATAGAACTTTTTTTAAACCTATCTCAATATGAAGTTTATAAAAACAAAGAGATAATACTTAAATGTGGCCGATTAGATAAACACCTTTTTTTAATTTTAAAAGGCTGTTCAAGAGCTTACAGCATTAATGAAAATGGTCATGAACTTAATTGTCACTTAAGAGCAGAAGGTTATTTTTTTGGTGATGCAAGAGTTTTCGAAGACAAACCACAAATACTGAATACCGAAGCAATAGGTGATACACATATCCTTAAATTCAACGTTGAAGAATTAGAAGCATTGGGCTATAAAAACCCTAAAATAATGTTGCTTCATATCAATATTTTAAAAGAGATAATTTCAGCATTTTCACATCGTATTTACACTTTTGTTTACATGACACCAAAAGAACGGTATTTAGATTTAATTAAGCAGAATCCTATGTATCTAAAAACAACATTTGATAAGCATATCGCAAGTTTTTTAGGTATCAAACCCTTAACTCTACATAGAATTAAAAAAGAAGTTTCAAGAAATATCATTTGATATTTTTTTTAAAGCTCAATTCGTATAGTTTTGTATGGTCCTAAGGTTATCCATAACTTTATATACATTAATAATAAATACATAACAACTAATTATGAAAAAACAAACAATCAATTTGCAAAGAGCAATCTATTTTTTTAGCTCACTTTTTTGCATGTTGTTAATTGTTTCTTGTGACACAAAACAAGATACTAAAACTGAGAAAACTGCTGTAGCTAAAGATGGCTTCAATGGAAAAATTGCACTAGATGTCCGTGATTCAGAATCAGATTGGGCAGCTTACACACCAAAATCAGCTCCAGAAGGCGCTCCAAATGTTCTTTTTATTCTATATGATGATACAGGTTTAGGTGCTTGGTCTCCTTATGGTGGAGGTATTAATATGCCAACCATGGATAAGTTAGCTGCAAACGGTTTGACTTATACACAATGGCATACCACAGCTTTGTGTTCACCAACACGTTCTACCATACAAACAGGAAGAAATCACCACTTAAATGGGATGGCTGCGATTACAGAAACTGCCGATGGTTTTCCTGGAGCAAATGGAAGAATGGGACCAGAAGTAGTTCCGTTTTCAGCAATTTTACAAGAAAATGGCTATAGTACTTTTTGGATTGGAAAAAACCACAACGTACCTGAACAAGATGTAGCTTCTGGTGCAAGCAAAAAACAATGGCCTTTACAAATGGGTTGGGATCGTTTTTACGGTTTTATTGGTGGAGAAACCAACCAATGGTATCCAGATTTAATTGAAGACAATCATTTTGTAGAAAAAGAATTTGAAGAAGGGTACCACCTTTCTAAAGATTTAGCAGACCATGCGTTAGGAATGATTCGTGATCAACAAGCAACCAACCCTTCTAAACCTTGGTATATGTGGTACAATCCAGGAGCTAACCATGCACCTCATCACGCTCCAGAAGATTACATTGCAAAATACAAAGGAAAGTTTGACGCAGGTTATGATGCCTACAGGGATTGGGTTACAGAACGTATGATAGAAAAAGGAATTATGCCAGAAGGTACTGTTAATACTCCAATGAACCCTATGCGTGAAGATATGGCAGAAGCTATTGATATGGTACGCCCTTGGGATACTTTAAATGACGATGAAAAGAAATTGTTTGCAAAAATGGCAGAAGTATATGCTGCTTTTTCTGAATATACAGATGCACAAGTAGGTAGAGTTATTGACTATTTGGAAGAAAGTGGGCAATTAGAAAACACTATTGTATTGTATGCAGCAGATAATGGCGCTTCAGGTGAAGGTAGTCCAAACGGCTCTGTTAATGAAAATAAATTCTTTAATGGATATCCAGATGAATTATCAGAAAACATGCAATACTTAGATGTTTTAGGTGGACCAGAAAC
>DFBO01000136.1:0-17365 GCA_002366675.1 Flavobacteriaceae bacterium UBA3078
GATGCTATTAATATGAATTTTGAGGAGGTATTTTTAAATGATAAGAAGGCGGTAATTAAAAACGACAACAAAAAACTTATTGTCTATTCTGATTTTGAGTCAGGTAAAGAGTATTATCTGCGTTTTAAATACGAAGCTCAACCAAAAAAGGCACTTTATTTTGTTGGCTGGAAAAATGAAGCTCCAAATCAAATCTGGACGCAAGGGCAAGGGAAATATACTAGTAAATGGCTCCCAAGTTTAGATGATACTAACGATAAAATGGAATTTGACTTATCGATTCTTTTTAACGAAGATTATAAAGTAATTGCTAATGGTAAACTTATAAATAAAGAAAAAGAAAACGAAAATATTATCTGGCATTTTGATATGAAACAGCCTATGTCTAGTTACTTAGTGGCTTTTGTAATTGGTAAGTATGATAAAATAGAGGAAGTGTCTAATAGTGGCGTTCCATTAGAAATGTATTATTATCCTGAAGATTCGTTAAAAGCTGAACCAACATATCGATACACAAAGCAAATGTTCGATTTTTTTGAAACAGAAATTGGTATTCCTTATCCTTGGCAAAATTACAAACAGATTCCAGTTCATGATTTTCTATATGCTGGAATGGAAAACACAAGTGCAACCATTTTTTCTGATGGGTTTGTGGTAGATTCTACAGCCTTTGTAGATAGGAATTATGTTAATGTGAATGCGCATGAGCTTGCTCATCAGTGGTTTGGCGATTATGTTACAGCAAAGAGTGGAGAACATCATTGGCTCCAGGAGGGGTTTGCTACATTTTATGCGCTTTTAGCGGAAAAGGAAGTGTTTGGAGAAAATTATTATTACTGGAAATTGTATGAGTATGCTCAGGAATTAATAGATCAGAATAGATCTGAAACAAGTACCTCGTTATTAAATCCAAAAGCTAGTAGTACAACGTTTTATAAGCGTGGTGCTTGGGCATTGCATATTTTGAGAGAGCAGGTTGGAGATAAGGCTTTTAAACAAGCTGTTGAAGTGTATTTAAAAGCTCATGCTTTTGGTTTGGTAAAAACTGAAGATTTTATCTCAGAAGCTGAAAAAGCTAGTAATCAAGATTTGACTAAATTTAAGACTATCTGGCTGGAACAAATAGAATTCCCTGTAAATGAGGCTTTAGAGAGCTTAATGCAATCTGCTTTTGTTCAAGAATATGAAATGGTTGATTGTGAGTTGTTAACTTCTAAATGCGAATATTATCTAAAAGCACCTATTTCAGATCAAGCAAAAAGAAAAGTAATCTCACAGATACCAGATAAAATTACTACAGAAGTCTTTGAGGGCTCTTTAATGGCAAGACAAGCTATTTCTCAATATTTAGAAGAAATACCTCTAAGTCTTAAGCGGAATTACGAATCTTTGATAAACGATGATTCATATCTAACAATAGAATCTGCTTTGTATCATTTGTGGATAAATTTTCCAGAAGACAGAGTAAGTTATTTAAATCAAACTAGTGAAATAATAGGGTTTAATTATAAGAATGTTCGTCAGTTATGGTTGACTTTAGCGTTATCCACACCTTCATATCAACTTGAGAAGCAAGCAGATTTCCTTAGTGAATTAATAAGTTATTCTGATGCTAAATATGGTTTTGAAGTGAGGTTGCAATCATTTAATTATTTAAACTCTTTAAATATATTTAATGAAGAGGTTTTGACTAATTTAGTTGATGCATCAACGCATTACAATTGGCAATTCAAGAAGTATGCAAAAAACATGCTGGAGGAATTGTCTAAAAACCCAGATTATCAAAAAATTATTTTAAGATTACAGAATTCAAATTAAATGAATAAAATAAAAAAGGCGCTTAATATATAGTTACCACAACTCACTTACTTCCTTTTTTATATAAGACAAGGCTGCATTGCTAGGCGCTCTGTTTTCCATCATTTCTGTTAAAATAACTTCTCTGAGCTTGTTTGCAGTGTCTGTTTTTTCTAATAAACTTGCTTTTCTAATGAGTTGTATTGTGGCGTTTTTTGCAGCAGATATAATGCTCCAGCAATCATCGCTAATATAGATTTGTTGTGATAAATTGTGCTCAAATTCTTGTTCAATAGAAACTATAAGTAAAGATTCATAATCATCTTTATTTGAAGAAGTTGGAGACATTCTAACGAGTAATTTAGAAGGTGATATTCTCTCTAAAAATAAAGCCATGCGTTCATAAGCCTGTAATCGAATTGGAAGTGAGTTTACTTGCATGTCTTTATGGAGTAAAAAACGTCTTCTACCATCTTCATTTTTTGTATGCTCTTTAAAAAAGTAATAGGCAATAAATCCAGTGATTAATGTAGGAATAGCAAATAAAAATAAATCAATAATTCTTTCAGAATCCATAAGTAGTATTTAAGTGTTGGTATTATTTTTTCCTCCCAAATATAAACAATCTTTTAAATCTTGCATAGAAGTGAATGGAACAGGTGCTTTGTGGTATTTATAGGTTCTATCTAATTCTTTAGATAAATGTTGGTCATCGACATTAACATCAATATCACTCATTTCAAATTGGCAAGGATGCTCGTGACCTGCAGCATGAGTTATTTCAACTAACTCTTTTCTAAATGTTTTAAAATACTGAGCTAAACGTTCAGATTTTAAAGTAGGGTCAATCCCATTTTGTAACCATTTACTTTGTGTAGCAACACCACTTGGGCAACGATTGGTATGGCAAACCTGAGCTTGAATACATCCAATACTCATCATAGCTTCTCGAGCAACATTAATGCAATCTGCTCCCATAGCAAATGCCATAGCTGCTTTTGCTGGAAAGCCTAATTTTCCACTACCAATAAATACAATTCTTTCACATAAATCCTTATCCTTAAACATTTTATATAAATCGCTAAAGCCATAAACCCAAGGTAATGAAACGTGATCTGCGAAACTAGGAGGTGCAGCTCCAGTACCACCTTCGCCACCATCAACAGTAATGAAATCTGGACCTTTTCCAGTTTTTTTCATAATATCTGCGAGTTCTTTCCACTGATCTAATTTCCCAATAGCAGCTTTAATTCCAACTGGTAAACCGGTTTTTTCAGCTATATCTTCAATTAGCTCAGTTAATTCTTGAACATTCGAAAAAGCAGAATGGTTTGGTGGAGAGAGTACATCTTTTCCTAGAGGCACATTTCTTATTTCAGATATTTCTTGTGTAATTTTTGCTCCAGGAAGTACACCACCTTTCCCTGGTTTGGCTCCTTGCGACAGTTTTATTTCAATTGCTTTTACAAATGGATTTTTTTCTACTAACGCAACTAGTTTTTCAATTGAAAAATTTCCATGGTCGTCTCGTACACCAAAATAACCGGTTCCAATATGAAAAATAACATCACCACCATAACTATGATAAGGAGATAAACCACCTTCACCTGTATTATGGTATGCATTAGCTATTTGAACGCCTTTATTCATTGATTCTACTGCTTTTGCAGAAAGAGACCCAAAACTCATAGCAGATACATTTATTACAGATCCAGGGCGAAAAGGTTTTTTTCTTTTATTGTATGCTCCCATAACTTTAGCGCATGGCAAAAAAGTTTTATCTATTTTATTTGGGTGATTTTCATCTATTTTATATGGTAACATTGCGTTATTAATAAAAATGTGCTGATGCGCATAAATATCTCTATCGGTTCCAAAGCCTTCGTAATTGTTTTCTTTTTTTGCAGATGCATAAATCCAGCTTCGTTCAATTCTATTAAAAGGAAGTTCTTCTCGATTGTTTGCAACAAAATACTGACGGATTTCAGGTCCAATATTCTCCATTAAATATCTTAAATGTCCAATAATTGGAAAATTATGGCTAATGGTATGTTTTTTCTGAAAAAAGACATCTCGAATGGCTACTAAAGCTAAAATAATAAGGACCCATTGCCACCAAACAATGTGACCTAAAAAATTTAATGCTGAATTCATATTTTTAATAATTTGGATAAAGATATCTAAAATAGTTAAATTATATAATTGTTTATAATTAATCGTAATTCTTCCTATTAAAAAGTCAAACAATACTTATTTTTAGCTCTTAAAAACGAAGATAATTTGGAGAAGTATTTAAGCCAGTTAAATGATGCACAATTAGCACCAACTTTGCAGAAAGATGGTCCAATGATAGTGATTGCTGGAGCTGGTTCTGGTAAAACTAGAGTATTAACGTATAGAATTGCTTATTTAATGAGTCAAGGTGTTGATGCTTTTAATATTCTAGCCTTAACATTTACTAATAAAGCTGCTCGAGAAATGAAAGAGCGTATTGCAACCATTGTTGGTACTAGTGAAGCCAAAAATCTTTGGATGGGAACGTTTCACTCGGTTTTTGCAAAAATATTACGTTTTGAAGCAGACAGGTTAGGCTATCCAAGTAATTTTACAATTTATGATACTCAAGATTCAGATAGACTTATAGCATCTATTATAAAAGAGATGAATCTGGACAAGGATATCTATAAATATAAACAGATTCGTTCTAGAATTTCTTCATATAAAAACAACTTAATTACTGTTAAGGCATACTATCAAAACCCAGAGCTTATCGAAGCGGATACTATGGCCAGGAGACCAAAAATGGGTGAAATTTATAAAAATTATGTAGATAGATGTTTTAAAGCTGGCGCTATGGATTTCGATGATTTGTTATTGAAAACTAATGAGTTATTAACCAGGTTTCCAGATGTTTTAGCAAAGTACCAAGATAAATTTCGTTATATTTTAGTAGATGAGTATCAAGATACCAATCATAGCCAGTATCTAATAGTTAGAGCGCTTTCAGACCGTTTTCAAAATATTTGTGTGGTTGGAGACGATGCGCAAAGTATCTATGCTTTCCGTGGAGCTAACATAAATAATATTTTAAATTTTCAGAAGGATTATGACGATGTGAAACTCTTCAGATTAGAGCAGAATTATCGTTCTACAAAAAATATAGTAAATGCAGCAAATTCTATCATTGATAAAAATCAAACAAAGCTTGATAAAGTTGTTTGGACTTCTAATGACGAAGGTGCAAAAATAAAAGTTAATCGTTCTTTAACTGATGGTGATGAAGGTCGTTTTGTAGCGAGTTCTATTTTCGAAAATAAGATGCAAAATCAGTTGCCTAATAGCGATTTTGCCGTGCTTTATAGAACCAATGCGCAATCTCGTTCTATTGAAGATGCTCTCAGGAAAAGAGATATTCCTTATAGGATTTATGGAGGATTATCTTTCTACCAACGTAAAGAGATTAAAGATGTTTTGTCTTATTTACGTTTAATAATTAACCCAGCAGATGAAGAGGCTCTAAAGCGTGTTATTAACTATCCAGCCAGAGGTATTGGGCAAACCACTGTTGATAGACTGATTGTAGCTGCTAATGGCTATAATCGTTCAATTTTTGAAGTGCTTCAGAATATTGATAAAATTGAAATTAATTTAAATTCAGGTACTAAAAACAAGCTTAAAGATTTTGTAACCTTAATCCAAAGCTTTCAAGTGATAAATCAAACAGCTAANNGATTTAGATGCAGATAAAGGCGATGCAGATCATGTGGCATTAATGACCATTCACTTGGCAAAAGGGCTGGAGTTTCCGTATGTTTATATTGTTGGTTTGGAAGAAGATTTATTTCCAAGTGCTATGAGTATGAATACAAGAAGCGAGCTAGAGGAGGAGAGGCGTTTGTTTTATGTGGCGCTTACTAGAGCTGAAAAACAAGCTTATTTAACTTATGCCTTATCTCGTTATCGTTGGGGAAAATTAATAGATGCAGAACCTAGTCGTTTTATTGAAGAAATTGACGATGAGTATCTGGATATTATTACTCCTGTTGAAGAACGACGATTTAATCCAATGTTAGATGCCGATATTTTTGGAGACGATATTCCAGAAACTAAAAGAAGAGCAGATGCTAATAAAATCCGATTTAAAAAGCCTGTTCAACCGACCTATAAAAAGAAACAAGGCTCAAGTTCTAAACCAGAAAAAATGGTTATTAGCACACCTAAAAATTTAAAACCAGTAAGTAAAACAAATGGCAATACTAATTTGTTTGATAGTAAGTTGGTTGTTGGAAATATTGTAGAACATCTGCGTTTTGGCAAAGGAGAAGTGTTGAAAATTGAAGGTGTTGGTGGAGATACCAAAGCAGAAATAAAATTTAATAAAGGAGGCGTTAAGAAACTATTACTTCGGTTTGCGAAATTAGAAATTATAGGTTAATAATTAATCAAAATGCGTTTCAATAAACGCTTTTAGTTTGATACTAGTATCCAACAAATCTAAGCCTGTCCAACCATGACCAGCATTTGGATATAATGTAAATTCATGAGTAACATTTAACCCCTCAAGTTTATCTCTCATAGCAGTTCCTTGTGTTGTTGGAACTAATGGATCTTGACCTCCATAAAATAATATGGTTGGTGGAGCAGTGCTAGTAACTCTATGATATGGGCTTACTTCTTCCAGATATTCTGAAGTTGTATCCACACCATATAAATCTAATAAGATTTGTAAATCAGGATTGTTATTATTTAAATATGCAGGATCTGTAAAATTAGTTGGACCAACAATACTACAAACCATGTCTATATTATTATCAGTATCAAATGCATAACTCCATAATAAAGACAAATGTGCTCCAGCACTTGCACCTATAAAAGCAAAATCGTCATCAATAACATAGAAATTCTGATTTGATTTTAAATGATTAATAATCGTTGTAATGTCTTTTGTTTGCATAGGATAAGCCTGATTGTTCACACCTGCAAGTCTGTAATTTATGTTAACAATTCCCATATTAGGAAATTCACTTCGAATAAAATCTTTAAAACCATTCATATCGCTTTTATCTCCTGCTGACCAGCCTCCACCATGAACTAAAATCATAACTTCAGTTTCTAAAGTTCTATTGGCAGGTAAGTAAATGTCGAAAGTTTGGTCACTATCAATTCCATAAGACACATTGAGTTCTTGGTAGTATTCTATTGGATTTAAGTTATTATCAGCAATTGTATTATTCTCGTTGTCTTCAAATGAACAAGAAACGATTGTAATGACACATATTAAAAGGAATAAGTAGCTTTTAAGAGGCTTCATAAATAATATAATTGGTTACTTTTGTATAGTTAACGATTTTTTAAGACATATAGTATGGCTGAATTTATTAAAATATATGAAGAAAACCCAAACCCTAAAGAAATTGCTAAGGTTGTAATGGTCTTAAAATCTGGAGGGTTAATTATTTATCCAACAGATACGGTTTATGGATTAGGTTGCGACATCAATAATATGAAAGCTTTAGAACGTGTGGCAAGAATAAAAAATGTTAAGCTAGAGAAATCTAATTTTTCATTTATTTGCGAAGATTTAAGTAATCTTAGTGATTATGTAAAGCAAATAGATACATCTACATTTAAGATATTAAAGAGAGCATTGCCAGGACCTTATACGTTTATTCTTCCAGGAGCGAAGTCTTTACCACATCCTTTTAAAAAGAAAAAAACGGTTGGTATTCGTGTTCCAAATAATAGAATTGCTATTGAAATTGTAAAACAATTAGGAAATCCAATTATATCAACTTCTATTCATGATGAAGATGAAGTGTTAGAATACACTACAGATCCAGAACTTATTTATGAAAAGTGGAAAGATTTGGTAGATTTAGTTATCGATGCAGGTTATGGAGATAATCAAGCATCTACAGTTATTGATTTATCTGAAGAAGAACCAATTATTGTTAGAGAAGGTAAAGGGAGTTTAGAGATTTTTTAATTTGTAAGTATAAAAACCTAAGTATAAAAAAAGCCCAATCTCTCGATTGGGCTTTTTTTATTAGTACAATAAACACTTTTACTTTTCTTCTTCGGAAAGCTCTTTCATTCCATCTTCAACCATTTTATAAAACTGATCGATTTTTGGTAATACTATAATTTTAGTACGTCTGTTCATTGCTTTATGCTCAGCAGTATCATTAGGCACTAAAGGTAAGTAATGACTACGTCCAGCAGCAATTAGTTGTTGAGGGTTTACCTTTAATTCTTCCAAAACTCTTACTACAGATGTCGCACGTTTTACACTTAAGTCCCAATTGTCAATTAAAGGAGGTTTGTTGTAAGGAACATCATCAGTATGACTTTCAACCATACATTCAAAATCTGGTTTACTGTTAACCACTTTAGCAACCTTCGCTAGAACTTCTTTAGCTTTTTCAGTTACATGGTAGCTACCACTTTTAAATAATAATTTATCTGCAATAGAAATAAATACAACTCCTTTTTCAACATTAATTTCAATGTCAGGATCGTTAATACCAACTTCGCGTTTTAAACTAGTTACTAAAGCAAGTGTTACGCTATCTTTTTGAGTTAAAGCATCTTGTAGACGAGATATTTTTAAGTCTTTTTCTTTAATACTTTCTAAAGTTTTTTCTACGTTACTAGCACCTTTTGCAGATAAAACTGTTAAGTTGTCGTTGCTTTTACGTAAATCTGATACTTGATCTTCTAATGCAGTGGCTCTTGCAGTTGCAGAAGCTTTTTCTTCTAAACATGAATTTAGTTTTACTGTCGCAGTATTTAATAAATCTTGTGTTTCTTTTTGTTTTGACTCTAATGCTGCATATTCTTTCTTAGATACACAAGAACCTAATAGTAATAAGGCAAAAGAGCCTAATATCAATATTCTTTTCATAATTGTTTTTAGTTTTAGATGTTATTAATTATCATACCAAAATTATATAAAAGAAGAATAGTATAGATGTGTATTAACAAAAATTTTAACAATTTTATAAACAATTAAAATACTTGCGTTTACTTATATAATAAAGCCAAACAATTGATTTTTTATGAAAGTAGTTATCGCTCTTAGAATTTTTATTGCGTTGCTTTAATAATCTAGGTAAATGAGCATAAAAACTAAAATGAGCCTTTATAATTGAGAAGGTATGTTCAGGTTTAAATTCTAGTAAGAATTTAATTCCTGCAATCCCATCTAAAAGGAGTCTCATAAAGACTAAAAGGAAGATGTTGCCATTGACATTTTTTACTAATGTAAAGAGGCTATTTCTAAAATTTAAATAGGTTTTTTTTGGTTGTGTATTGTTTAAAGTTGCTCCACCAACATGAAAAACTGCAGATGTGCCAACATACTTAGTTTTATAGTTTAAATTGAAGGCTCTCCAACAAAAATCTATTTCTTCCATGTGTGCAAAAAAAGATTCGTCGAAACCATTTAATGTATTGAAAACGTCTTTTCTAACAAAAAAGCAGGCTCCAGAAGCCCAGAAGATATCAGTATTATTGTTGTATTGACCTAAATCTTTTTCAATGGTATTAAAAATACGTCCACGACAGAATGGGTAACCATATTTATCTATAAAACCACCTGCAGCTCCAGCATATTCAAAAGAACCTTTGTTTTTGTAATCTAATATTTTTGGCTGAATGATTGCAGTTTCAGGATGTTGTTCAAATTCATCTATAATTGAAGACAACCAATTTTCAGTGACTTCTACATCGCTATTAAGTAAACAATATATGTCCTCATCTACTTGTTTTAAGGCATCATTATATCCTTTAGCATAACCACCATTTTCTTGATTTTTAATGATTTTTATTGAAGGGAAATTGTTTTTTAAAAAAGTAATAGAATCATCAGTCGAGGCATTGTCAGCTACATAAATTTTTGCTTGTTGCGAGTGTTTTATAACTGAAGGCAAGAATTGTTTTAATAATTCTTTTCCATTCCAGTTTAATATGACGATGGCTAGTTTCATTTTTTATATTCTGGAATATCTTTTAGAAATTGATAACATTCGCTTATGAAATCCATCTGACAATAATAATGATTTATTCCATTAGTAACCATTAAATAAGTCGCTTTTAAAACAAGATTATAACGAGCAATCTGGTCGAAAGCTTCTTGTTTTATAGCTATTTGTGGCGCTTTACATTCCACAATAAGATGAATGCTTCCATCTGGATTAAACACAACTATATCGTATCGTTTGCTTAATTTATTAACTTTTAACTCCTTTTCAACATTGATTAATGAAATGGGATATTTTTTTTCTTGAATCAAAAACTGAATGCAATGTTGTCTAACCCATTCTTCCGGTTGTAAAATCACAAATTTTTTACGAATACAATCGAATATAGAAATTTTATTTTCGCTATTTTTGAAACGAAACGGAAACTTTGAAAAGTTTAACTCTTGCATTAATTAGTATTCAGTTTTTTTCAAAGTTAATCTACATTAATCAAATACCAAATGTCATTAACAATTTTTGGCTTAAGGTATTTTAATTTGCCTGTATAATGGTCAGGCAGAGAATCTAAGAAGTTTGGACGAGGTAAGACAATTAGTAACAGATATTAAAAATGGTAAGTTATCTCCTATTTATTTTTTAATGGGAGAGGAGTCTTATTATATAGATGAAATTTCAAAGTTTATTGAATCTTCAATTCTTACTGAAGAAGAAAAAGGCTTTAACCAAATGGTTTTGTATGGACGTGATGTATCTGTTGAAGATATTGTTGGTCAAGCAAAGCGTTATCCAATGATGGCAGAACATCAAGTGGTTATAGTTAAAGAAGCACAAGATTTATCTAGAACGATTGAAAAATTAGTTGATTATGTCGAACAGCCTCAGCCTACAACAATTTTAGTGATTAATTATAAGTATAAAACGATTGATAAACGAAAGAAACTTTATAAAGCACTAAAAAAAGGAGGTGTTATTTTTGAAAGTAAAAAGCTGTACGATAATCAAATAGCAGATTGGATAAGACGTGTGCTTTCTGGACATAATTACACCATTTCTCCAAAAGCTGCACAAATGCTTGCTGAGTTTTTAGGAACTGATTTAAGTAAAATTGCCAATGAGTTGGATAAACTAAAAATTATTCTACCTGAAGGCACGCAAATAACACCAGAGCATATAGAACAAAATATTGGTATTAGTAAGGACTATAATAATTTTGAGCTACAAAAAGCTGTAGGAGCAAAAGATGTTTTAAAGGCTAACCAGATTATTAAATATTTTGGTGAAAACCCAAAGGATAATCCCATGGTTGTTACAGTGTCTTTATTATATAGTTTTTTCTCTAAACTATTACACTTGCATGGTTTGCACGATAAATCCCCAAGAAGTGTAGCTTCTTCATTAAAAATAAACCCCTATTTCGCTAACGAATATATTGCTGCTACCAGGAATTACCCAATGAAAAAGGTAAGTGGTATCATAGCGACTTTAAGAGAGTTTGATGTGAGAAGTAAAGGTGTTGGGTCTAATGCTGTAGGGCAAAGTGATTTGCTAAAAGAAATGATTGTTAGGATTATGAATTAATAGTTAGATGTTTTTTTAGTGGTTGATATTATTAAGTCAACTAACCAGCACGTAAAATCTTTTCCATTTTGCGTCCTTTAGCTAATTCGTCTATCAATTTATCTAGATATCTCACTTGTTTTGTTAATGGCGTTTCTATGTCTTCTATTCTATAGCCACAGATAACACCTTTTATAAGGTTCGCATTAGGGTTTAATTTTGCTTTTTTAAAGAAGGTTTCAAATGTCACTTTATCATCAATTAGTTCTTGCAGTTTGTCTTCATTGAATCCAGTCAGCCATTCTATTACTTGGTGTAACTCAGCTATTTTTCTGCCTTTATTTTCCACTTTTGTAACATAATGTGGGTAAACAGAAGCGAATGTCATTTTTGCGATACGTTGGTCGTGTTCTGGTGTTGTTGTCATAATCTGTTAATTCTCTAATGTCTCTAACTCTTGATTATAATCATATTGTAAGTCTTCATGAAGTGTCGCCACTATTTTTTTAATCATTAGAATTTGTCTTTCATAAATATTAGTAAGCGTCACATTTCTTTTTATGGATGGTTCAAAGTCTTTTAAAGTATAACAGAAATAGAGTAGAAGCTCTACTTCAGTCTCTTTTTTAAGTGAGTATCTCGCGTATTTTTTAATGTTTCTTAAAATTTTACGGACACTTTTTTTAATGTAGAAATAACTATCTGTATTTATATTTTCAAACTGCTCGTCAATTTCTTGTTTTACGGTTTCTATATAACCAGATTCATCATGAGATTCAAATAACAAATAGGTGAGGAGTTCTTTATTCTCCTTTTTAAATTTAGCTAAACGCAAACAAAGTGCCATCAACTCTTCAGTAGAACGATGTTGTAATTCTTTCTTTATGGTAACTACAGAAACTGCTTTCATATATGTTTTTACTTGTAATTGGAGATGTGTTTGTTTTAAACTTTATAGTGTTTTCTGATTAATTTTCTAACGTAAATTAATCTAATAACTCCTATCAATAATAGTATTGGCGAAACAATAACTAAAATAATACCAAACGATTTTAGCTCAGTAAATATCTCAAGTTTTAAGATGGTTACTCCTGTTCCTAAAAGCACTATAAAGGTTCTAAAATAGGCTAGAAAGGTGCGTTCGTTTGCTAGTTTTGTTCGTTCTATAGCTAGCCAATCTCTAGTAATTAATGGTGCATTTTCTTTGTCAGACATTTGTGTTATTTATTTACCTTTTAATAGATTAATACTTACTGTTGCTAAATTAGTCTCAGGAAATCTTGAAAAATAGCGTTCATCTGGTTCTAAACCAGCTTCTTTAGCAATGTTTTTAAAAACATCTACTTCTAGAATATATTGGTCGCTAAAACCATGTGTGCCATCGTAAGCAGTTGCAGCAGTTTTTCCAAGATTATTTGCTGATAATTCTGGGTTTATTGTGTGTAACTCAATTATCAATAAACCAAATTGTTCTACATAAGGTTTCCATTTTTGTAGATGTTCTAAAAGGGAATCTTCAATCAAATTATTATTTAATCTTTTTCCTTGAGATGCATAAGCTCCAGTTGAGTTACTAATTCTACTAGTTGTAGTTTTTGGTTTTTCCCAAATACGATTATGGTCTAGAAACGTTCTTACATTCAATAAATCTTTCAAGTCTATATTATAATCTTCGTTCAAGTCTTTTGCTAATAAATCTGGTCTGCCAATATCTCCCCAAATAACTTTTGCCCAGATATCTGCTTTAATTAAATTGGCTCTTGTTACTTTTAAAGCTGCTTGATTAAAATCTGCTCCAACCAATAATAACGGATGTTCTTCAAGCATTTTACCTCTAGATGTTTGGTGTTCAATTACATCGAAAATATGTTGGATAAAAGCGCCATTACCACAACCCATATCTAAAATACCTTTAGGTTGTTCGTCTATGGGTTTATTAAATAACTCAATGACTACTTGATCTATAACTTTAAAGTAAGTAGTGTGTGCTCCACCTGAACCCCAAACATTCATTTCACGATGAACGTGTTTTTCTGTTTCATTAGGTGTCTCCGTTTTTAGAATTAATGGGTTGCCAAATAATAAATCGTCTAGAGCTAAGAATGTTGGTAAATACGAAACTGTTACACCATAAGCTGAAGCTCGTTTCGCAAAAAACAATCCCTCATCTGTAAATTGATAGGTATTTTTCTTCTTTTTAAACCATCCTAAATATGTGAAGAAATCAAGGATTTTCTTGAAACTTTCTGGGTTTTTATGATATTCTTCAGCTGTAAAAGATGCTTCCATAAAATATTTATGGAATAAGCCATTAACACCAAGCAGCACAATTATTGGAGCTACTATGCATCCTTCTATATGTTTTAAAATTTGTTGTTCTATTTCAGTGTTATTAGTTAAGCCAAAACTCTTTTCAAATTTTTTAAAAATACGTTCTAAAGCTATAAAGGCATCGCTACCAATTCGTTCTTCAGGAAAAGTAACAGAATAATTGAGGAGTTTTACGGCATCTTCGTATAAAGGAACAAGTTTAAAAGCTTCATGACTGTTTTTATTTATTTCATATGAAATTGAATCTGAACGATTATCAATATGCAGAATAAGCCATCCTTGAGAACATAATATCCTTAATGCCACATTTAAATAGCCTTCATTGGCTTTAAAATGGGAAGCTAAATCTTTTATAAAGACTTTTTTATTTTTTAGTAAGTAATCAAAAATACCTTTCTTGTGAAGTGAATATGCTGTAGTTGCTGTTGCTAAACCGTCTAGATGTCTGAAAATGGAACTACGAAGTTGTACTTTATCTTGCTTTGTTAACATGTTTAAAGATATAAAAAAAGCGCTTACTTGAGTAAGCGCTTTTTTAAAATAGATTTGAAATATTAATCAATAAACGGATTACTCCATTTTTCATTATTATATACATCATTACCAGCTAAAGTTGTAATAAATGAAATTAGTGCATCTCTTTCAACTGGAGTCATATTTAATTGTTGACCAATTCCGTTTGGTGTTAGTCTTGGGTCTAAATTTGTATTTCCAGTTGGATTAATTTGATCATAATGAGTTAATACTGTTTCAAAATTATTTGAAACACCAATATGCATAAATGGTCCGTTACTCGTACCATCTTGTTTTACAACATCTCTTAAACTTGGAGCTCTTGTAACAGTTAAGTCGGTTCCAATGCCATTAGAATTACCAATAACTCCATTATTTAAGGAGTTTGGATCAATATCGAATTCAGGTGCTTGATGACAACCAATACAGCCAACTCCACCATTTACTCTACTTCCTGAAGCATCAAAAACTGGTGGTTGAATGAATAAACCTTTGCCAAGATTTTCTTGAGATGAAAAGTTAGGAAATGGTTGTACATCGTTATTTACTAGTATTCTTCCATTGTCATACTTACTATCAAAAGATTGAATGCTTCTTACAAATTGAGCTAGTGCTTGTTGAATTTTAGTTTCTGTTATTTCTGAAGAACCAAAAGCAAATGAGAATAATTCAGGATAATATTCGATGGTATTTAATTTAATAATCAAATCATTAAAATTTAAATCTCCATTTTCACCACTAAATCCCATTTCAATATGATCTTGTATTGGCATAGTTGTTTGATCTTCAAGTGAATTTGCACGTTCATCCCAAAAGAATTTATTTTCAATTGCAAAACGAGAATTTATTAAACGCATGGAATGTCTTGGTGTTTGTCCATTGATACCTTGACTAACATTGTTAGCATCTCCAAATGCATTAGCTTGATTATGACAACTTGCACAGGACACCGAATTACTAGTAGATAAGTTCGTGTCATAAAATAAGACTCTCCCTAAAGTAGCTCCTTCATTGGTAATACTATTGTTTCCAGGCGTATTGTCTTTTGTAATATAAACAGGAATATATTGATCTGAATAATTAGGTAATGCGCTAAAATTAATGCTGAAATAATCAGATAAATCTAAAGAGCTAGGTTGATTTTGAATATCTATCGCATCATCATTGTTGCATGAAACAACAAACAGAAGGCAGGTTAAAAAAAATAATCCTCTCATTTAATAGTTAGTTTAAGGTTAGATTCCTTAGACTATCTAGAAAACAAAAGGTTTAATCTATAAAAGCAATTATCTTAATTTCGGATAATCTGTAGGGTTTGAATCGTGCATTACATTGTAAACAGCTTCAAACACATCTTCAACTGAAGGTTTAGAGAAATAATCACCATCTGTTCCGTATGCAGGCCTATGTTGTTGTGCTGCAAGTGTTTGTGGCTTGCTATCTAAATGTGTATATGCATTTTGATTGTTTAAAACTTCATTTAAAATAAATGCCGAAGCTCCTCCAGGAACATCTTCATCAATCACCATCAAACGATTTGTTTTAGCCACACTATTTACGATGCCATGATTTAAATCGAATGGTAATAAGGATTGAATATCTATAATTTCAGCATCAATACCTACTTCTTGCAATTCTTTAGCAGCTTGTTCTATAATTCTTAAGGTAGATCCATAAGAAACCAATGTAATATCATTTCCTTCTCTAATGGTTTCAACAACTCCTAAAGGTGTTTTAAACTCACCAATATTGCTTGGCATTTTTTCTTTTAGTCTGTAGCCATTTAAACACTCCACAATTAAAGCAGGTTCATCACTTTCTAATAACGTGTTATAAAAACCAGCAGCTTTGGTCATGTTTCTTGGAACCAATACATGAATACCACGAATTAAGTTAATAACGCCTCCCATTTGAGAGCCAGAATGCCAAATACCTTCCAATCTATGTCCACGAGTTCTAATAATTAATGGTGCTTTTTGGCGACCATTCGTTCTATATTGAAGGGTTGCTAAATCATCGCTCATTATTTGAAGCGCATATAATATATAATCTAAATATTGGATTTCAGCAATTGGACGTAAGCCTCTTAAAGCCATACCAATACCTTGTCCAAGAATTGTAGCTTCACGAATACCAACGTCTGATACACGAAGTTCGCCATACTTTTCTTGCATGCCTTCTAAGCCTTGATTCACATCTCCAATATGTCCAGCATCTTCACCAAAAACTAGCACTTCTGGATATTTGCTAAAAAGTGCATCGAAGTTATCTCTAATCACTAATCTGGCATCAACTTCTTCGCTACTATCGTTATAAGTTGGTTTGACTTCTTGAATGTTTAAAGCCGATTTAGGAGATTGACTATATAAATGCGAACTGTATTTAGGTTGAATTTTTTCTATATATGAATTAATCCAATTAACTAACTGATTTTTTTCTGAAGACGTTTCGCTAACAACATAACGTAATATTTTTCTAGCAGTAGAAAGAATGTCTTTTCTAATAGGCTCGTTAATATCAGCTAAATCGTTTTTAAGTTTTGCAATAAACACCTTGTTATCGCTAGAATTTGCAACATTTTCTAAAATACTTAGAAGTTCTTGTTGCTCTTGTTTTAGAGGTTGAACAAAAGCAGTCCAAGCAGCTTTTTTACCATCTCGAACCTCTCTTTTTATGCTGTTTTCAATCTCTTTTAATTCGTCGTCTGTTGCCATACCATTAGCAATCATCCATTCGCGAAGCTTCACATTACAATCGTATTCAGCTTCCCAAGCCAAACGATCAGCATCTTTATAACGTTCATGAGAACCAGATGTTGAATGACCTTGTGGTTGCGTTAATTCGTTAACATGAATTAAAACAGGTACATGTTCTTCTCTAGCTATTTTTGAAGCTGTTTGATAAGTTTCTATTAAAGCTGGATAATCCCAACCGTTTACACGAAGAATTTCGTAACCTTTATTATTTTCGTCTCGTTGAAATCCTTTTAGAATTTCAGAGATATTTTCTTTTGTTGTTTGATGTCTTGCATGTACCGAAATACCATATTCATCGTCCCAAACACTCATAACCATTGGCACTTGTAAAACTCCTGCAGCATTAATGGTTTCAAAAAATAAACCTTCACTTGTACTTGCATTTCCAATAGTTCCCCAAGCAACTTCATTTCCTTTTTTAGAAAAATT
>DFBO01000136.1:17524-18033 GCA_002366675.1 Flavobacteriaceae bacterium UBA3078
TCGTGTTCTATATCTGGATGACCATATAAACCAGCAAAAAATTGTTGAATATTTAGTTCGCCAATTGCCATCATAAAGGTTTGGTCTCTATAATAACCAGAACGAAAATCACCATCTTTAAATGCCTTTGCCAAAGCTAGTTGAGGCACTTCTTTACCATCGCCAAAAATTCCAAACTTTGCTTTTCCAGTAAGAACTTCTCTACGACCTAAAAGACTGCATTCACGTGAAGTGACAGCAATTTTATAATCGTTTAAAACTTCAGCTTTAAAGTCTTTAAAAGAAAGGTCTTTTTTTACGTCTGGATTTGTCTGCATGGTTCTTATTTTAATGGCACAAATTTAGTCAATATTTGTGTGTTTTGCAATCTGACAGATAGTTAAAGAATTAACAAATCATCAGTTTTTAGAGCAAAACATAACAAAAAATTGAAAGATTGTTAGTTATTTTAGAAATCGTTAGAAATATGTTATAGAATCTTACTTAATAAAATCTATAATTTAAGAAAT
>DFBO01000136.1:18161-24553 GCA_002366675.1 Flavobacteriaceae bacterium UBA3078
ATAGTTATAAGTGAAACTGAAGTGTCTTTATTACCTAGAATGGTTACAAAAGTTTCATTATCTCTTTTAACTCCATAAATGGTGACTGTATTTCTAGTTCCTACAGGAACAGGTGTTGTAGCAAAAGAACTATTATTTGAAGGTAACCAAATTATTGAGTAATTACCATATTTGCTTAATTTATATAAATTCACTTTACCTTTTTTTACTAAATCAAAAACTTGAAAATTTTTATCATTTTTCCCAGTTGGAAATACATAAGCCATTCTTGGGTTTTTATCTTTACGTTTAGAACGTGGGTTGATATAGCCTGATATGGAATCTAATTGGTCATAATTAATTTTTTCCTTTTTACCTTTATTTTTTCCTTGAAATTTAATTTCCTTTTTCTTAAAAGTAACATAACCTGTTTTAGAGGTTCCGTCTTTATAAAACAAAACAGATTTTGTTTGTGCTAAGCATTGAATATTATAAGTAATTAATACTAAAAGCAGGGCAGTTTTAAATAAACGATACATCTATAAAAGTTTTGTTATAAATATATTAATTAATTTCTTAGGTTACTAATACCAACGTCTGCTAAATAAACCAAAGAGGGTTTTAAAATCTAGAGTGACCACGAAACGAATTTTCTCTGCATATTGTGCTTGAGCAACTTCCCAACCTAAATTTGAATATACAGGGAAATACAATTCAAAATAATCTGGAATTAAACTTAGACGAATTCCTGTATCGTAAACAAATTGTGCCTCTTGACCATGGTTTTTTAAGAGACCCATATCTCCATAAGCAAGAATGTATTTCCATAAGGTTGTACTACCATTAATGGTTCCTATCCACTCGTTTGCATAAGGTGTATCGAGTTTCGATTTAAAACCACCTTCTGCAATAATTATTTGCTGACTAAAAAGTCCTGAATCTTCAGATCGACCATAATAGTTATAATCGAATAAATAATCTGTAGGTCTGTCTAGAGCAAAACTAAAATAGTCTGAAGTTTTATAACTATCGTTGTAGATAAAAGCTCCAACAAATAACCTTAGATTATATTGTCTACTTTTTTCGGTTAGTTTTCTGTATTCAAAGTTAAAAGCAACCTTACCAAAATCTTTTGAGAATTGTACATCAGAAAACCAAGAAACATAATCCTCTAAGCCTTTGTTGATGTTGTTATATCTTAAATCTAAGACACTATAATTTGGTTCACTTTCATCTGCATCTATACTTAAATCTTCATCTCTATTAATATCAACATATCGCATGGTAACGAATTGTTTTTTGTTTGATATTAAATTTTCCTTGTCTCTAAAAAGTAATCTAACACCAGGAGTTAATTTTCTAACAAATAAATCTTCTCCATAACTTTTATAACTAGCTGAAACACCATAATTAATACTAAATAAATTAATATCGTTATTTTCAATATATTGGTTGTAATTAAGAGTGATTCCTCCAGTTAAAGAATTGGATTTAGTTCCATATTGTGGTGCTATTTTATAATAGAAAGGCTTTTTAAGTATTGTTTTATTATAAGCTTTTACACCTAGTACAATCCCATCGTAAATATTATCAAATTCTACAATTGGCATGAAAAACACTTGATTGTATGAAGGGTCTTCAATGTCTTTTATAAGCCTAAATTGAAGTGGCCTGTTGAATAAAGAATTTGTTAAAGATTTTGTGTTATCTCTTTGATTTATTTCGGGAACAACTAAATCGTGATTTAAAACGACTTTTGAGCCATCTTTTTTAGCAACAGTAATGGTTTTAGAATCAGTTATATTTTCAATCCATGTTTTAGAAATAATACTGTCTTTCTTTAAAACAAACACTGATATAGGCACATTAGTTTGTGTTTTATTCTTAATAGTTAGTTTCACAGAATCTCTAGATTCTTCTATATTTGTAATGGTAAAATCTATCTTCTTTTTAGTATTTAAATAATCCGTAAAAAACCAATTTAAATCTTTATCTGTATTTGTTTTTAAAATAGATTCAAAATCTGTTGTAGAAGTTTCTTTAAAAGTAAACTCAGTAATATATTCTTTAATCGAGTTCTCTAAAATATCTTTATTTATATAATTATCTACATAACGTAAGCCTACACCAGCTTTATATTTACTGGCTATGTTTTTATTAAATTTTAAAAGCGAATCTTTTTCCATCTGCAATGGTTGGTCTAGGTTTTCTCTAGCCATGTGCATATATAAAAAGGCGTATTGATCGTTAAAATCTAGTTGTGTAGCATGAAAGGATTTAATTCCCCAAATTCTAGATAAACTACCAGCAAGCTTCATATCTGGATAATATTCCTCAACATATTTCATTAAATAATATGTTTGTAATCCATCAATAATCCATTGGTCTTTTCTAGGGTTTATAATTAGAGTACTTTCTAAGTAGCTGTTTATAGCTGTTTTTAAAAGTTTAAGTTCGTATTGAAATTTGTCTGGAAAGGGTCTAATAAAATCAGGTAATAGGTTTAACCCGTAAATAGGGTTTTTTCTATAATCAATATCTGATACTAATAGTTTTTCATGAGGATATGCTCCTAAATTTTTTGTAAGAAACTCAGATATTTGATCTGTTATAACAAGGTTATCAATCATATTCAGATTTTCATCATCAATGTTTGAAACCATAGTAAAATAATCTGTTTGTACTTGATTAAAAGGCTTCGATTTATTTAAAAAGAGTTTGCTGTTAACTCTGTTGTTTCCTTCTAATTTAACTGTTATTATCCCATTGTTTTGAGAAATATCAATTTGGTTTAATTCAGAAGTTAGGTTGTAAGTGTTTGGAAAACGAAGTTGAAAAGATAAATTGGCTACAGGTGTAAATAAATCATCTAAATTTTTATTGCTTGAGTATTGCCATTCGCCATTATAAACTGCAGGAGTTATATACCAGTAGCGTAAGCTAAAATCTCCTTGAGAAGTGAATCCATAACGTGTAAACTTATCGCTAGGAATTTGTACAATATAATTTAGATTTATGGTATAACTTTCATTTGGCTTTAAAGGCTTGTTAAGTGTTATTTTAACAACATCTATATGGTCTACCAATCTGTCAAACTCTAGTTCGTTGTTGTTTTGTTTAATTGAAGTTACGACAGAATAACCTCTATCTTCATTTTTCGCAAAATGAAAATCTGTATTGTATTCTTCAGCAAATCGTTCTGCTAAAGGTGTTGTTTTTGTTGCAAAACTATGATTCCAATCGTTTAAATAGATGTCTTCTAAAGTGTCGTTAGAATTATTAAAGTAAGTAATAGTTTGAGAGATTTTTATCTGATTTTTATCTACATCAAAATCTGCTATTAAATCAATTTTATTCTGACTTAAAAGAAATATTGGCACTAAAAGGAAAAAACTATTTAAAAAACTTACTCTCAATTTATTTTAACGAATTTTAAAGGTTGAACATTTAAGCTAGGTATTGAAATATAATACAAACCGTTACTTAAATAAGAAACATCTAAAGACATGTTTTTAGAAGAACCTAATGGAACAGTCTTTACTACTTGACCTAATGTATTATAAATACGAAGTTTTTTAGCTGAATGGTTTTGATTGTTAATACTTATGTTTAATGTGTTCTCAATTACATTTGTGCCAATAATTTGAAAACTATCTATGCTGTATGATTGTATGTTTAATAAGGTTTCATTAGTTTCTAGTTGTATTGTTACCGGAAGATGGTCGCTAAAATAATATAAAGATTCACGAATTTCAGTTGAAAATTTTACTCCTGAACATTCACTGTCTTTTATTTCATTATTATAACAATCTATATTTCCATTATTACCATAAACTTGATAAGAGTTATTAACGTAATAGAGGTCTGAATTAGATAGCATATTTGGTGATGTTAATATAAAATCGAATCTATCGTCCATGCCTCCAGTACTTCCTCCTAAACCTGTTTGTGTTCTGGTAGATTGAGTAAACATATCCACATAATTGGTGTTATTGTGCCAACTACCAATTTTATTAGCTGGGTCTGTAAACACAATGTGGTTTGTATCATCAATTAATTCTTGAAAAGCAGGTTCCGAATTTGTATAAACATTTAAATCTCCAGTTAGCATAACAAAACTGTCTGCTGGAAATGTATTTAAATATTGTGTTAAATCTTGAACCATTTCTAGTCGTAATGCTTGATTATCTGTGCCACTTGAAGCTTTTAAGTGACAAACAATGACATCTAAATATACAGGATTACTGTCTTGATTTGTAGAATTTAACTTTAATTTATAATGATTGAAATCTCTATAAATAGTTGTGACTAAATTTTGACTTTCTAAAATGAATTTTGAACTGTTATAAAAAATGAGGTTTTGAAGATCGTTTTGGTCTCCCAAATTATCATCTGATGTGTTTAACGTAAAGATTGCCATTCTGTAATCTTCACTAATTCTATTTTGAAGGATTTGTAGAATACTATTTGCTCCAGATACATTATTTAATTCGCAAACTGTAAAGATATCTGGTTGATAATTATCTAAGATAGCATCTAAATACTGTATTCTATTCGACACATTCGACTCTAAAGGAAAATTTAATAAATTGTAAAACATCACTTTAAGATTTTCTTGCGAAAACAGGCTATGTGTTATCAAGATGCAAAGCATCGATATAATTTGTATTTTCTTTTTCATGCTATTATTAGGGAGAAAATGGATTAAAAATTAGGGCTTAGTCCATATTCTTTATAGAAACTATCTAATATATCTATAACCTCTTCTGGAGTGTCAACTAGATGAATTAAATCTAAATCTTTAGCACTAATATTGTTAAATTGGCTTAAAAGCGTCGCCTTAACCCAATCCATTAAACCTTCCCAAAATTCAGTTCCGACAAGGATAATAGGGAATTTTTCTATTTTGTTAGTTTGTATTAGAGTAATAGCTTCAAAAAGTTCATCCAAAGTACCAAAACCTCCAGGCATAACTACAAAGCCTTGCGAGTATTTAACAAACATGACTTTTCTAACAAAGAAATAATCGAAATCCAGGCTTTTATCTGAATCTATATATGGATTATCATGTTGTTCGAAAGGTAATTCGATATTCAGTCCTACCGAAGTTCCACCAGCTATATGAGCTCCTTTATTACCAGCTTCCATAATCCCTGGTCCACCACCTGTAATAACACCATAGCCATGATTTACAATTTTGGCAGCAACCTCTTCGGCTAATTTATAATATTTATTATCTGGTTTGGTTCTTGCAGATCCAAATATGGACACGCAAGGTCCAATTCTACTTAATTTTTCGTAACCATTAACAAACTCACCCATTATTTTAAAAATGGCCCATGAATCGTTTGTTTTTATAGCATTCCAACGTTTAAGATGTTGTTCGTCTCTCATATATTTTAGTATTTATTATTGCTTTTTGCCTTTTCTATAACGTGCTAATTTAATTCTTTTTTAAGAAAATGTGCTGTATAACTTTTTTTATGCTTAATAACCTCCTCAGGAGCTCCCTCTACAATAATTTCACCACCATTTTTTCCACCTTCATAACCAATATCTATAATATAATCTACCATTTTAATCACATCTAGATTATGTTCAATTATTAAAACCGTATTGCCCTTATCTGCTAATTTATTTAGTACAATCATAAGCACTCTAATATCTTCAAAATGTAGACCTGTAGTTGGTTCATCTAAAATATAAAAAGTGTTTCCAGTATCTCTTTTGCTTAATTCAGTAGCTAATTTTATTCGCTGTGCTTCACCTCCAGAAAGCGTGGTACTTTGCTGTCCTAAAGTTATATAGCCAAGTCCAACATCTTTAATCGTGTTTAACTTTTTATGAATTTTAGGAATGTGTTCAAAAAACGGAACAGCTTCATTAATCGTCATGTTTAAAACATCGCTAATGCTTTTTCCTTTATACCTAATCTCTAAGGTTTCTCTATTGAAACGTTTACCTTGACAAGTTTCACATTCTACATAAACATCTGGAAGGAAATTCATTTCAATAACTCGTAAACCTCCACCTTGACAAGTTTCACAACGACCACCTTTAACATTAAAACTAAAACGTCCAGGTTTGTATCCACGAATCATGGCTTCAGGAATTTTAGCAAACAGACTTCGTATTTCACTAAAGGTTCCAGTATAAGTCGCAGGATTAGATCTTGGCGTTCTACCTATAGGAGACTGATTAATATCAATAACTTTATCTATATGCTCTAAACCTTTAATGCTCTTATAAGGCATGGGTATTTTTACACCATTAAAATAATGAGCATTCATAATGGGATAGAGAGTTTCGTTAATTAGAGTCGATTTCCCACTTCCTGAAACACCAGTGACTCCAATCATTTTTCCTAATGGAAGTTTTACCGAAACATTTTTTAAGTTATTTCCAGTACAACC
>DFBO01000194.1 GCA_002366675.1 Flavobacteriaceae bacterium UBA3078
AGGATTGTTAATTAAAGCTCTTGCAACAGCTACACGTTGTTGTTCTCCCCCAGAAAGTTCGTTAGGTTTATGATTAATTCTATCTTCTAAACCTAAAAAATGAAGTAATTCTTTTGCTTTGTTTTCAGCTTCTTTTTTAGAAGTGTTATTAATAAACGCAGGAATACAAACATTTTCTAAAGCTGTAAACTCAGGCAATAATTGATGAAATTGAAATATAAAACTAATATGTTGATTTCTAAACCTTGAGAGCGATTTATCTTTTAAATTAAGTAAATCTTTATTATTAATTAAAAGTTTAGTGTTTTGATTAATAGAAGGTTTATCTAAAGTTCCAAGTATTTGCAATAGTGTAGTTTTACCAGCACCAGATGGACCAACAATAGCAACTATTTCACCTTTTTTAATAGTTAAACCAACACCTTTTAAAACTTCTAGATCACCATAAAATTTGTGAATATTTTTAGCTTCAATCATAGCTTCAAAAATAAGTAAATAAAAAAGTAAAAGAATAAAATAGTTTAAAAATTGTTTTAACTATTTTTTTTGAACCATTTTTTAGCATTATTATAGTCAATGTAATACACCATTCTTAATGATAAATTATGTAACATTGGCTCTTTAAAAAGATTGTTTAAATTATCGTTAAAGTTTAAATCAGAAAATTCATCTTCATTAAAAAGTGAATTTCTATATAACGCAATTAATTGACTTCCAGGAGCAAATTCCCAAGTGAAATTAAGGTCAAAATTCCAAGTATTGAAATTAATATCGTGATTTGCTGTATAATTATCTTCAGATAAAGTACCATTATTATTCAGTAAATAATATTGTGAGTCATATTCTACCGGAGACCAATACTGTCTAAATGTTAGCAAAAGTGCTGCTTTTGTACTAAAATTATATTTACCAGAAATTGAATTTGTTACTGATTTAGCATCTCTATTTCCAAAAATAATGTTGTTACCATAATCTTCATCAACTAATCCAAAATCATCAAGTCTAGTAGCATAGCCTTTTTCGTTGGTGTCTTTGGTATATCTTAATTCATAAATAAAAGATAACTTATTATTAACTCTATACCTAGGTGAGAAATTAATTAAGATAAAGTTATTATCATCATTTATTCTTTTTGAAAAGAATAACCGAGTATCTATTGCGAATTTTTTATTATAATCTGTAGAAATAAATTGAAAGGTTGCAATTCTTGAATTTTGTGTGAAATATCTCCCTTCAACTCTAGGTTCGTAATAATCATATTGATTTCCAAAACTACCTTGTACATTTCCACCAAATGCTGTTTGTGACTTCTTCGTCATAAAAAAGTAGTTTAAACGAACAGAATTTCCTGTATAAACATTAGGTTTATAAAGGTATTCTAATTCAGAAGAAAGAGTAATTCTATATTCATTAAACTTTTCAGTTGGTTCAAAAATTCGATATGATATTTCACCTTCGAAATTGCTAAAATTATTACGTCGTTGAAAACCTAAATCATTTTTATCAAAAGTATCATCTTGTAAGTAGTGTTCAAATTCATATTGCCAGTTTCCACTAACTTTTCCAAAGTTAATATTTGAAATAAAACCACTAGTTTTTTCTCCAAACTCGTTAATATTACTCATACCAACACCACCATTAATATTGTATTTGTTTGATTTGTTTGTTAAATTAAACAATAGTGCTGAAACGTTAGCATCTCTAAATGAACCATTTCTTAGTACATTAGTATTTACAAAACTTACTGAAGAATTATCGTTAAACTGTTGATCTAAAACAACTACACTATAATTTGCAAAAGGTTCTGTAACAACTTTTCTAATTTCTTCTGTATCTAAATTTTTAATTGTAGCTTCTGTTTTTTCAGTAATAGCATTAAAAACACCAATACCAAGTCCTTTTTTAGTTCTTCCAGATATTTTTATGGCGTTTAACATATTTACATCAGAAGGATTATCTATCAATTCTTCATTATCAGCTAAAGTACTTTCATTAAAAGAAGTAGATGGTGAATCTCCAATTCTTCTTGAATAAAAGAAATCTCCTTTACTAAACAATTCAGTTCCTTCAGTAAAAAAGGATCTTTTTTCAGAAAAATGTTGTTCAAATGGTCCTAAATTTAAAGTTACATTATCAAAAGCAGTTTGTCCAAAATCAGGAATTAAAGTTGCATCTAGTGTAAAACTTTCATTAATACCATACTTTACATCAACTCCATAATTATTATTAAATTCATTATCTCCATCAAAACTTGTATAAGATGTAGACGCGTAAGGATAAAAACTTAAACGTGTTGGTGGTGTAATATTTTCTAAACCTGTTAATAAACCAGCATATTGTTGGATAGCACCATTTGTTTTATCAATAAAATTCCAGGTATATTGTTCTCTTTTACTTTGGATTCTTCTATGAAAATTTATTCCCCAAGTTTGTATTTCCTCATTTGAAAATCTAAGTGCAGCATAAGGTATTTTAACTTCAACAATCCAACCATTATCAACAATTTTAACAGCACTTGTCCAAACTCCGTTCCAACTAAAATCTTCATTATTTATTGTTGATTTAGCATCAGCCTGATTTCCAGTTATTTGTACAAAAAACTCAGTATCGTTTTGGCTATCATTAAAAGGGTTTAGCATAATTCCAAACCAATCTGCTTGCGCAAAATTATCACGTGTAGCAGATTCTTTAGAAGTATTGTTAACATTATCATCATATAGATAAGCACCAAAATAAATGGCTTCATCATCATAAATTACCTTTACTTCAGTCTTCTGGTTTTCAGGCTCTTTATCACCAGTTCCAGGTCTAAACATTACAAAGTCTTTTGCTAGTTCGGCATCTTCCCAAGATTCATCATCTAAAATTCCATCAATATTTGGAGGGTTAGTAATACGTGAAGCATTTAATGTTTTCTTACCAACTTGAGCTTGGGAATAAGTGATAAATAATAAACAAAAAACAAAACAATATTTTCTCATTGTAGTATTAGCTTTCTTAAAATAATTTCCAGCTAAAATATTTAACATCTAAAATAAACCATCTTAAATAAATGTTAATTAATATAATTAACAAAAAAGAATGTTACATAGTGTAAAACTTTTTAAAAAATCAAATACATATTTAACTAAGGATTATTACATTTGTGGATATTTAATAAAACCGTTATTTCTAATGAATTTACACGAATATCAAGGAAAAGAATTGTTAAACAGTTTTGGCGTAAGAATACAACGTGGAATTGTTGCTGATAATCATAAAAAAGCAGTTGAAGCTGCAAAACAATTAGCTACAGAAACTGGCACAGGTTGGTGGGTAGTTAAGGCTCAAATACACGCAGGTGGTCGTGGTAAAGGAGGTGGAGTTAAA
>DFBO01000042.1:0-6546 GCA_002366675.1 Flavobacteriaceae bacterium UBA3078
ACCAATGGGGTTACAGGAAATATTTTAGAAACAGATGCTCTAGCTGTTACTATTTTAAATATTAATTACCCGTTAACTAATGTTAATCTACCAAATGTAAACGCTAAAATAACAGATCTTAGTGGAATTGATGGCTTTTTAAATTTAGCAGAATTGAATTGTGATGGTAATGCACTTACTAGTTTAAACACATCATCAAATACATCTTTAACATCTATTAGGTGTGCTGACAACTTAATACAAACCTTAAACGTTTCTGGGAATGCAATTTTAGAAAGTTTAACAGCGAGTATTAACCAAATAACTAGTTTAGATGTTTTATCTAATACACAACTAGAATATTTATCTGTAAGAAGTAATCAATTATCAAGTTTGAATTTACAGAACAATACTAATCTAGTAACATTATATGCGTTTAGGAATCAAATAAACACAATCAACATATCAAATAACACATTACTAACTACAGTACATGTTGGAGAAAACAATCTATCATCTATTGATGTCTCTACTAACCTTGCCTTAGAAGGATTGACATTAAATGACAATCAATTAACATCAATAAATGTTAATTCTAATACACTTTTAACTGGTTTACAGGTTCATAACAATCAAATAACATCTTTAAACGTTAATTCAAATACGCTTTTAACAAATTTGCAAGTTCACAACAACCAAATTTCAACTATAGATGTAACAAACAATACAGCTCTTGATGTTTTATTCTTGGAAAACAACTTGCTGACTTCTGTAGATGTAAGTCAAAATGTCAATTTATTTAATTTAGCAGTAGGTTTAAACCAAATTACATCGCTAGATGTATCAAATAACATCGCTATTGGAAATCTAACTACCGAAGGAACATTAATAAGCTCATTAGATTTAAGCCAGAATATAAATCTTGAACAACTATGGATTGCAAATAATCCAAACTTAACAAGCATTGATTTATCTAATAATCCATTACTATGGAATTTAGGGGTTTATAATACAGTCATTTCAAATTTAGATTTATCTAACAATGCAATAACTACTTTTTATGCTGGAGATAATGCCTCTCTTTCCTTTCTAGATTTTCGCAATGGAAATAATGCAAATGTAACAGTATTTGATGTGCCTAATACTCCTAATTTAACTTGTATAAACACAGATGCTACCACTTCGCAAGTGATGATAGATTCTGGAAAGTCATTAAGTACAGATTGTGGTAATGTTCCTTCTATAGAAAGAGATGCATTAATAGCATTGTATAACAGTGCTGATGGGCCAAATTGGACAGATAACACCAACTGGAATACAACACAACCTGTTTCTACCTGGGCTGGAATAACTGTTGTAGATGGTCATGTAACAGAAATAAATAGATTTCAATCTAACTTAACAGGAACATTACCTGCAGAATTACAAAATTTAACATATTTAGAATATTTGCAACTTGTAAGAAATAATTTGTCTGGGACTATTCCAGACCTTACAAGTTTAACCAATTTAAGTTTCTTTAATATTAATTTGAACGATTTCCAATTTGCAGATTTTGAAAATGAATTTGTTTCATACAGTACAAATATTGCTAGCTTTTTATATGCAGTTATGAATAAAGTGGAGCTGGAAAGTGACGTTGATTTAGTAGTTGGGCAAACCTATGCCATGAACATGCCAGTAATTAATGGAACTGGAGTAACGTATCAATGGTATAAAAACAATGAGCCTATTGCGGGAGAAACAGGCTTAAGCTATACTATTACAAATGCTCAAGTAGGAGATGCTGGAAACTATACGTGTAAAGCTACTAGTCCCATAGTAACAGATTTAAGTATTGAGCGAGAGACTGTACATATTTATCGAGAGATATTAGCATCAGATAGAGATGCTCTTATTGCCTTTTATAATGCGACAAACGGAACAAACTGGGCCAATAACACAAATTGGGATACAACAGCTCCTGTTTATGATTGGTATGGAATAACAGTATCAGATGATCGCGTTATTGAAATAAATTTAGGGTCTAACAATTTAGTTGGAGTGTTACCAACACAATTAGGAGATTTAGATAATCTTGAAAAATTAGTTCTTAATTTTAATAGCTTAACTGGTAATATTCCTGTTGAATTAGGGAATTGTACAGAATTAACCGAAATAAATTTATGGAGTAATAATTTGATGGGTAATATTCCTGTAGAATTAGGGAATTGCACATCTTTAGTTGTATTAAGTTTGGAGGATAACCAGCTTACAGGCAATATTCCTGCATCATTTTCTAATTTAACAGCCATGGGTTCCTTTTGGGTTAATGGGAATCAATTGTCTGGAGATATACCAGATATATTATCTTACTGGCCTGATTTATTTTATTTCTCAATAGGAGATGTTAATGGTAGTGGTTCGTACAATAACTTTTCAGGAACAGTTGATTTAAGTAATAACCCAGATTTAATAGGTTGTTGGGTAGATAACAATGCTATTTCAACTTTAAATTTAAAAAATGGTAATAACATAAATTTCAACAATAATAATTTTAACGCTAATAACAATCCAAATTTAGTTTGTATTCAAGTAGACGATGCAGCATACAGTACAACCAATTGGACAAGTATAGATCCAACGGCTAGTTTTAATGAAGATTGTGGTAATCCAATAACTATTGTTATTCCAGATGCCAATTTTGAGCAAGCATTAATAGATTTAAGCATTGATACAAACGGATTAAATGGAAACATCTTAGAAACAGATGCTTTAGCTGTAACACATCTTGATGTTTCTGACCCAATGAATAATACTAATCTACCAAACGTAAATGCGAATATAACAGACCTTACAGGAATTGAAGTATTTGTTAACTTGCTAGAGTTTAACGCTAGCAAAAATGATATTAGTGGAGTAGATTTAACAAATAATACATCGCTAACATCTTTAGTTATTCAAGATTGCCTTAATCTAACAACAACTATCGATGTTTCAAATAATATAGATCTTGTAACGCTTGATCTTGGAAGAAATAGAATTTCTGGAACAGTAGTTCTTAACAATCTAAGTAATCTCGAATATTTGTATTTGCAAGCTAATCAAAATATTACAAGCCTTGAACTTGCTAATAATCCTAATCTCAAAGTAGTATGGGCTTCATGGAATCAAATACCTAATGTGGATGTTTCTGGGAATTTAGATTTACAAGAATTGTGGGTACATAATAATACAATTAATACTATTGATGTTACTAATAACGGTTCGCTTGAAGTGTTATCTGTTAGGAATAATGGCATGAATACACTTAATATTACTAATAACCCATTACTATACAGATTAGATTGTAATGGCAATAATTTAACTACTATTGATCTTTCCAATAATTCAATATTAGAAACTTTATACGCTCATGACAATCAAATAACATCTTTAAATCTTAATTCTAATACACTTTTAACAAGAATAGAGCTTCAAAACAATCAAATTCCTGCAATTGATGTAACAAACAATACAGCTCTTGAAATATTATGGCTTGAAAATAACCTCTTGACTTCGGTAGATGTTAGTCAAAATACGAGTTTGTTAAATCTAGCTGTTGGTTTAAACCCAATTACAAGTTTAGATGTTACAAATCTCACTATAATACAAAACTTGACTTCAGAAGGTACATTGATAAGCTCGTTAGAATTAAGCCAGAATGGAGAATTACGACAAATGTGGCTAGCAGACAATCCCAACTTAACTCATTTAGACCTGTCTAACAACCCTCTGCTTTGGAATTTAGGTATTTACAATACACCTATTGAGAGTTTAGATTTATCAAATAATAGTATTACAAGCTTATATGCTAATGACATGCCAAACCTATACAGATTAGATTTAATTAATGGTAATAACATTAATGTGACTGAAATGCATTTAACAGGTAATACAAGTTTAGAGTGCGTATCTGTAGACGATGCTGCCTATGCAACAACAAACTGGACAGATATAGAACTCACTACATCATTTAGTGAAGATTGTAATGCTGTTTGGACAGTTTATACTACAGACACTAATTTAGAAACAGCAATTGATACTTATTTAACAGTTATAGATACAGATATGGATGGTGTAATGTCTTATGAAGAAGCTGCAGCATATACAGGAACTTTAGATTTAAGTGGTTCTGGTATAGTAGACATAACTGGACTTGAAGCTTTTACAAGTGTAACTGAAATTAATCTTTCTGGAAACAGTATTACTGATTTAAGTGCGCTTATTGATAGTGATTCAGTAATCATAACTAGAAATAATGTTGAATTTAAAACAGTTAATAGAAGAAACTTTACGGCACTTCAAGTATTAAACTGTAGTAATAATAATTTAACTTCTTTAGATGTAAGTCTTATTACAACATTAACAACTTTAGATTGTTCTAATAATCAACTTGAAGTTCTAAATGCTAAAAATGGAAATAACATTTTGCTTACATCTTTTGATGCAACAAATAATCCAGGCCTATATTGTGTTTTAGTAGACGATGTTTCTCATGCAACGACTAATTGGACAGCAAAAGACAACCAAACGCTATTCAGCGATACAGATTGTAATGCTAAATTACAACCAAAAGTATTTTTACAAGGTGCTATGTTAAACCCAATTCCTGGTGAAGAAACATTGATGAGAGACAACTTAAGGTCTTTAGGTTATTTACCAACAACAAGCCCTTATGCAGATGGATTAACTTGTGATATATCTGTATTTAATACAACAGGAAATGATGCTATTGTAGATTGGATTGAGATTTCGCTTAGAGATGCTTTAATCCCTGGAGACAAATTACAAACAAGATCTGCATTATTACAACGAGATGGAGATGTTGTAGATGTAGATGGAGTTTCTGAAATTGCTTTTAATCTATGGGCTAAATCTTATTATATCTCAATTAACCATCGAAATCATTTAGATGTTATGTCTAATGCTTCAAGCGTTTTAAACTTTACACCTTCTACATTTAATTTTGCTGATGGTAGCGTTTCTACTTATGGTACAAATGCCCAAACTAGTTTTGGAATGCCATCAGGAATTATTGGATTATGGTCTGGAGACACAAACTCAGGAAATCAAATTAAATTCTCAGGAGCAAACAATGGTAGTAATACCATTAAAGATTTTGTATTAGCAGATCCAGGAAATGGATTCAATTCTGTTACTTTTTCTTCAACTGGTTATTTAAATATTGATATAAACATGGATGGTAATGCGAAATTTTCTGGATCAGGTAATGATAGTAATGTTATAAAAGACAATGTCTTATCTCATCCTGGCAATGGGTTTAATTCGCCAACATTCACCATATCACCAACAACACCTCAATAAATTTTAAAACCTTAATTATTAAAAACAATTATATGAAAAATCATTACTTAGCACTAGTACTCATCTTAACCTCTTTATTCTGCTCTGCTCAAAGCTATGAGTTAGGAATTGTTCATGTCTCAAATTACGACTTTAAAGTGGTTGCTATACCAGATTTTGATTCTGCTGGAAATACAGATATTTCAGATGTTGGATTTACTTTAGTGCTTCCTGCTGGTGCTGTAGATGCAACAAATCCTGTAGGATTACTAACAGCTCGTACGTGGACAGTTCAAGAATTCGACGCTGCCTTTTTATCTGGTTTGGGATTAGGAGATGGTTCTAAAGATGTTTTTCAGTTTAATTTACCACCAGGACAAAGTGTTTTAGCGCATACTTCTGGTCAGCAAATTGATTTAGTGAGTTTTCAAATTACAAATAATCCTGTAGCTGGTAGTTTGAGTTTTTTGTTAAATAATGATCCAATTGCTGCTGGAGCTGGTGGAGTTTTAGATAGTTTTTATAACTCTAATATAGATAACACAACAACTCAAGACTATTTCTCGATGCCAAATCCGAGCTTAGATAATTTTATGTTTTCAACTTTAACAGTGGAACAAGTTGTTTTAGAAGATCATGCTATTACTGTATATCCGAATCCAGCTTCAGACTATATAAATATTTCAACGACATATAATATTCAATATGTGGAGATGTTTGATGTTTTAGGCAAAAAAGTGACCCTAACAGAGAACAACAATCAAATACATGTAAATAACTTACAGTCAGGAATATATATTATAAAAATATTTACTAATAAAGGAAAGATTACTAAGAAAATAGTGATAGAATAACATAAATCTAAAAACTAGACTAATCTATATCTTTATAAAGATATAGATTAGTCTAGTTTTTTTATTCTTATAACCTTCCTGATAACGATGAAATCTGTAACTCTAAACGTTTCATTTCTCGTAATAAGACATTTTTATCCATTTGCATCCAAGCAAACACTTTTAGCATACTAACACCAAACAAAAACACTAAAGCACCAATTCCCCATTTAATATACTCCTTTTGAATTTCTGTTTCAAAGAATTGAACTACACAATAAATAGATAATACAAAAAACACTAAGGTCATAAAATTCATTACGAACATAATCCATTTATTTTTTCCTTTAAATAAACCTAAAATCATTTGTAAAATATTTTGTTCCTCAAGTTCATCATAGAATTTGGC
>DFBO01000042.1:6641-11192 GCA_002366675.1 Flavobacteriaceae bacterium UBA3078
TCAGTGTAAAACAGCTTTATAACCATTTGTTGTTGCATTGATAGTTTGTCCATTGCAATTTTAAGTTGCTGCTTGAGTAATTCTCTCTCCTCTATCTCTTCTTCGATATTATCGACTGAATGTTCATACTCTTGTTGCTTAGCTCCAATCCTTTTTTGAGCTCTTAACCAATCAAATGATTTAGAGTAAACAATTCGCAAGGCCCAACTACCAAAACTATTTGGATTCTTTAAATCTTTAAGTTTTATTATAATCACATTCCAAGTGTCTTGAGCAATATCTTTAGAAGCATCAACATCTTTTGTCAACCAAAATGCTTTGTTACAAAACGTTTTGTGCCACTTTTCAATTAACAGAACCAAAGCTTTTTTTTCACCTTCTTGATATTGTATCACTAAAATTTTATCTGATTCTAAAAACTTTTTATGCATTCTAATGGTTGGTTTCTAAACTAAAGACGTGAAAATTTTAAAAAGGTTCATTTCTTCTTATTAAAAAATTAAATTCTTTTAAAGATAATTCAAATAAGCCATTAGTATATTTGTGGCTATTACTATTTTTGCCAAATGTCTAGAAGAAATAAAAAACAAGTTTTTACTAACGTCGAAGTTATTGATGCTGGTGCTAAAGGAAAAACAGTTGCTAAGGCACCAGACGGTAAAGTAATCTTTTTACCTAATGCTGTTCCAGGAGATGTCGTTGATGTACAAACCTTCAAAAAACGAAAATCTTATTACGAAGGAAAAGCGATTGCATTCCATAAACTTTCTGATAAACGCACAACTCCAGCTTGCGAACATTTTGGTACATGTGGTGGCTGTAAATGGCAAGATATGGGTTACGAACACCAATTGTTTTACAAACAGAAAGAAGTGGTAAATAACTTAACCAGGCTTGGACATTTAGAATTGCCTGAGGTCACTCCAATTTTAGGTTCTGAAAATGACTATTTCTACAGAAACAAAATGGAATTTTCTTTTAGTGATAGTCGCTGGTTAACTCTAGAAGAAATACAATCTGATAGAGATTTAGGAGACAGAAACGCTTTAGGCTTTCACATTCCTGGCATGTGGGACAAAATACTAGATATTAAAAAATGTCATTTGCAAGCAGACCCTTCCAATGCTATAAGAAATGTCGTAAAAGAATTCGCAGTTAAAAACAATTTAGAGTTTTTTAATACTAGAAATCAAACCGGATTTTTAAGAACTTTAATGATTAGAACCTCTTCTACTGGAGACATTATGGTTTTGATTCAGTTCTTCAAGGAAGACAAACAAAATAGAGAATTGTTATTGGATTATTTAGCAGAAACATTTCCTGAAATAACTTCTTTGCAATATGTAATAAACGAAAAAGCTAACGATACTATTTACGATCAGGACGTGATTTGCTACAAAGGTCAAGACCATATTTTTGAAGATATGGAAGGCTTGAAATTTAAAATAAATGCTAAATCTTTCTATCAAACAAATTCAGAACAAGCATATCAGCTTTACAAAATAACAAGAGATTATGCTGGATTAACTGGAAGTGAGCTTGTTTACGACTTATATACTGGTACTGGAACCATTGCGCAATTTATTTCAAAACAAGCAAAAAAAGTTATTGGTGTTGAAGCTGTTCCAGATGCCATTATTGCAGCAAAAGAAAATGCACAATTAAATGGTATTGAAAACGTTGAATTTTATGTTGGTGACATGAAAAACGTTTTCAACAAAGATTTTATAGAAACCCATGGTCATCCTGACGTAATTATTACAGATCCTCCAAGAGATGGCATGCACAAAGATGTGGTGCAACAAATTCTAAACATTGCTCCTCAAAAAGTGGTTTATGTTAGTTGCAATAGCGCTACACAAGCAAGAGACTTAGCTTTAATGAAAGATATGTATAAAATTACAAAAGTTAGAGCAGTAGATATGTTCCCTCAAACACATCATGTGGAAAATGTTGTACTTTTGGAAAGACGATAATTTGCAATTAATTAGTTGGTAGATGAAAAACATAAAACTTATTATAATTCCACTAATAGTGACTTTCTTAACTTTCTTAAGTTGTGAAAAAGATGATATCTGTTCTGAAACTACTGAAACGACACCTAGTTTACATGTTGCATTTTACGATGTAAATTTTCCAAGCACAGATACACCAAAAAATGTAACAAAATTAAGGGTTACTGGAATTGGAGATCCTGATCCTGGTGTTCTATCCGGTTATGATGCAATAACATCTAAAGAAGCGTATTTACCTTTAAAAACAACAGAAAATTCAACCCAATATATCCTTCATAGAAATTATAGATTTGATGATAATGGTAATGTTTTAGGAAATCCTGATACCATTACCATAAGCTATGTTAGGAAAGAAATTTACGTATCTCGTGCCTGTGGTTATAAAACTATTTTTGAAAATGTAGTTATTACTGTTCTTGATGATGGTGATAAATGGATTCAATTAGTTCAAGCCGAAAACGACAATCAAACTGTAGAAAATGAAAACGACATACATTATAAGATATATCACTAGTCTGCCTTTTATTTTGCTGTTTTTTTGTGGAACATTACAAGCACAAAACGATAGTATTATAAGTACTAAAACAGATTCGATAAAACATAAAGAAAATTATGGTTTACGCTTAGGTGGTGACTTAGGTAAAATTATAAGGTCTTTTATTGATGATGAGTATAAAGGTTTTGAAATAAATGCAGATTATAGGTTAACAAAAAAATGGTATGTAGCTGGAGAATTTGGAGTTGAAGAAAAGACTACAGTTAACGACTATTTAAATGCATCGACAAAAGGAAGTTATTTTAAAGCAGGTGTAGATTATAATGCTTACGAAAATTGGTATGGCATGGAAAACATGTTTTATGGAGGCTTTCGAGTTGGAGCAAGTACCTTTAGTCAAACCCTAAATAATTATGGGGTTTATTCTCAAAATCAATATTGGACACCTCAGTTTACTTCTTCCGAAGGTGAAGAGTTTAATGGCTTATCAGCCATTTGGGGAGAGTTTATAATTGGTGTAAAAGCTGAAGTGCTTAATAATTTATACGTTGGTTTAAATGTACAATTTAAATACATGATGACTCAAGACCAACCAGATAATTTTGAAAATCTTTACGTTCCTGGATTTCATAAAACCTACGATAGTGGTGGATTTGGTTTTGGTTACGGATACTCTATTTCTTATTTGATTCCTTTTTATAAGAAGAATAAATAATAAAACAGTTCAAATTAATTTAAATTAATACTACTGATTATACTTCGCTTTCTTACTTCCTTCATACATGACATACTTAACTAGTCTAGCCTCTAGTTTCGCATTTACTAAATGTATTTTTCTTGAAGGACGTAAACCAACATGCTTAAGAGCTTCTAAATTAGACGTTATAAACCAAGCATCTGTTCCAGGATATCCTTGTTTAAGCGTGTCTCCAATATTTTTATAGAATTCCTCCATGTCTATATCTAATCGCTCTCCATAAGGTGGATTAAAAACCATGTGTAGTTTGTCTTCTCCTGCTTTTTGAGTCTTAAAGAAATCTTCATGTTGGACACTTATAAACTCTTCTAAATGGGCATTTTTAACATTATCCTTTGCTTTTGAAACTGCGCTTGGAGACTTATCGTATCCCATGATTTTATAATGAAAATCTCTGGTTTTACTTAATAGCGATTCTTCAATTTTTTCAAATAGTTCTACGTCCCAATCTGCCCAACGTTCAAATGCAAACTCTTTTCGCATTAAATTAGGTGGAATGTTACAAGCAATCATTGCTGCTTCCGCCAAAATAGTTCCACTTCCACACATTGGATCCATAAAATCACTTTGTCCATCCCAACCTGAAAGCATAACTAAACCTGCAGCTAAAACTTCGTTAATTGGTGCAATATTCGTGGCTGTTTTATAACCACGTTTGTGTAAAGAATCTCCAGAAGAATCTAAAGAAATATGACAAATACCTCTATCTATATGCACATTGATTTTTAAATCTGGAAACTTTAAATCTACATTTGGTCTTTGTCCAGTTGTATCTCTAAACTTATCTACAATGGCATCTTTTGTTTTTTGTGCTACGTAAAGCGAATGTGTAAATACTTGAGAGTTTATGGTAGCATCTACAGCTAAAGTGCCAGTTGGTTTTAAATAGTTTTCCCAAGACATTTTGTAGATTTTATCGTATAAATCTTTTTCGTCTTTAACTTTAAACGTTTCAATAGGCTTTAAAATTTTTATGGCTGTACGCAAACCTAAATTTGCTTTGTACATAAAACCTTTGTCTCCTGTAAAACTGACATTTCGAACACCTATTTTAACCTCTTGTGCACCAAGTTGCGTGAGTTCTTTTGCTAGTAGTTCTTCAAAGCCAAATAAGGTTTTGGCAACCATTTTAAAATTATTCTCCATTGTAGACATTAAATAGATTGCAAAAATACAGTATTTTTGTGGCAACTTAAATGAATTGGGTTAAGGATTGAGCAATTGTTGGAGCTCTTTTTATTGTCACCTTGAGCATTGGTTGAAATGAAAATGTAATTTTTATT
>DFBO01000042.1:11247-13768 GCA_002366675.1 Flavobacteriaceae bacterium UBA3078
CTAATTATTTATAGGAAGTTGATATGACAGAAAACAATACACAATGGTATGCATCTTGGTTCGACACGCCTTATTACCATATTTTATATAAAGATAGGAACCATAACGAAGCACAAGTGTTTATGGACAACTTGACAAATTATTTAAATGTGCCAGAAGATGGAAAAATACTTGATTTAGCCTGTGGAAAAGGAAGACATTCGGTGTATTTAAATACCTTAGGTTATAACGTTACTGGTGTTGATTTATCTGAAAACAGTATTGCATTTGCGAAACAATTTGAAAATGAGAATTTGCATTTTGAGGTCCATGATATGTGTAAACCTTTCAACCAGCAATTTGATGCAGTCTTTAATTTGTTTACTAGTTTTGGATATTTTGAAGATGAAGCTGCTAATTTAAGCACCATAAAAGCCATTCAAGCCGATTTAAACGAATTTGGATTTGGTGTTATTGATTTTATGAATAGTGATTTTGTAATAAATAATTTAGTGCCTGAAGACACAAAAACGGTTGAAGGCATTGAGTTTCAATTAAAACGCTATGTAAAAAATGGCTATTTATTTAAAGATATTTCTTTTGAAGACAATGGCGAAACGTTTGAATTTCAAGAACGTGTTAAAGTCTTAAATTTAAAAGATTTTGAATCCCTTTTTGAAAAGGCCGACGTCCATTTATTAGATGTTTTTGGTGATTATAAATTACGTAAATTTGATAAAAATTCGTCTGAACGATTGGTTATGATTTTTAAATAAGCCGATAATCGGCAATAAATTATTCTCAGTTTTCTGAGTTTTAACACCTATGAATAAATACCTATTACCTGTATTTGCTGTCCTTCTTGGCGCTTTAATTGTTTTAGTTATAAAACAATCTAAGCGTAGCCTTTTTACTAGACTTCTACTCTCTTTTAGTGGTGCCTTTTTATTGGCATTAACGCTTTTCGATTTATTACCAGAAGTATATCATCATCTGGAAGCCAAACAAACAGGCTTGTTTATTATGTTTGGTATTCTATTACAAATCATTTTAGAGTTTTTCTCTAAAGGTGCTGAGCATGGACATATACATATCCATAAAAACAGCACACAGTTTCCATGGTTGTTATTTATCAGTTTATGTATTCATAGTTTTTTAGAAGGTTTTCCAATTCACCAACATAACGATATGGTTTATGGAGTCCTTATTCATAAAATACCTATTGCTACTTTAATTACAGGTTTTTTAGTACAATCAAACTATAGTAAGTTACAGATAGCTGGATTTTTAATTTTCTTTGCTGCAATGACGCCTTTAGGGACTTTTATATCAAACAACGCTTCTTTATCTGAAAATTACATTTATCTTATTAATGCTGTTGTTATTGGTATCTTTTTCCATATTTCAACCATTATTTTGTTTGAAAGTAGCGAAGGGCATAAATTTAACATGTCGAAATTACTAGCCATTTTATTTGGTGTGGCAATCGCTTATTTAATTTAATTAACATGTTTAGTAAAGAAGAATCCAGACAACTGAAACAAGAATTTTGGACTAGTTTCGGGAAATCGTTTCCTAGAAAATGGATTTTATACGATACGAAAATAAAAGGCTTCAATTTTAAATTTCATTTCGATACTAAAAAAGCATTAGTTGCTTTAGATTTAGAAGACGATCTTGAACAGCGTATTAATTCTTGGGAAAAACTACAATCATTAAAAACAATTCTGTTAGATGACTATTTACCAAACTTAATTTTTGAAGAGGAATACATTTTAGATAATGGCAAGGAAATTTCTCGCGTTTATGTTCCACTTAACGAGAAGGTTTCTATTCATAATAAAAACTCATGGCAAGAGGTTATGGTATTTTTTAATCAAACCATGAGTCAATTTGAAGCCTTCTTTGATGAATATCAGGATGTTATTAAAGGTTAAACAACCTTGACATTATAAAGATTAGACTAAAATCGTTCCTGTCTGCCGATAGGCAGATACAAAACATCTAAATAATTAAAACAGATTCATATAAATACGTAAACTAAACTCTAAATCACATAAAAAAACACCAATAAAAAATGGCAAATGGCTCCACCAAGCACAAACAAATGCCAAATAACATGATTGAATGGTATTTTATTGATCGCATAGAAAACAATGCCTAAAGTGTAAAACAAGCCACCAGTAAATAACATTAAAGTTCCGTTACTACCAATATAATTTGCAAGATTAGAAAAGTCAATTACAATAAGCCAACCCATTATTAGATACAGCATCACAGAAAAAAACTCGAATCTTCCAGTAAAGAATATTTTTAATATCAATCCTAAAAGTGCTATTCCCCAAACAACCCAAAATATAGGCCAACCTTTACTTTGCTCTAAGGCAATTAAAGCAACAGGAGTATATGTTCCAGCAATTAAAAGGTAAATACTAACGTGATCTATAATTCTTAAATAATGCTTATGTTTTTCTACTTGAACAGCATGATATAAAGTGGAAGAACTAAACAGAATAATAATAGACAATCCATAAACCACCAC
>DFBO01000173.1:0-2237 GCA_002366675.1 Flavobacteriaceae bacterium UBA3078
GTTGCGTGTTTCAGCAACTAAATTGGCAAATACAAACCAGATAGAAAATCCGCGAGAATTTTCGTAAATAGGCGAGTACTAGCAATGAATTATACACGTTGTTGTACACAGTTATTTTTAATTCAACATTTTTCCTTTCTCATCAAATAGTTTAAAGCTTTTATATGATGTCGATAGAAATGATTTTTCTTCTTTAGTCATTAAGTCTTCGAATTTATAACCTGGTAATTCAAAGTCTTTAGGTATTCCTAACATCAATAAGTTTCGATTATTCAATAAAACGAAGCGAACATATTTTCTTTTAGGAAATGACACATAAAGAAGAGATATTGCATTTTTAAAGTCTGATTCGTCTACTAATTCCTTTGGCATATCTTCGGTTACTCTGTTCCTGTTATTAACAAATGACTTATCTGTTGTGAATTTTATGTAAACCTGATTTTCTCTATTTTCATTAATGATTTGTTGTAAAAATGAATGTTGCTCAACACGAGATTTCAATTCATTTTTTTTGTCAATGAAATTTTGAAGTGGTGTGATTTCCTCTCCGATTGCCATTGTTAAGTCGTAAATAATTTTTCCATCAGAATTTTTGTCAATAAGTTCAGCTTGCCAACAATCGCCATCAAAGCTGTAAGAATAAATATTTGCGATTAAAGAGGATTTAATTTCAAAATTTTCCAACGCTTGTTTTTCCCGAAAAAGCAAATCGTATAATTGTTTATTAGGGTTTTCAATTCTTGATTTTATTTCTTTAGGTAGAAATGGAATTAGATTTTCAACGTCTTTTTCTAACTGGATTTTTTTGATACTGTCTTTAACAAAGTATTGGTAATTTTTAAGTGTATTATAAAAATGAAGTTTATTGAAAGCATCAATTTTTTCGTCTTTAATTATTTCGGAAGTTGTATTCTCGAAAAATTCTTGTTTGTCAGAATTTAAGTTAGCATATGCTTTTGCGATTTTGCTACCATCTGAAAAATAGTGTTTTCGGGTTGTATCATCAATTCTTACATTAGAACCCAATAAGATTTTATCAATATCTATATCGAGTTTTGCAAGCTCTTCGATATAAGTTTTTCTTGCATTTGAAGCAATATTACTATTGGCATTTCTGGAAACATTATCATTCATTATGTTTAAGAACGATTTTATAAAAACATTCCAATTTTGAGTTTTTGAAGCCAAACTAGCAATCCTTTTTTGTTGAATTATAGGTCCGTTGTCAAAGCTACAAGTTCCTACTTGTCTGTTTTGCCTCATTAATTCCAAAGCTCTTTTCTCCGAAATAAGTTGAGCAGTAAAATCCTCCAAATCTCCATTTGAGACTTTGTTTATTTCTGCGTAATCTAAAGCTTCTAATAGCAGATTTTTAAAATTACTGTCATTTGTATAAAGGCTGTCTGCAAATTTCTCTTTTTTAGATTGCCATTCATTTAGTTCGCTTCTACGAGCTATATAATCTTGTTCTTTTCTATAAGGTGGTTTTTCGGTTTTTAGTTCATAGTAACTTACTAATGAGTCAATAATAGTTCTTTTATATGGTTTAAATTCATTTGACTTGTCGTCATTATCATAAAAAATAGATGTTTCTGGCTTTACTATTAAGTCTGTATAGTTTATCCAATCTGAAAGTTTTTTTGGAATAGCGACTGATTTGAATTCTTTATTTAAGTAGAAACCTTTTATTATAGTTGATTCTTTATGTTTACTCCATTTTTCTTGGTAAGAAGAGAAATATATTCTATTATTTTGTTTTTTATTTGAAAAGATTTCAATCTCATAATTTTGGCTATCAATAATGTGTCTTTGGCTTTTACCAATTTCAAATGACTTTATCTGTAGTTTCTTTTCCTTTTTATAATTTAAATAGTCGTTTTTTATAATTAATAAATCTTTGTCAACCTGTAACCCTTTAAATTTATTTTGTAATTGTTTAATATTCTCTGACTTCTTTAATTCAGCCAGAAAATTGTTTGGTTCTTTTGTGATTATTTCAAAATAAGTAGCTGATGTTTGTGGAAGAGAGTAAAAATTAGGTGTTTCACTTTGACTGTAATTCCCTTCCAAGTCATTTATAATGGAATCAAGTTTTGGAATATCACTTTCGTTAATTATTGAATTTTGACAGAAAATATTTCCTGAAATCAATAATGTTAGTAGTATGTAAAATGATTTTCTCATAATTGTGTACAACGGGATTTTATAAGATTTGTGCGACTGGAAAATCGGAGATT
>DFBO01000173.1:2288-3589 GCA_002366675.1 Flavobacteriaceae bacterium UBA3078
CGGTTCGTTATTTAGTTTAAATGTGAGCATAAATTTTATGAGGTGTTGTAAGCAGTTTATTTAGTTACTTTATGCCAAATATTTTATCTAATTCTGTTTCAAGCGCATCATACTCATAGCCTTTCATTTTATTAACAACTTTTCCATCTTTATTAATAATAAAACTTGTTGGATATACTTGAACTCCATATTGTTTTACAACCTTGTCATTTACACCTTTTAAATTTGAAATGTTTACCCAATCAATGTTATCTGCTTTTGTTGATTTTTCCCAATCTTTCTTGTCAATATCAACAGAGTAACTAATAATAACAAAATCTTCATTCTTGTATTTCTCTTTCAGTTTTGGAAATTCCTCTTGGTTCTGCTCGTGACAGTAATGACACCATATCGCCCAAAAATCTAATACAATAACTTTACCTTTAAAATCAGAAAGTTTCACATTATTCCCTTCTAAATCCTTTGCAATTATATCAAAGAATGGTTCACCAATCTTTATTTTTTCAATTTCAAAGCTATTTTTTAAAGCAATCCCCTTTTTTGATTTTTGGAGCTTCTTGTCAAGTTTAGAATAGAATATCTGTAGACTATCTTTATTTAAGTTATCTGTAAAATTTAAGAAATTAGTCAATGAAACGATATTGTTAGGATTTTCAAAAAGAAAATCTAATTGTTCCTTTTTTATTCCCTTGCGATAATCTTTCATATCAATTTCACCATTTTTCATTTGGTTACTATATTTTTCAGCTATTCCAAAATATTTTTTAGATAATTCAGTCAGTTTAGAACCATTTATTTTTGCGTTTTCAAAATCATCATATGTTCCTTGTATTGATATATCATTATTGTCAATCCATAAGTGATTTCTTTTAGAAGACTGGTTTTTGTAGTCAAGAATCATAATCATATATTCACTTGTATCTTTGATGTTAATTTCCAATTCAAAAGAACCATTCAATGATATGGTAGAATCAATTTTCTTTCCATAGAAGTTTCGACTATCCATTTTAGCAATGACAACTGTTAGGCTGTCTTCTAGATTTTCAATAGTTCCAGTTAATTTTATCGAATTGTTCGTTTTAGATTTTAATACTTTCTCGTTATTGAAATTACAAGAAATGAATGCAAGACAAAGAATGATAATTATTTTTTTCATAGTTTTTTTTGAGGTAATTGCTTACAACGGTTTAGTACATGAAAAGTTGCAAGTTTGAAATCACAATTTTTCGATGATTAAAAATAGTTTTTTTATTTGTAATAACTTTCATATTTAGTTAGAATTTAGCAATTTTTTATGTGCA
>DFBO01000184.1:0-4219 GCA_002366675.1 Flavobacteriaceae bacterium UBA3078
AGTCCTGCTTTAGTAACCATCATACTAAACGATCAAGTTGAATTACCAAATTTAAAAGATAGTGCAGCTTATTTGGCTGTTAAAATGGTTATAAACGAATCTAGTCAGCATCAATTTTCATTAATTGAAATTTCAAAATCAATGGATCGTTTTGTAGTGTTACCAGAAAAAGATGGTAAAAGCTACATTATTATGTTAGATGATTTGTTGCGTTATTGCTTACATGATATTTTTAGTATTTTCAATTTTGATAGTATCTCAGCTCATATGATTAAAATTACTAGAGACGGAGAACTGGATTTTGAAAGTGATTTAAGTAAGAGTTTTATAGAAAAAATATCTGATAGCGTTAAACACAGACAATTAGGAGAACCAGTTAGGTTTGTTTACGATAAAACAATAGATAAGGAAACGCTAAGTTACTTAATGTCTAAAATGGGAATTGATTCTCATGATAGTATTATTCCAGGTGGAAGATACCATAATAGAAGAGATTATATGGGTTTCCCTAGTCTTGGAAAAACTGACTTGCTATATGAAAAGATAGAACCTCTACCAGTTAAAGGGTTAAGTTTAGAAGCTAGTATTTTTGATAGTGTTTCAAAAAAGGATTACTTATTATATACACCATATCACACATTTTCTTATATAGTAAAATTTCTTCGTGAAGCAGCATTAGATCCAAAAGTAAGAACCATAAAAATTACTATTTATAGACTTGCCGAAATTTCGCATGTAGCTAGCTCTTTAATTAATGCAGCTAAAAATGGAAAAAAGGTTACAGTATCTATTGAAATTCAAGCAAGGTTTGACGAACAAGCAAATATTGATTATGCTGAACAAATGGAAAATGAAGGTGTAAATTTAATTTTTGGAGTACAAGGATTAAAGGTGCATAGCAAAATGTGTGTTTTAGAACGAGAAGAGAATAATAAACTTAAGAGATACGGATTTATAAGTACTGGAAACTTTAACGAGTCTACAGCGAAAATTTATACAGACTTTACCTTGTTTACTTCAGACCAAAAGCTATTAAAGGATATAAATAAAGTATTTAACTTCTTTCAAATTAATTATAAAATTTTCAGGTATAAGCATATTATAACATCTCCACATTATACACAACAAGCTTTTTTTAAGTTAATTGATACTGAAATTCAGAATGTTAAAGCTGGGAAGCCAGCTTATATTAGACTAAAAATGAATAGCTTGTCTAGCTTTAAAATGGTTGATAAACTTTATGAAGCTAGTAGAGCAGGAGTTAAAATTCAAATGATAGTTAGAGGGATTTGTTGTTTAATTCCTGGCCTTAAAGGGATGAGTGAAAACATAGAAGTTATTAGTATTGTCGATAAGTTTTTAGAACATACTAGATTGTACATCTTTTGCAATAATAACAATACTAAAGTATATATCTCATCGGCAGATTGGATGACTAGAAATATTGAAAATAGAGTAGAGGTAAGCTGTCCAATTTACAGCGAAGAAATTAAGCAGGAATTAATAGATACTTTTGATATTTCTTGGAGCGATAATATAAAAGCCAGATTGCTAAACGAAGAACAGAAAAACGAGTACAGAAAAAGCAGTAAATTAAAAGTTAGATCACAGTTTGCTACTTACAATTACTATTTAAATAAATTAAAAGATTAAGATGCTTTCAATAAAAAAATATGCAGCTATAGATATTGGCTCTAATGCTGTTAGATTACTTATTGCAAATATTATTGAAGAAAAGGGCAAAGAAGCTCGCTTTAAAAAAAGCTCCTTAGTCCGTGTACCAATACGTTTAGGTTCAGATGTGTTTTTAAATCAGCATATTTCAGAATTCAACAAAGATAGAATGTTGGATACTATGCAAGCTTTTAAATTATTAATGAAAACCCATAAGGTTGAAAAATATAAAGCTTGTGCTACTTCAGCCATGCGTGAAGCAGAGAATTCCAAGGAAATAGCTGGATTAATATATAAGAAAACAGGCATAATAATAGATATTATTGAAGGTGAAGAAGAAGCAGCTATTATTGCTGCTACAGATTTGCATTCCTATATTGATAAAAGCAAAACATATTTGTATGTAGATGTTGGTGGTGGAAGTACAGAATTTACGGTAATTAACAATGGTAAATCGGTTGTTTCAAAATCTTTTAAAATTGGTACAGTAAGACTTTTAAACAATATTGTTAAAAAAGAAACTTGGCTGGACTTGGAAACTTGGATTAAACTCAACACTAGATTTTATGATAAAATAGATGTAATTGGTTCTGGTGGAAACATAAATAAAATATTTAAAATCTCAGGAAAACCAATAGGTAAACCACTTACTTACTTTTACCTTACATCATATTATAACACCTTACAATCTTATTCTTACGAAGAACGAATTACAGAACTCGATTTAAATCAAGATAGAGCAGATGTAATTATTCCTGCAACTAGAATTTACTTGTCTTCAATGAAATGGAGTGGAGCAAAAGACATCTATGTTCCAAAGATTGGTTTATCAGACGGAATTATAAAAAGTATCTATTACGATACAGTTTCTAGCAATACACAGTAGAAATTATACATTTTATCTTTAATATATATCACTTTTCGTCAAAACATATATATTAGCCACAATAAAACCCGAAACTACTTTATAATAAAACAATTAGATTATGAAAAAAACAATACTCCTACTAGCTTTTGTAATTTTCTCAACTTATTCATTCTCTCAAGATGGAATGTATGGTGTTAGAGCTGGATTAAATATTTCAAATTTAGATTTTGAGCCAAGTCCTCCAATTTCAAATGAACACAGAAATGGTTTTGCCATTGGATTCTTTGCAGAATATGATTTGTGTGAGACTATTGGTATAGCTCCTGAAATACAGTTTTCTGCTGAAGGTGCTAAAGAAAAAGACATTCGTCTAGATTATATACAAATACCAATTCTTTTTAAATATAGATTTGGAGAAAGATTCTCTCTTGGTGCTGGACCAATGGCTGGAGTAAAAGTATGGGAACACAAAGACAGTTTTAAAAACTTTGCCTTTTCTATGGTAGGAGGTTTAGAGTTCTTTATAACTGGCGATATTTTTATTGATGCTAGATATCATTATGGATTTACTAATATTTTTGACGATGAGGTTGGTTTTGAAGCTAAAAACAGCAACCTTCAAATAGGTATTGGTGTTAAAATGTAGTGAATCAATTTTTTTATAGAAAAGCCTTCAACTTTGAAATTGAAGGCTTTTTCATTTTTAAATACTCTGTCTTTATTTTTTTATAAACTTTATTGTTTTTTGCTGTACTCCTTCAATTACTTTTAAAAAGTAGATACCAGTTTCTAAATATGAAACATTAATTTTATTTTGATTTAACAATTCTTTTTCAATGATGACTTTACCTTCTATAGAATGGATTGAATACGATAAATCTTTAAAATCATTATATTCTGTCGAAACTTTCAATTCATCTTGTACTGGATTTTGTGTTATTTGAACAGTAAATTCTTTAGTAAACGTAAGATTTGAAAGTATTTGTCTGCCATAAGTAAGTACATTATTGGTACTGTTTGTTAATGTTAAGATTGCATTATCATCAGCTCCAGTAATACTATAAGAATGTAACATTGAGCCAGTATTATTAACATCTGTTAAAATTGATAAGTATAAACCTTCTTTTGATGGTTCACATGAAGCAAGAGTAGCTCCTCCAAATACCATTTCTAATATAGTTGGAGATGGAAATGTTGTTGAACCCCAATATGCATTACATTTCATACCTCCATTATTGTCATAGATGTTGTCATTAGTACTATTAATAGTGAAGATTAAATTGTAATTATATGGAGAGGTTGTTATAGGTGGATTGCCATTTGCAGTAATTGTATGCAAAAACCATTCACCTAATAAATTTGAGTCTTGAGAATTTATATTTAAACTAAAAAGAAAGACTAAAGCAAAATACACGTTTTTCATTTATAGAATTTTTATTTTTTACTAAGACACAAAAAAACTAACCATGTACAGTTTCTTTTTTGCCCAAATCCTTAATGATATCTGCTTCAAAATCAAGCAATCTCTGCCATTTTTCATCTACTTCTTTTCGGTCTCCATATTGTCTAGCAAAGCCTAAAAACATGGTATAATGGTTCGCTTCACTAACCATTAATTTTCTGTAAAATTCTGCCAATTCTTTATCTTCTAATTCTTCTGAAAGTAATCTAAAACGT
>DFBO01000184.1:4229-5721 GCA_002366675.1 Flavobacteriaceae bacterium UBA3078
ATTAATTTTAAAACATAATCGTCTTTTCTATCGCGACCTAAAGTCCAGCCATTATCTAAAATACGATCGTGAACCATTTTAAAATGACTAATTTCTTCTTTAACTAAAGCAATCATTTCTTGAACAAGCTCTGTATATTCAGGAAAGCCTACAATTAAAGAAATAGCTGTACTTGCAGCTTTTTGCTCGCAATATGCATGATCGGTTAAAATATCTTCAATATTTTTTTCTACAATATTTACCCAACGTGGATCTGTTGGTAGTTTTAAGCCTAACATGTGTTTAGATTTATGTTTGAGAGTTCAAAATATTATATTCTCCAGAATCGTTTACAATTATTTTAAAATTAAAGTAATAATCCGTTATTGGGTTATAATAATTGATATCAATTTTAGTTTCATCTTTTTTATCCTGAATACCTTGGTCTACCCAAACTGAGCTTAAAACAAGATTCTCCATAGAAGGATAAAGATTATTAAATTTATTGGAGAAAAGAGATTTATCTATTTGAGTTGAAAGAATCTTTTTATCATCTTTATAAACTATAATGTTACTTTTAAATTCTCTGTAATATTTTTTATGTACTATAGCATCAGTTGTAACGGTATTTAAAACACCTTGATCCATATCTGAATAGGTTTCAATTTTAATTCTAAAGCCATTGCTTAAAATGGTGTCAGTTTCAACTTGAGTATAATTTCTAGGAATGTAAGTAATGCTTTCAGAAAATGAATCTAATAGCTTATTTTCTTTTAATATCTCAGTATTGGTTTTATAAACACGATCTCTACCATCGCAACTCACAGAAGCAATGCCAATAGATACAAATACTAATAAAATAACAAATCTTCTCATGAAATATTCTGTTTTTAATGAGTCTATTTTCTTTTCTCTTTATTCTTTGCTCTAAGTCTATATATCTAAATCAAAGGTTTTCCTTAATGTTTCAATGGCTGGATTTTTATCTAATAACTTTTCATACTTTTCTCTAGTAGTATAGGCATATTGTTTTTCCATTTCTTCATTTACAGTAATAGATAAATGAATATCGTAATTATTTAAAGATTTTCTAAGATAAGATAAAAGCTCGTATTGTTGTCTTTCTACTTCTACTTTATTTGTAGCATTAGGGAATTCTAGTTTGATGGCAGTACCAATAACTTTTGGTGTATCAATAGAAAGAATAGAGGCTAAATTAAACTGCCCATTTTCTTCTAGTTGTTTAATAAAAGTATTCCAGTATGGTAAAAGCTCTTTTTCTGTAAAGTCGTCTTTTGGTAAATTTTCTTCATCTATAACAACTTCCATCTGCTTTATTAGATGTTCTTTTTTAGCTTTAATACTCTTTAAAGAAAGACCAGAGGTAGCAGTTTTTCCACTATTCAATATTATTTTAGGAGCAGTTAAAGTATTTATTATTGAACTACTAACGGTTTCATTTACTATGTTTTGAGTAGCTTTAGTTGTTTTTTCTGTTTGAACTACCTGTTGG
>DFBO01000003.1 GCA_002366675.1 Flavobacteriaceae bacterium UBA3078
GATTAAATATAAAACAAAAGGCGTTAAGATTTCTCAAAACGCCTTTAAAATAAAAAATTAAGAATTTATTATTTTTTCAATCCTTGTAAGGCATTACCCTTTTTGGTTGTGTAATTAATTTTTAGTGCATTTACTTTACGTAATTCTTGCTTGATGTCTGTAATTAATCCCATGTTTGCATCGACATCTACTTTTAAAGCAGTTGTTAAAAACGGAACTAATTCTTCTCTTTTTGATGCACGTTCAGCAGCTATAAATGCTGGTATTTCAGAAACCTCGGCAAACTTATCATTTAATTGAATTCTAGCTTCTGTTCCAAAAGTTGATTTATAATTACTACTTGGTTTTCCAGCATAGATATACATAACTAAGTCCTTTTTATCTAGTTTCTCAACCTGATCTGCAAAAGGTAGATTATTATCAATCATTAGTGTGTTCTGTCTCATAACAGTTGCCACCATGAAAAAGAATAATAACATGAATACAATATCTGGTAAAGATGCTGTATTAACAGCTGGCATATCGCCTCCTTTTTTCTTTTTAAATTTAGACATATTATTTGTTTATCTAATTAGACTTTTTTGGTTCTGCTTCAGAGAATTTTTGTGGAATTAAAATTTTAATTTCTTCTAATTTATCTTTTAATTTCGCTTTTTCTGATGAAGGCGTTCTAGCGTCTGAATAACGTTTATCTGCTTCTACAAAGTTCATTCCTAAATTAGGAAAACTTCTTTCAAACTCTCTATTTCTTAACTCATTATAAGCTGCTATAACTTCATTCTGTACAGCTATATACGTTTCGTATTTAGTAGCTCTATCGTTTTGTAAAGAAATAATTGCTTTATCAAAATTATCTGAAGATCTTAGATTTTTCTTTCCTTGACAACGCTTACATGCATCTGGACCTGTACCACCACCATTATCTAAAAAGGCAACAGCAGCTGCACGAAGATCTTTAATCTGGATAACTTTTTCTTCACCTCCAGTTTTCAAGAATAAGTCGTTGTTTCTATTAACATTAAGTTGAAAAATATTTTTCTCTTTAATAACAACATCTTCTTGTTCAGTATCATCAATAGGAGGCAGTTTTCTGTTTAATCCAGAATCTGTCTCTATGGTTGTGGTTACCAAGAAAAATATAAGAAGTAAGAAAGCAATGTCAGCCATAGAGCCTGCATTCACTTCTGGTGCTGATCTTTTTGCCATAATTATTTATTCGTTATTTTTTTAATTCCTGATAAAACCATTGAACCAATAGCAATAATTGCTAAAGCGTAAAATGCATATAAACCTGCTCCAACATTTTTAGAGGTCGCTTCTGTTATTTCTTCTCCTTTATCTGTAAAAGGTGTTAAATCTAGATCTGTTCCTGAAGACATTGCATAAGAAATTACAAGAATAACTAAAAATGCTCCTACAGACATTAACGTCTTTTTAATATTACCTGCAAATAATCCTTTAATAACGAATACTAAAACAATAGCTAATGTTAAAAAAAGAACTATGTAAGCAACATACATAAATGTATTTACTGTACCACTGCCTTCGCCAGATTTAATAGCTTCGTCACCAATACTTATTATCATAAATAGGAATGCGGCAGAAACAACTGCAATAATTCCCATTATGATTGTTAATAATTTTTGTGAATTCATTGTTTAATAAGTTTTAGGTTATTATTACTTCTTGTTTCTAATCAATAAATCCATTAAAGTAATAGATGCATCTTCCATATCGTTTACAATGCTATCAATTTTTGCAATAATGTAATTGTAGAATACTTGAAGTATAATAGCAACAATCAATCCAAATACGGTTGTTAATAGTGCTACTTTAATACCACCTGCAACTAAAGATGGTTGCATATCTCCTGCTGCTTCAATTTTATCGAATGCTTGAATCATCCCGATTACTGTTCCCATGAATCCTAACATAGGAGCCAAAGCAATAAATAATGAAATCCAAGACACATTTTTCTCTAATTGTCCCATTTGAACACCACCATAAGCTATTACAGCTTTTTCAGCAGCTTCGATACCTTCGTCAGTTCTATCCAAACCTTGATAGAAAATAGAAGCTACAGGACCTTTTGTGTTTCTACAAACTTCTTTTGCAGCTTCAACACCACCTGATTGTAATGCATCTTCTACGTCTTGAGTTAACTTTTTAGTATTTGTAGTAGAAAGGTTTAAAAAGATAATTCTTTCAATAGCAATTGCTAATCCAAGAATTAAACATAATAGAACGATTCCCATAAATCCTGGTCCACCTTCTATAAAACGTTTTTTTAGTTCTTGGTGAAATCCAAGATCTTCTGTGGCTGCATCGTCTGTTGCAGCTTCGTCTTGTGATACACTAGCAACAGTAGCTGCTATTGATGCTGTTATGTTTGCAGTTGTATTTGCATTAACAGTTCCGAAAGCCATAATTCCTGTAATGGCTAGAATAGAAAATAATCTTTTCATTGTTCTTTCTTAATTTTATTAGTTAAAGTGTTAAAGATATAAAAAAAATGTTATTAAAAAATAAAAATAACAGCAGAGAGGAAGGGATTCGAACCCTCGATACCCTTTTGAGGTATACACGCTTTCCAAGCGTGCGCCTTCGACCACTCGGCCACCTCTCTGTATATTATATTTAATAATACCGTTTAGCAAATAACAAAAAAACTTTTGAAAGCCAAAAATTTTGAAAGTTAATTTTATGACATTTCTCCTCTTAAAGACGTTTCATATATGGTTTTGAAGGTGTTAGCAGAAATTTTTTCTCCTAACAAATACATTAACTTTACTATGCCAGCCTCTGTTGTAATGTCTTTTCCTGAAATAACACCCAATTTTTTAAGTTGAGAACTTGTTTCATATTGTCCCATATTAACACTTCCTCCAGAACATTGGGTTACATTAACAATTTTAACGCCTCTTTTTAATACATCTTTTATTATAGAAATAAACCAAGATTCTGTTGTAGCATTTCCTGAACCATAGGTTTCTAAAATAATACCTTTTAAACTTGGGTTCTTAGTAATACACTCTAAAAAGGATTGAGAAATGCCTGGGAATAATTTAATTAATGCAATATGGTTATCAAACTCTGTATGTAATACTAACTTCTTTTTTAGGTTTGGTTTATAAAGAGCTTCATAATTAACTTTTACATGCACACCAGATTCTGCTAAATGTGGATAGTTTAAAGATTCGAAAGCTTCAAAATGTTCTGCATTTATTTTAGTAGTTCTATTTCCTCGATATAATTTATACTCAAAATATAAGCCTACTTCTCTAATAACTGGTTTATTATTTTTTCTTAAAGACGCCATTTGTATAGAGGTAATTAAATTTTCTTTGGCATCTGTACGTAAATCTCCTATTGGTAATTGAGAACCAGTTAAAATTACAGGTTTCGCTAAGTTTTCTAACATAAAGCTTAAAGCTGAAGCAGTAAAGCTCATGGTGTCACTTCCATGTAAAACCACAAATCCATCATTATCAGTATAATTGCTTTCAATAATTTCGGCAATTTGTATCCAATATGCAGGATTCATGTTTGATGAATCTATAGGTTCTTCAAAAGAGATTGTTGATATATTACAACTTAACAATTTCAATTCAGGAATATGTTTTAAAAGATTATTAAAATCGAATGATTGCAATTCTCCAGTATTCGGATTTTTTATCATCCCAATAGTCCCTCCTGTATAAATTAAAAGTATGTTAGGTTTGTTTGCTTTCATATTTAAATATTAAAAACGTCTTTTGAATTTTGAGTTGTAATTTCGGTAATTTTTTCTTGAGGAAGCATATAAAGTTCTGATAGTTTTTCTAACACCTTAGTTATATAACTACTTTCATTACGTTTCCCTCTATAAGGTTTTGGTGCTAAATAAGGCGAATCGGTTTCTAAAACAATATGTTTTAAATCTATTTGATTGATAAACTGATCTATTTTACCATTTTTAAAAGTAACAACACCTCCAATTCCTAACTTCATATTAAAGGAAATAGCACGTTTTGCTTGCTCTAAAGTCCCTGTAAAGCAATGAAAAATACCGAATAAATCGTCTGATTTTTCTTCCTCTAAAACTTGAAAAACTTCATCGAAGGCTTCGCGACAATGGATAACTATAGGCAATTGATATTTTTTAGCTAATTGAATTTGATGCTTAAAGGCTTTCTTTTGAATTTCTAATGTAGACGTGTCCCAATACAAATCAATACCAATTTCACCAATAGCAAAAAATGGCCTTCTTGCCAAATGCTCTTCAACAAGTGCTATTTCTTCTTGATAATTATCTTTGACTGAAGTAGGATGCAAACCCATCATTAAAAAGACATTTTCTGGAAAATCTGTTTCCAGTTGAAACATGGCCTTTGTATAAGTTGAATCGATTGCTGGAATAAAGAAACGTGAAACTCCTTCATCAATTGCTCTTTGAATCATTTCTTCTCTATCTTCATCAAATGCCTCACTATATAAATGTGTATGTGTGTCGGTAATAATCATTTTGCAAAAATATATGTTTTTACATTATTATCTTTGTAGTAAATAATGTTGTTATGAATAAACTTGGTGATTTTTTATTAGAAAAAGGATATACAAAAGTGAAATTAAAATTAACAAAAACCAATCATTTTGAAATAAAGGCTACCATTAATGGTGTAAAAGGCTTGTTTATTTTAGATACAGGAGCTTCAAGTTCTTGTGTTGGATTTGAAGCCATTGATACTTTTAAATTAAACGCTAAAGATTCCGAAGTTAAAGCTGCTGGAGCTGGCGCAACAGACATGCTGACACAAATTTCTAAAAAGAACACCTTAAAAATTGGAAAATGGAAGAAAGAGAAAGTTGCACTTATTTTATTTAATTTAACTCATGTAAACACAGCTTTGGTAACGCATAATGCTCAGCCTGTGGATGGTATAATTGGTGCAGATATTTTAAAGAAATCGAAAGCAATTATTGATTATGAAAAAAAATATTTATTTCTAAAACTATAGTCAATTGGCTGTTTTTTTCAAATATAATATTATATATTTATTTTATATACCTACTAACAAATTAACATATGCAATCCTCAATTATTATAGCAGATGATCATCCACTTATTCTAAAAGGTCTAAACGATTTTTTATTAGAGAAAAAGTATAATGTCTTGGCAAGTGCTGTAAATGGTAAAGAAGCATTAGGGCTTATTGAAAAAAATCAACCAGAAATTGCTATTCTAGATATCCAAATGCCTTTTTATACTGGTCTTGAAATCGCTAAAAAGTGTAATGAATTAAATTACAAGACTAAAATTATACTCATTACGTTTGAAAAAGATGAAGCCATTTACAAACAAGCAAAATCTTTAGGTATTTATGGTTATGTATTAAAAGAGTTTGCACTAGAAGAAATAGAACATTGTTTAGAAGCTGTAGATAAAAATATACCTTATTTCAGTCCAGAATTACTTTCTTACCTTGAAGTAGAAGAAGTGCCAAAAGAGCTGGAGTTTCTAACTCGTACAGAGGCTGAAGTATTAAAGCTTATTGCACAAAATAAAACAGGTGTAGTTATTGCAGATATCCTTTTTGTGTCTCCTAGAACTGTTGAAAAACATAAAAGCAACATCATAAAAAAGTTAAAATTATCACATAAGCAGAATAGTTTACTTATTTGGGCAAAAGAAAATGAACAGCATATTTTGAAAAATACGTAAAGTTACGTATTGTTTGGCATGTATTTTATGCTGATATTTGTCTTGCTATTAATTAGTTCTTAGGGAGAATTAAGAAAGCTCTAAATAATTTGTTTTGTTTAGAGCTTTCATATTTTATAACAATTTCATTCCATATAAAAAATACGTAAAGTTACGTATTGTGTGGCCTTCAATTTATTAATACATTTACAGTGCTATTAATCAATTACCTATTTAGGAATAAACAAAAAAACTCTGTGTCTAAATTAGATACAGAGTTTCATTTCCTAATTACTTTTAAAATGCCCTAAACCTTTAACATCTATTTTCATGGAAAATGAAGAAAAAAGTGTCAACAAATATTTTATTATTGGATTGGTTATTGTTATTATAACTGTTATTTCGATAAATATTCTTGTTAATTTTTTTTAGTTAGTTATTTTCAAGAAAAAAGCGCAACTTGATATTAGGTTGCGCTTTATTTTTATCTTTATTTTGCTCTAATTTATAATTCTAAAGCTTTCTTAATATCATTGTTCATTAATAATTCTTCAGGGTTTTCAAGAGCTTCTTTAACTGCTACTAAAAATCCAACAGATTCTTTACCATCTATAATTCTATGATCGTAAGATAATGCTACATACATAATTGGACGTATTTCAACTTTACCATTTATAGCAACTGGACGTTCAACTATATTATGCATCCCTAAAATACCACTTTGAGGTGGATTAATAATTGGTGTAGATAACATACTTCCAAAAACGCCACCATTAGAAATGGTAAAAGTTCCACCTGTCATTTCATCTACAGTAATTTGGCCGTCTCTAGCTCTAATTGCAAGTCTTTTTACCTCTGCTTCAACACCTCTAAAACTTAAATTTTCTGCGTTTCTTATTACTGGAACCATTAATCCTTTTGGTCCAGAAACAGCAATTGACACATCCACAAAATCGTAAGAAATCATTTCTTTACCATCTATCATTGAGTTAACAGCTGGATACATTTTTAAAGCTCTTACAATAGCTAAAGTAAAGAAAGACATAAAGCCTAAGCCAACGCCATGTTTATTCTTAAAAGTTTCTTTATACTCATTACGTAAGGCAAAAATTGGAGACATATCTACTTCATTAAAAGTAGTTAACATAGCTGTCGTATTTTTAGCTTCTACTAATCTTTCTGCTACTTTACGACGTAACATAGACATTTTACTTCTAGTATTACCTCTATTTCCTCCAGTAGGAGTTCCCATTGAAGGCACTGCATTTACTGCATCGTCTTTAGTTACTCTCCCATCTTTTCCTGTTCCAGATATTGCTGATGCTTCCATTCCTTTTTCAGCTAAAATCTTCTTAGCTGCTGGACTTGCTGAACCTGTTGCATACGTTTTAGTATCTGCTGCTTTTGGAGTTTCAGTCGCTTTTGGAGCTTCTGCTTTTCTCTCTTCTTTAGCAGGTGCTGCATCACCTTCTGGTTTTTCTGCACTTGTGTCTATTAAGCAAACTACTGCTCCAACTTCAACAGCATCTCCTTCTTCAGCTTTAAGAGTAATGATTCCACTTGCTTCAGCAGGAAGTTCAAGTGTCGCTTTATCGCTATCCACCTCAGCAATCGCTTGATCTTTTTCAACATAATCTCCATCTTGCACTAACCAAGTCGCTATTTCTACTTCTGTAATTGATTCTCCTGGTGAAGGAACTTTCATTTCTAAAATCATAATAATAATTTTATTTGTAAATGTTTTTTTATCAGTGTTTGTTTTTTATAAATTCTCCTTTTACAGGAATACAATCTTGTTTAAATTCGCCATTAACTATTATCTTATCAAAAAATAATTTTCCACCTGTTGCAATATTCATATCAATAGTATTTTGTAGGCTTAAATGTAAATGTGGCTCTGTGGTATTACCTGAATTGCCACATTGCCCCAGCAACCCTCCTTGTCTAATAAACTGACCTTCTCTTACAGCAATTGAATTTTCTTTTAAGTGTGCAAACAAAATATATTCTTTGTTGCTAGTTTCTAAAATTACGGTATTTCCAGTAAGTTGCTCTGGATTTAACTCTCCAGGAATATTATCTTTTACTCCTGTAATAACTTTAACTACCATGGCATCACATGGAGCTATAACTTCTTTTCCAAAAACAAAATAACTTTCATTTATTTTAGAATCTCCACTAAAAGCAACACCATCTTTTACCATTAAAATATCATAAGCATATTGTTGGTTTTCATGTGCCACATGGTAATTCTGTAATTCGTTGGTTCCTCCCCAAAACACAAACCATTCTTCATTAAATGGTAATTTCATTTTAGTCGTATTTCTTTCAATAACCTTTAAATCTTTTGGTTTGTGATAAATTACTCGCAAACCTCCAATTTTATTATTGCCATCTAAATAAAATGTAATATCTCTAACCTCAGAACTAAATGTTGCTTTATAAATATGAGAAACATCTTTTAATTTATTAAATTCAACATTGGATATGCTTCCTAGTTTATTTTTTAAATCAGTAAAAAATGCAATTGTCTTACTATAAGGTAACGCTTTTTTCATATCGTAATTAAACATGCTATATATAGCTTTATAATTACCTTCATTATAAAAAGATTGAAATTTTGAAACAACTTTAGTATAATTTTCTTTCTCTTGGGAAAACGAAATAGTTGAAACTAGTAATAATATGAAAACTACTTTTTTCATTTAAAATTGATTGTTTTTAGATTTATCGAAAACATAATCTATCACTTCTTTATGACGCTTTTTAGAACGCACAGAACTACCAGCAGCAGGAGCGCCATAAGCTCTACGAGTTGCTGCTCTAAAGGTTTTTGCTTCATCTAAATGCATTAACATATGGCTATATGCTCCCATATTTCTTGGCTCTTCTTGAGCCCAAACAACATCTGAAGCGTTTTTATACTTTTTTAAAGTCGCTCTTATTTCACTAATAGGTAAAGGAAATAATTGTTCTATTCTAACTAAAGCAACATCTTTTCTATCTAAATTTTCTTGCTCTTCTAGCAAATCGTAATAAAACTTTCCTGTAACAAATACTAAGGTTTCTATTTTATCTGCTTTTGCACTTTCATCATCAATTAACATTTGAAAACTACCGTTTGCAAATTCATCAACAGTAGAAACTACTTTTGGATGACGCAACAAGCTTTTTGGTGTAAAAACGATTAGAGGTTTTCTAAATTTTGCTTTTACTTGTCTTCTTAATAAATGATACATGTTTGCTGGAGTCGTACAGTCTGTAACGTACATATTATCTTTTGCGCAAAGTTGTAAATAACGCTCCATTCTTGCTGAAGAATGCTCAGCACCTTGTCCTTCATAACCATGAGGTAATAACATAACTAACCCATTTTGAAGCTTCCATTTATCTTCTGCTGCAGAAATATATTGATCCAACATAATTTGTGCACCATTACTAAAATCTCCAAACTGAGCTTCCCAAATGGTTAATGTTTTAGGACTCGCCATGGCATATCCATAATCAAAACCTACCACACCATATTCTGAAAGCAATGAATTATAGATGAAGAATTTTCCTTGCTTATCACTAATATTATTATGAAGTATTATTTCTTCTTCACTGTCTTCTACTTTTACAACAGCATGACGATGAGAGAATGTTCCTCTTTCAACATCTTGCCCAGAAATTCTAACATCGCAACCCTCTTCTAACAAAGTACCATAAGCTAAATGTTCTGCCATAGCCCAATCTAACCTATCCTCTTTAAACATAGCTTTTCTAGATTCTATTAATCTAGAAATTTTACGAATGAACTTTTTATCTTTTGGTAATGAAGAAATAACATCTGTAATTTTTGCTAAGCCATCTTTAGAATAAGTTGTATCAATAGGCTTCATCATTTTATCTTCTTCAACAGTTATGTAATTCTCCCATTCATTTTGCATAAATGGTGTAATAACTGTTTTATCTTCTTTTCTAGAATCTTCTAACTTTTCTTCTAATGATGCTTTATAGTCTTCTTCTAGTTTTTTAACATAACCACTATCAATAATACCTTCAGCAATTAGTTTTTCAGCATAAATATCTCTTGGATTTTTATGTTTAGCAATAGCTTTGTATAATTTTGGTTGGGTAAAACGTGGCTCATCTCCTTCGTTATGGCCGTATTTTCTATAACCTAATAAATCTATAAATACATCGCGTTTAAACTTCATTCTAAAATGCAAAGCAAATAACATTGCATGGACAACAGCCTCAGCATCGTCTGCATTTACATGAAGTACAGGTGAAAGAGTTACTTTTCCAACATCTGTACAATAAGTACTAGATCGAGCATCTAAATAATTAGTTGTAAACCCAACTTGGTTATTAACTACAATATGAATAGTCCCATTTGTTTTGTATCCATCCAATTGAGCCATTTGTACGACCTCGTAAACCAAACCTTGTCCTGCAATTGCGGCATCTCCATGCACTATTATTGGTAAAACTTGCGATGGGTTTTCAGGATATTTATCATCCTGCTTTGCTCTAGTAATACCTTCTACTACTGCTCCAACGGTCTCCAAATGCGAAGGGTTTGGCGCAATATTTAAATTTATTTTTTTGCCTGAATTAGTTATTCTATCGCTAGTCCAACCTAAATGATATTTAACGTCTCCATCAAAAACTTTTTGCTCGTAATCTTTTCCGTCAAACTCACTAAAAATATCTTTTGCAGATTTACCGAATATATTTGTTAAGGTACTTAAACGACCACGATGTGCCATTCCCATAACAAACTCTTTAACATCATACTCCGAAGCTTTCTCAATTAATGTATCTAAAGCTGGGATTAAAGTTTCTCCTCCTTCTAGTGAAAATCTTTTTTGTCCAACATATTTTGTGTGTAAAAAATTCTCAAAAGAAACAGCTTCGTTTAACTTTTTAAGAATGTATTTTTTTTGTTCTACATCTAAACTTGGCTGGTTATCATTGATATTTAGTTTTTTCTGAATCCATTGTATTTCTTCAGGTTTTCTAATGTACATATATTCTACTCCAATTGAGCTACAATATATTTTCTCAAGATGATCAATAATTTCTTGAAGAGTTTGCGTGCCAATACCTAGAATTTCTCCGGCACTAAACACTGTATTTAAATCTGATTTAGACAAACCAAAATTTTCAATTTCTAAAGTTGGAGCATATTTTCTTCTGTCTCTAACAGGGTTTGTCTTAGTAAACAAATGTCCACGAGTTCTATAACCATCTATAAGTTTTATTACTTGAAATTCTTTAGCTAGATTTTCTGAAATGTTTTCGTATGAAACTCCATCTACAAGTTCTTCAACCAAACCTGTACTTTCAGTACCAAAATCGTAGCCTTGAAAAAAGGCTCTCCAACTTGGCTCAACTGAATCTGGGTTTTGTAAATATTGGTCGTATAAATCAGCAAAGTACGCTGTATGTGCTGCATTTAAAAATGAAAATTTATCCATATAAAGTATAAAACTAAATAGTTCAAACAAAATTTACACAAAAGTACAACTTTTAGTAAAATTAGATATGGTTTTATTATTTTTATGCAATACCTTTTTAAACGAAAAATAAAAACATGAAAAAACCTTTCCCAATAAATATGATAAATAAGATTATTTTATGTTTAATGTGTTTGTTTTCGTTTGGCTTAAATGCTCAAGAAGTAATAAAACAACCAAACGAATTTTGGAGTCATGTACAATTTGGAGGTGGAATTGGTTTAGGCTTTGGAGATGGATATTTTAGTGGAACTCTTGCTCCTAGCGCTATTTATAGATTAAACAACTATGTTGCATTAGGTGTAGGTCTTAGTGGATCATATAATACAGAGAAAAATTATTATAAATCTTCAATAATTGGTGGTAGTATTCTAGGGCTTTTTAACCCAATTCCTGAGTTACAGCTCTCCATCGAATTTGAAGAAAATAATGTAAATGTTGATTGGGATAGCAGAACTGGCTTAAGGGATGAAAATTATTGGTATCCATCTTTATTTTTAGGCGCTGGTTATAGTACTAGAAATGTAACAATGGGGATTAGATATGATGTTTTATATAACAGCTCTAAAAGCACGTATTTAGACCCTTGGATGCCTTTTGTGAGAGTTTATTTCTAAGAATATTTATTTTTAAACCATACTTTTTGCCACTCTCGCTGTAGTATTAAAAAAGCAACTTCCTCAGATAATTTTAAAGTGTCACTACCATCTAATTGTTTGACTTTTTTTTCTGAAACATCTATAATGTATAGCAAATTAAGATAATCCATGAATTTTTCTTGAATCAATTTATAGATAATTTCATGAAGTATTAACTTTAAACTAGATGGCAATATATTTTCAGCAAAATCTAAATCAATATTCGCATACAAGAAGTCTTTATTTAATTGTTTAATTAAATTGTTATACAATTCTTCTTTAGTTGCAAAATTAATTAATTCAGTAAAATTAGCTGGTAATTGCATTAAACATTCCTATTCATTAACTGTTCTCCAAAACTTCTTAGTGCTTCTTTACTTTCCTGAGAAATGTTTAACTTATTAAGTACTTGGAATGCCATTGAGGTATAATTCTGAATCTCTTTTTTTGTAGCTTCAGCTGAACCACTAGCAAGAAAAATTTGTTTAGCAGTATTTATTTTTTCAGAATGGTCTTTAGGGTTTAAACTATATAAATGCTTTAGTTCGGTCTCTTCTTCTTGGGCTGAAAATTCGACAGCTTTTAAATATAAATATGTTTTTTTGTTTTCAATAATATCACCTCCTACTTGCTTACCAAATGTTTTTGGGTCTCCAAATGCATCTAAATAGTCGTCTTGCAACTGAAAAGCAATTCCTAAATTTTTGCCAAATTCATAAATTAAATCTTGATCTTCTGCTGCTACATTAGCTACTATAGCTCCCATTTTCATAGCAGCACCAATTAATACTGCTGTTTTATATTCAATCATTTTTAAATATTCGGGAATAGTGACATCGTCCCTTGTTTCAAAATCGATATCGAACTGCTGTCCTTCGCATACCTCTAGAGCCGTTTTACTAAATAATCTAGCTAAAGCCTGAAACGTAACTGGATTATAATTTTCAAATAACTGATATGCTAAAATAAGCATCGCATCTCCAGATAAGATTCCAGTATTTAAATCCCATTTTTCGTGAACCGTTTCTTTACCTCTACGTAAAGGTGCATCGTCCATAATATCATCATGAACTAATGAGAAATTATGAAACACTTCAATGCTTAGAGCTGCATCTAATGCTTTTTCATAATCGCAATTAAAAATTTCGGCTGTCATTAATGTTAAAACAGGGCGTAAACGCTTACCTCCTAATTTTAAAATATAATTTATTGGATGATAAAGAGAAGTAGGTTCTCTATCTCTTGTAAAAATTTTTAAATAAGAAACAAAAATTTCTTGATAAAAAGCGACTTGTTGCATCAAACAAAAATAATGCAATTAAAGATACTTATGCAACAAGTTTTAGTGAATATTAATAAAATGTTAAAACTTTGGAAACTTTCTAGGTTTTTAAAGTTTCCTATTGTAGTTTCGCAGTCTTTTATGAAAGATAAAATTATATATAATGCCAGTAAATTGTTTATTACCTATGGTTTTAAAAGTGTTACCATGGATGACATTGCAAATCATTTAGGCATATCGAAAAAAACCATTTATCAGCATTTTGAAAATAAAACAAAATTGGTAGAAGCCACTACTATGCACTTGTTTGAGATAATATCGCATAAAATTGATTGCATTTGTGAACTTAAAAAAAATCCTATTGAGGAGCTTTATAATATAAAAAGTTTTGTCATGTTGCACCTCAAAGACGAAAAGTCGTCACCACAATATCAATTAAAAAAATATTATCCTAAAATATCTGCAACTTTAAAAAAGAAACAGTTTGAAGTTATGCAAGAATGTGTTACAGAAAATTTGGATAGAGGTGTGAAAAACAAAATATATAGGTCAGAGATTAACATAGAATTTATTTCAAGAATTTATTTTAACAGCATGATCTCAATAAAAGATCAAGATTTATTTCCATTGACTAATTTTTCAATGAATATGCTCATGGATAATTTTTTAGAGTATCATTTAAGGGGTATTTGTACTCCAAGTGGAGTAGACATTTTGACTAAAATCATCAACAAAAATCAAAAAAAATAATAATGAAAAACAAACTAATATTACTATTTAGTTTAGCACTTTCTTTTTCTATATATTCTCAAGAAAACAATCAGAGTTTTAGCTTGGAAGAAGCTATAAATTTTGCATTAGAAAATAATAGATCTGTAAAAAATGCTGTTAGAGGCATTGAAGCTGCAGAAAAACAAAAATGGGAAACAACAGCTACAGGATTACCACAAATTAATGGTGGAATAGATTATCAAAACTGGCTTAAACAACAGGTTTCTTTACTTCCAGCAGAAATTACTGGAGGTGATCCTGGAACGTTTGTCCCAGTCACATTCAGTCCTAAACAAAGTGCCAACGCAACTGCTACTCTAAATCAATTATTATTTGACGGATCTTATATAGTAGGTTTACAATCTGCAAAAGTATATTTAGAAATTTCTGAGATTGCCAAGACAAAAACAGATTTAGAAGTCCGTCAAGCAGTAATTAATGCCTATGGAAATGTTTTGTTAACTGAAGAAAATTTACTGATTGTAAACAAAAACATAGAAGTGCTTCAAAAAAACCTCAACGAAACTACTAAAATTTATGAAAATGGACTCGCTGAAGAAGAAAGCGTTGAGCAATTACAAATAACATTAACCAGTTTAGAAAATTACCAAAACAACGTTACTCGTCTTAAAGAATTAGCTTATAAAATGTTCAACATTACCTTAGGGATTGACTTAAATGAAAACACACTTTTAACTGATAATCTTGAAACACTAACGCTTCAAAACATTTCGTTAGAATTACTAGAAGCAGATGAAAATATTGACAATAGTATCGATTATCAAATTGCAAAAAATCAAGAAGTATCCAAAGAGCTCCTTTTAAAATTAGAGAAGAGCACTTTTCTACCAAGTCTTAGTGCTTTTGTAAATGCTGGCTATAGTGGCTTTGGAGAAAAGTTTGAGTTTACAACTAGTAATCAAGAATGGTATGGCTCTTCGCTTTTAGGTGTTAGTATGTCTATTCCAATCTTTAGTTCTGGAATGCGAAGTGCTGCAACCCAACGTGCAAAAATAGATTTAGAAATTGCACAAGAAGAATTAACAGAGACAGAACAACAATTAAAATTTCAAATAGCTAATGCGAAAAGTAATTACCGTTTTGCAATTGAAGAATACGAAAATAAACGCCAAAACTTAAATCTTGCTGAACGCATTGAACAAAAAAACGAAACCAAGTTTTTTGAAGGTATTGCCTCTAGTTTTGACTTGAGACAGGCGCAAGGACAATTATATACTGCCCAACAAGAATACTTGCAATCCATGTTTGACGTAATTGCTAAAAAAGCAGAATTAGAAACGATTTTAAACACAGTAAATTTTTAAGCCAATCAAAAATATACAAATGAAAAATATACAACTCCTCATTATCCTTACTCTTATTGTTTCGTCATGTGGCAATAAAAAAGAAAAATCTTTTGATGATGTTCTTGCGTCTGATAATTTTACAGAATTAAAAGAAAAACGGAACCAAATAAATACGAAACAACAAGAACTTAATGAGCAAATAAAATTGCTTAATGAAAAAATAGCGATACTTGATACAGTAAGAAAAGTGCCTTTAATTACAACCTTCAAAGCAAAACAAGAAGTATTTAATCATCAATTAGAAATTCAAGGAAATGTTACAACCAAAGACTTATTAGTAATCACTCCAGAATATAATGGTATTTTAACCAACGTTTATGTTAAGGAAGGTCAAAAAGTAAATAAGGGACAGCTTTTGGCTAAAATTGACGATGGAGGCTTAAGTCAGCAATTAGCACAATTAGAAATCCAAACCAATTTAGCTAAAACAACTTTCGAGCGCCAAAAGCGTCTTTGGGATCAAAACATTGGTAGCGAAATTCAATATTTGCAAGCAAAATCAACTTACGAGTCACAAGAAGCAGCAGTAAATCAGTTAAAAAAACAAATAGCAAAAACAAATGTTACAGCGCCTTTTACTGGAAGAATAGACGATGTCATTACTGAACAAGGAAGTGTTGTGGTTGCAGGACAATCTCAACTTATGCGTATTGTAAATTTAAACAATATGTATATTGAAACAGATGTTCCAGAAAGCTATATTTCTAATGTAACAAGAGGAAAAAATGTTACTGTGGAATTTCCTGTTTTAGGAAAAATTATCGAAACAAAAATTCGTCAAGCTGGTGATGTTATTAATCCAGCCAATAGAACCTTTAAAGTTGAAGTAAGTGTTCCTAACGATGACAAAACCATCAAACCTAACTTAACAGCACGTCTAAAAATTAACGATTATACTAATGAAAATGCGATACTTATTCCACAAAGTATTATCTCAGAAAATGCTGAAGGAGAGCAATACATCTATATTGTAAATAATAAAAATTCGAACAACGAAGGTGATGCCGAACGATTAATTATTAAAACAGGAAGAACTCAAGGTGACGTTATAGAAGTTCTTGAAGGAATTGAAAATGGAGCCGAAATTATTAAAGAAGGTGCGCGAAGTGTGAAAGATGGTCAAATTGTAAAAGTTATAAATTTACCAAACGAAAACTAGGAGAATGCGAAGTGCAGCAACCAAAACTAAACATTAATGACTAAAAAGAAAAAACAAGTTGATAAAGAATTTGGTTTATCATCATGGGCAATTAGCAATAAAACCACCATGTATGTCCTTATTCTGGTTATATTTTATTTAGGCGTTTCTGCCTTTTTTGATATGCCTCGTGAAAGCTTCCCTGAAGTAAATGAAACCAAAATATATGTCAGTTCTGTGTACCCTGGAAACACAGCAGAGGATGTTGAAAAACTAATTACAGACCCTCTGGAGGATGATCTTAAAACAGTAAGTAATGTGGTTGAAATAACTTCAACTTCGCAAGAGGATTTCTCCATGATTATTGTAGAATTCGACGAACATCTTACAGTAGAACAAGCAAAACAAAAAGTAAAAGATGAAATAGACACAAAAACAGCTGGCGAAGATTGGCCCATGTCTAATGGAGCCAAAGTAAAACCAGAAGTGTTTGAATTGAGCCTTTCCGAAGAAAGACCAATTCTTAATATTAATATCTCTGGCGATTATCCTGTTGAAAAACTCAAGGAATATGGTGAATATCTTCAAGATGAAATTGAAGATTTAATAGAAATTAAAAAAGTAGATATTCGTGGTGCACAAGATAAAGAAGTTGAAATTGCCGTAGATATCTATAAAATGATGGCTGCCGAAGTTACTTTTTCAGATATTATTAGTGCTATTAACAACGGAAACATAACCATGTCTGCTGGAAACTTAAAAACCAGTGGACAACGTAGAACCATCCGTATTTTAGGTGAAATTGATTCGCCTAAACAACTCGAGAACTTTGTTGTAAAAGCAGAAAATGGTCATGCCATTTATTTAAAAGATGTAGCCACTGTTACTTTTCATGAAGAAGACAAAACTACTTTTGCTCGAGAGTTTGGCAAACCAGTTGTGATGTTGGACGTGAAAAAACGTGCAGGTAAAAACATGGTTGCTGCAGCAGAACAAATCAAAGTTATTGTTCAAGACGCTAAAGACAATGTATTTCCTCAAGATTTAATAGTCACAATTGCAAACGATCAATCACCAGTAACAATTGGAAAAGTAGACGATTTAGTAAACAATATTATTTTTGGTGTCATACTTGTCGTTACAGTTTTAATGTTCTTTTTAGGCTTTAAAAACGCGATTTTTGTTGGTTTTGCAATTCCAATGTCCATGTTTATGTCTCTTATGATATTAAACCTATTGGGACAAAGTTTAAACACGATGGTTCTTTTCGGATTAATTATGGGACTTGGTATGTTGGTTGACAATGGTATTGTGGTGGTAGAAAATGTCTATCGACTCATGGACGAAGAAGGCATGAGTAGAAAAAAAGCTGCAAAAAAAGGGATTGGCGAAATTGCGTTTCCTATTATTATTTCAACGGCAACAACAGTTGCAGCTTTTATTCCTTTAGGTTTATGGCCTGGCATTATGGGAGAATTTATGATGATTTTACCTATTACTCTTTCTGTAGTTTTAGGTTCCTCGTTATTTGTTGCCATATTCTTTAACTCGGTTTTAGTGTCTCAATTTATGAATATCGAAGACACAGACTTACCATTAAAAAAAATCATTCGAACTACTATAATCATAGCTAGCATTGGCTTACTAATATATATTTTTGGTGGTGACTATCGAGCACTTGGATCCTTAATGATTTTTACTGCTATCATGCTTTGGGTCTATCGTTTATTTTTACGTAAATGGGCAAATAGTTTTCAAACAAAAACACTGGTTAAATTAGAACGATGGTATGAAAATCAATTACGTTGGGCATTATCTGGGTGGAGGCCTTTTGGAATAACCATTGGAACTTTTACTTTGCTAATTATTGCTTTTATAGCTTTTGGTATTTCTCTATCAACACAACGTACCAAAGTGGAGTTTTTCCCAGATAACAAACCAAATCAAATTATTGTTTATATAGAATATCCACAAGGAACAGCTATTGAGAAAACTAATACCATTACTAAAGAAATAGAAAAAATTGTTTATAAGGTAGTAAATAACGACCAATACAAAGATGGTAATTATAATTTTATGGTAGAAAGTGCTGTGTCTCAAGTTGGAGAAGGTGCTGGAAACCCAGAAACAGATAGTGGTTCTTCTGCCGAAATGCCTCATAAAGCTAAAATTACAGCTTCCATGCGTGAATTTAAATATCGACGTGGTGAAGACAGTGAATTATTACGTCAAAAAGTACAAAAAGCTTTGGTTGGCATTTTTCCAGGTGTACTAATTTCTGTAGAAAAAGATTCCAATGGACCACCTGCTGGTTCGCCAATTAATATTGAAATTGAAGGAGATGATTATGACGAGCTGATAAATACAGCAGAAAACATGCGCGAATTCATCAACGACAAAAACATTCCAGGTATTGATGAGCTTAAAATAGACGTCAATAAAGATAAACCGTCAATGAGAGTTGTTATTAACAGAGAAAAAGCTGGAGAATTAGGTATCAGTGCTTCACAAATTGGTCAACAATTACGTAACTCTATTTTTGGGTCGAAATCTGGAATTTATAAAAAAAACGGTGATGATTTTGATATCTACGTACGTTTTAATGAAGACAACCGTTATAATACAAGTGCCCTTTTTAATCAAAATATTACGTTTAGGGATAAAACAGGACAAATAAAAAGCATTCCTGTTTCAGCAGTGGCAAAACATGAAAACAATTCAGGGTTTAGTGCCATAAAACATAAAGAAACCAAACGAATTGTTACAGTTTATTCGGCATTATCTCCTGGTTTTACTGATGCAGGAGCTATTGTAACCCAGATTCAGAATGAAATGAAAAACTATAAAGGGTTGCCAGATAATATTCAAATTGATTATACTGGTCAGATTGAAGAACAAAACAAACAAATGACCTTTTTAATGGGAGCATTTTTTACAGGATTGGGACTTATCTTTTTCATCTTAATATTTCAATTTAATTCTGTTTCAAAACCTGCTATTATTATGCTAGCCATATTCTTAAGCTTTATTGGTGTATTTGGAGGTATTGTTCTTACAGGTAGTTCTTTTGTGATTATGATGACTATGGTTGGTATTATTTCACTTGCAGGAATTGTGGTAAATAATGGTGTGGTTCTTCTCGATTATGCACAACTATTAATAGATAGAAAAAAGCAACAGCTAGATTTTGATGATTATAAATATTTAGAAAAAGAAGATTTATTTGAAAGTATTGTTCGAGCAGGAAAGGCACGTTTAAGACCTGTATTATTGACAGCTATAACAACCATTTTAGGTTTAGTGCCATTAGCTATTGGATTTAATATCAACTTTTTTTCCTTGTTTGCAGATTTTAATCCAGACATATATTGGGGAGGAGATAATGTTAGGTTTTGGGGCCCACTAGCGTGGACTGTCATTTACGGCTTGTTAATAGCAACCTTCTTAACCCTAATTGTAGTTCCAGTATTGTTCTTTTTATCTATGCAATTAAAAATGTGGCTATATAAAAGAAGAAATACTAAGTCGAAAGAGGTTATTTGAGTTGCAAGCCCCTAATTAATTGAGTCAATTTATTGGTGCCTAAATAGATATTAGGAGCATTTAAAATTGAATTTCCATCAACATCAACAAAAACGAGTCTAAAAAACAGCTCTTCTTCTTCAAAGTAAAATCGCTTGCTGGAAGAAGAGCTACTTGATAATTTTCAAGAATACAGCAAAAAAAGTTGCTCTACAAATTTCTGTTAAATTCTCCAACTCTTCATTAGTATAAACAGCTCCTGTAGGATTATTTGGAGAGTTTAGTATTAATGTTTGTTGATTGGGAGTGCCTTACAATAAGCTTTCAAGGTATTAGTATGAAGCTAAAATTATGCTCTAAACTCATTTCTAAAACTTTATATTCCCCATTTTAAAAATTAATTTGTGGACCATAACTCGCCCAGCTTCCTTTCGGGATTAAAAAAACACTATCTAAAATCAATAGTTGGTAAATTATGATTGTTGGTAGCATTCTCTAGTAAAGCATTTGCTATACTCTGATGAATAGGAAAAGGCAATTATCCAATTCCAAAATGATAGATATCTTTACCTTCACTTCGTAATACGTTTACTTTTTGATTAATTGCTAACAGATGAAGGTTTTAAATTTTGTATGTACGTATTTATTTTAATTATAACTATTGAAAAAAAAAAGCTCTATACAAAATTGTATAGAGCTTAATATAAATAATTAATATGCTTACTAATCGAGAGTAATACTTACTCTAGCAAAAACATATCTTCCCATAAACCCAAATTGAGATGTCCTTCTAGAATATGGAAAAGAAGCATTAGATTGACTTCCAGGTCTGTTTTCGTCTGGATAAATATCAAATACGTTATTGGCTCCCACTGTAATCATTGTGTTTTCAAATAATTGATTTGACACTGTTAAATCAGTAATTATTTTACCTCCATAAATTGCATTGTCATTTACAATTGCTCCATCAACTCTAGGTTGACCGGCAAATTCATCTGGATCAGTTACTTCACCAAAATACACGTTTCTCAATAAGAATGTCCATTTATCATTTTGAAGAACGTGGGTTAAATTTAATTTAGTTCTTGGTTGTGCAAGAATTAAAAATGCCTCTTCTTGAGCATCAAAATAATCACCACTTAAACCAGCATCAGCTATTTTGGTAGGAACGTTAACATTGGTAATTTCAGTTTCAGAAAATGTTGCAGCCAAGGTATTATCTAATGAGAACCCTTTAAACAAATCATTAAACTTGTATCCAGCAACGATATCTACACCTTGATTTTTAGTGTCGACAGCATTTGCTAAAAACTGTGCTTTACCAGCTCCTGCAGCAACAAAAATAGGCTCAAGTACAGGGTCGTTATTATGGCTAAACTTACCTGTTAATACAATTCTATCATCAATAGTAATATGATACGCATCTACAGTTAAAGTAAAACCACCAAATTTAGCAGTAGCACCTAAACTCACACTTTGAGATGTTTCTTCTTCAAGTTTTTGAATACCTAACAATCCTGCTAATTGACTATCATTTCTAAATAATCCTACTTCTTCTGCTACACCATCAGCATTAAAAATAGTACTACTTCTGCTAAAGAATTGCTGATGTAAAGAAGGTGCTCTAAACCCTGTATTAAATGCAGCTCTAATATTTATATTCTCTGTAGCTTTAAAACGTGATGCAATTTTGTAATTAAAAGTCGATCCAAAATCTGAAAAACTTTCAAATCGAAGCGCTAAACTCACTAAAAGATTTTCAGTAACGTCTGCTTCTGCATCAGCATATACACCAATACTGTTTCTAAATTTATCTACAGCATTTTGTGGCGTAAACCCTCCAAAAACTTGTGACGTTCCAGGTAAAGATTCTCCAAGTGCATTTGTTGCACCACCAACACCACCAACAGTAGGTATTCCATTGTTATCATACGTTGCATAAGAATTCTCAGCGCCTTCAACAATTATGAAATGATCGACTCTATATTCAGCTCCAAAAGCTAAATTCAAGCCTGAAAATATATCGTCATGAAACTTACTAATATCTAAATTGGTTGTGTTCTGAGCAAATTCAAAAGAACCAGCATCAAAACTTGAAGGTGAACTAGCGCCTAAACTTGCATTTGTAGAATTTACAACGGTATATGCAAAAGAATTAGAACCATAGGTGTTAGAAAAATCTATATTCCAACCTTTTTCAGTCTCTCCTTTTATCCCAACTGCTACAGATTTATCTAAAATATCTGATTGTATTCCTGGTAAAAAACCGTTAGGATTAACAGCTGTATTGGCTTTTGGTCTCCATGGCTCTCTTAAAAACCCATATCCTAGTCCTTGTCTATAAGATAATCCTCCAAAAGAATATAATTCTGTATTCTCAGCTACTGGAATAGATAAGTTTGCAAAGAATTTCCCTTCTCTTAACTTTGAAGTACCAACTTTAAATCTAAAATCATTTCTTTCTTGCCCTCTTAAAGCAAATTGTGCATCATCTAATTCTTGATACGTAGCAAACTCTCCTGTACCTCCATTTGGTAAAAACCCACTCAATAGATCTAAGTCCCCTGGTGTGTTTAAATCTCCATTTCCATCTACAGATAAATCTAAAGCTGCAATAGAAGCCTGATCTGCTGCATTAATATAGTCTGAGCCTAACATTCCAGCACCAGCTTGATAATCTGCTGCTGTCATATCAGCAATCGATCCTCCATTTGCAGAAATAAAAGCATTTTCTACAGCATTGGCTATATCATAAATCTGTTCTAAATTAGTTGCATTTCTTAATGCTGGATTTCTAGTAGCAAAAGATCCTGAGAAATTAATAAATCCTCCATCATTACCTAATGGTAATCCATAATTTGCATCAACTTGTATTCTTTCTCCATCAACACCTCCATCTTGGTGATTACTCCCATCAGACATGTTTGCACCAGTAGTAACAGCTATATCTAATTTACCTGTCGCTTCTTTTAACACAATATTTATAACTCCTGCAATCGCATCAGATCCATATTGTGCCGCTGCACCATCTCTTAAAACTTCAATTCTTTTAATAGCAGAAGTAGGAATAGAATTCATATCTGTACCAACACTACCAGCTCCAACTGTCCCATTAATGTTTAAAAGCGACGTATTATGTCTTCTCTTTCCATTAATTAAAACTAAAACTTGATCTGGCCCTAAACCTCTTAAAGATGCTGGATCTATATGATCTGTTCCATCTGAAACGGTTTGCGTTTGCGATGTAAATGAAGGCGCTACATAGTTTAAGATTTCATTTATTGAAGTTTGCGGCCCATTTGTAGCCAAAGCTACAACATCTATTACATCAACTGGAACAGCTGTATCTATAGCAGCTCTACTTGGGTTTCTTGAACCAACAAGAACAATTTCATCAAGAGCAACGCCCTCTTCTAATGATACTGATACACTTTGTGCTGAAGCAACTTCTAACTCTTGTGCTGTATATCCAACAGATGATATTACTAATGTTGCAGGAAATGTACTCACATCAAGACTAAAATTTCCATCAAAATCTGATGTCGTCCCATTTGTAGTTCCTTTAACAATAATATTTGCACCAGGTACTGGGTTATTCGAATTTGCCTCCGTGACCGTTCCTGTTACATTCCCTTGTGCCAAAACGCCTAAAGGACAAATTATCATTGCAAAAAACAACAATTTTAAATAGTAAACATGTTTCATAATTTAAAGTTTATTGATTAATAAGTGAGAAAAGTACTAATAAAAATGTGATTAAATTGAATTTTTGATAATTTTATTAACAATAAATTAACAAATCCTCACATTATCAACAAACTATAAATAAGATTTCTTATTAAATATATTTTTAAAAGAATTATTCATTTTATAATTACGATTGTATTAATTAAAACCTCTCAACATTTTAGTTGAAGTTTTTTTATTTTAAATTTGCAGCTTCAAACATTTAAGGAATAAACTTTGTCCTAAAAATTTTAAATATGTACAGAAGTCATAATTGTGGTGAATTAAGAGCATCACACATAAATACAGAAGTCACACTTTCTGGTTGGGTTCAAAAATCTAGAGATAAAGGATTTATTGTTTGGGTAGATTTAAGAGATCGTTATGGAATTACGCAACTTATCTTTGATGATGAGCGTACAGAAAAATCTGTGATGGATCTGGCACAAAATCTCGGTCGTGAATTTGTAATTCAAATAACAGGAACCGTTATCGAACGTACTTCTAAAAACCCAAATATTCCAACAGGAGATATAGAAATTTTAGTTTCAGAATTAACTGTTTTAAATAGTTCTAAAACACCTCCTTTTACTATTGAAGATGAAACCGATGGTGGAGAAGATATTAGAATGAAATATCGCTATTTAGATATTAGAAGAAATCCGGTAAAAAACAGCTTGATTTTTCGTCATAAAGTGACTCAGGAAGTTAGAAATTTTCTGTCTAAAGAAGGTTTCATTGAAGTTGAAACACCTTACTTAATAAAGTCTACTCCAGAAGGAGCTAGAGATTTTGTAGTGCCATCAAGAATGAACGAAGGACAATTTTATGCCCTTCCACAAAGTCCACAAACATTTAAACAATTGTTAATGATAGGTGGTATGGATAAGTATTTTCAGATTGTAAAATGCTTTCGAGACGAAGATTTACGTGCAGACAGACAGCCAGAATTTACACAAATTGATTGTGAAATGGCGTTTGTAGAACAAGAAGATATATTGAATGCTTTTGAAGGATTAACGAGACATCTTCTAAAGGAAGTAAATGGTGTTGAAATAAAAGAGTTTCCAAGAATGTTGTATGATGATGCGATGCGTTTATACGGAAACGACAAGCCAGATATACGTTTTGGAATGGAATTTGGCGAACTGAATGATGTAGCACAACATAAAGATTTTGGAGTATTTAATTCTGCAGAATTGGTTGTTGGAATTGCCGTTCCTGGAGGAAATAGTTACACGAGAAAAGATATTGATAAATTAATCGATTGGGTTAAACGTCCACAAGTTGGTGCTTTAGGGATGGTTTATAGTCGTTGCAATGACGATGGAAGCTACAAATCTTCTGTCGATAAATTTTACGATCAAGACGATTTAGCAAAATGGGCAAATGTTACAGGAGCAAAAGCTGGTGATTTAGTTTGTATTCTTTCTGGAGACACAAATAAAGTACGTGCACAATTAAGTGCTTTACGTATGGAATTAGCAGAACGTTTAGGCTTAAGAAACCCTAAAGAGTTTGCTCCACTTTGGGTTATCGATTTCCCTTTATTAGAATTAGATGAAGAAACTGGCCACTACCACGCCATGCATCATCCATTCACATCGCCTAAATCTGGACAATTAGAGTTACTAAAAACAAATCCTGGAGATGTCAAAGCCAATGCTTACGATTTGGTATTAAATGGCAATGAAATTGGTGGAGGATCAATCAGAATTCATGATAAAGACATACAAGCAACCATGTTGAAACATTTAGGGTTTTCTGAAGAAGATGCTAAAGCACAATTTGGATTCTTAATGGATGCTTTCGAATATGGCGCACCTCCTCATGGTGGTTTAGCTTTCGGGTTAGATAGATTGGTTGCCATACTTGACGGACAAGAAACCATTCGTGATTATATAGCCTTTCCAAAAAATAATTCTGGACGCGATATTATGATAGATGCTCCTGCTCCAATTGATGATGAACAATTAGAAGAATTAAGTTTAAAACTTAATCTAAAATCATAAAAAATTAAATCCTGCAATTGCAGGATTTTTTAGTAGATTTAATTCATGAGAAAGAAGATTCTAAAAATCGTCCTTTATGTAGTCTTAATTTTTGCAATTGTTTTGTTTGGACTATATGGTTATGCCTATTACGTTATGAATTATAAATTTGTTCCTGAAAATAAATACACGCATTCTGCTGAATATATAAATCCTGAAACAGCTTTACTAAACGAAGGATTTGAAGTATGTGACGAAGATTTTATTATTCAATATTATAACCCACAAAGGGCTACTTATAGCAAAGAAAAAAATGGTTTACGTAATTTTATTTTATCAAATTATAAAAACAATAATTTTACAGATTCTGGCTATTTAAATATCCGATTTGTAATCAATTGCAAAGGTCTAGCTGGACGCTATGTTATTCATGAAAATAATCTAGATTTAGAGCCAACAAGTTTTAATAAAGACTTGGTTGATCAATTATTTGACTTAACAACACAATTAAAAGAGTGGAATCCTAATTATACTCACGATGCCTTTAGAGATTCATATATGTATATATCTTATAGAATAGAACATGGAGAAATTACTGAAATATTGCCTTAGTTTATTTGTAATAGGCTGTATTTTTTCCTGTAAATCAGATAAAGAAGAGGCTTTAAAAGTTCTCGAATTCGGGAAACATTATCAAGGTAGTGCACAAAGCTTAAATGCACTTACTAGAGTTCTAGAAATAGATGCAACAAATGCTGAAGCATATAGAGAATTGTCAATTCCATATTTAAAAAGAGGCATTCCAAACCATTGGAAAACATACATGGATCAAGCAGTCACTTTAGACTCTCTATCTTGGATTGGCTATAGAGGTTATAATTACTTATGGTTTTACAGAGATTATAAAAAAGCCATCGCAGATTTTGATGCAACAGACATACTAACTCCAAATTTTGTTGATGCTCCTCAAGGACATAGTGTTGATTATTGGAGAGGTATTGCTTATTTGGGTTTAAAAGACCGTGAAAATTCCATTGCTTATTTTGATAAATACATCAATAAAGAGATTGAAGATTCTGGTGAAGATTGGGTTGAATTAACAGCTTTTCTGTATAGAGGGATTGCTTATTTTGAATCTGGTAATTATGAAAGTGCTTTAATGAATTTTGACAAACAACTTCAATATTCAAAAAACTTAAGTGCTGATGCTAAATACTACAAAGCAAGAGTTTTAAATGAACAAGGAGATATTGAAAATGCTAAGTTAATTATAGATGCTGCTATTGAAGATTTCAATATTGGTTACTTTAATAACAGACCTTATGTTGAAACAATAAGGCAAATCTATATGGAAGATTTAATGTTATTAAAATCTGAATTATCTCTATAAATGGATATACAATCTTTAATAAAACAATTTTTAATCTGGAGGTATAAACATATCTCACAGAAAAATTTTGTTTTATTTCTAAGCACATTTGTAGGTTTATTAGCTGGTTTAGCAGCAGTAACTTTAAAAAACATTACGTATTTCATTCAGAATAATTTAGAAAAAGGGATTGTATTTTCTCAAAATCAATTGTATTTTATTTTACCTATAATAGGATTGTTAATCGTCTATCTTATTAAGAAATATATGTTTAGAAAGGAATTGATTCCTTCTGTCCCTCCATTTATTAAACGTGCTGTTCCATCACTTTTATATTCCCTTTTAAGACAAAAAGGGCTATTATCATATAAGCTTACATATCATCCATTAATCCTTGCACCTCTAACAGTAGGATTTGGTGGATCGGTTGGGTTATTAGGTCCTGCAATTACTTCTGGATCTGCAATTAGTTCAAATTTAAGTAGGTTGATGCATATCGATAAAAAAACAAGAACTCTACTAATTGCTTGTGCAACTGCTGGAGCTGTGGCGTCCATGTTTAAATCGCCTATTGCTGCCATTGTTTTTGCGGTAGAAGTATTTAGTTTAGACTTAACTTTTGCTTCTTTATTACCATTATTAATAGCTTCAATATCTTCGGTATTAACATCTTATTTTTTCCTAGGTGATGAAGTCCTTTTTAGTTTCACACTTAGTGACAAATTCACCTTATACGATACAGCTTTCTATATTATTCTAGGTTTAGGAACAGGTATTGCTTCCATATATTTTACAAAAATCTACTTTGCCATTTATAAGTTCTTTGACAGGTTTAAAACCCGATTTGCTAAACTACTTGTAGGAGGTTTAGCTATTGGTATTATGCTTTATTTTATTCCTCCTTTATATGGTGAAGGGTTAAGTTTTACAAAAGATTTATTTGATGGAAATCATCTTCATGCTTTAGGCACTAATCTATTTGATGAATACCTTGATAATATTTGGGTTGTTATTGTTCTACTTATTGGGTTTACGTTTTTTAAGGCTATTGCTATGACTACAACTTTTGCTGCAGGAGGTGTTGGTGGTGTTATTGTACCAACAATGGTTATGGGAAGTGCTCTTGGGAATGTTGTTGCAAAAATAGTTAACAACTTAGGTTTTGGTCATCAAGTTTCGGAATCAAACTTTACTTTAGTTGGTATGGCTGGACTTATTGCAGGAGTGATTCATGCACCTTTAACAGCTATATTTTTAATTGCTGAAATTACTGGTGGTTATGTCTTATTTCTTCCTCTTATGATAACAGTTGCTATTTCATATATGATTACAAAAAATTATATGGAGCATACCATTTATACTAAAGAATTAGCAGAAAGAGGCGATTTACTTACAGATAATAAAGATCAAAATGTGTTAACTTCTATGGATATAAACAGTGTGATAGAAAAGAATTTTATAACACTCCATCCTGACATGTCTCTTGGAGACATGCTACATAAAGGTGTTTCTAAATCTAATAGAAATCTATTTCCTGTAGTTAATGAAGACCAAATTCTAGTTGGTATTATTCTCTTAGATGATATAAGAAGTATCATGTTCGACCAATCTTTATACGACTCAACTTCTGTTGAAACATTTATGCAAATGCCTCCTGGATTTATTGATTATGAAAAAGATAGTATGCGAATAGTAATGCGAAAATTTCAGGATACAGGTGCATGGAATTTACCAGTTATTAAAAATGGTAAATATTATGGATTTGTTTCTAAATCAAAATTATTAACAGCATACCGACGCGAATTAATTAACTTTACTTAATGACAACTTATCCTTTAAAATTGATTACGTTTATTCTATTAATACTTTCTCTAGGCAGTATTCTTGCTGGTTATTTGTTAAAATTAGTTTACTCTGAAAAATTAATTGGTTTTGGAGTTGTTGGTCTATTTATTTTTGTGTTTCCATTATTTTCATATTACAGATGGAAAGACAGGAATGTAAAAGATTATATGATAACAAAGGAAAGTTTAGAGAAAATGCGTGAGTATAAAGAAAAAAAAGACGATTAGTTCAAATTTCTTTTTTCAATAAAAAATCGTTTTAATAATTGTGAGGCTTCTTCAGCTAAAACACCACCTTCTATAATAGTTTTTGGATGTAATTTAGTCTGCATGGTTAAACAGCCTCTCTCTTCATCTCTAGCTCCATAAACAATCTTAGATATTTGACTCCAATATAACGCTCCAGCACACATTTGACATGGCTCTAAGGTCACATATAACGTGCAATCTTTTAAATACTTACCTCCTAAAAAAATTGCAGCTGCAGTAATAGCTTGCATTTCTGCATGAGCAGTTACATCGTTTAATAATTCTGTTAAATTATGTGCTCTAGAAATAATACGATTATCTACAACTATAACAGCTCCAACAGGAATCTCTCCTTTTTCGAAAGCAAGTTCAGCTTCTTGAAGGGCTTTTTTCATAAAAAAGGTGTCGTCGAACATGTCTTCCATAATTGTAAAAATAAAAAAAGGCAGCTAATAAACATAAGCTGCCTTTAAAATATGATAATAAAATCTATTAGTTTTTAATAATCTTATGATTTGCACTAAATGATTGTCCGTTAATATTTAATATATATATGCCAGACTGTAATCTATTAATGTCTAATTCTACTTCGTTAAATAACTCTACTTTCTTAGAAAGCACTTGTCTTCCATTAATGTCAGTAAGAGTCATTGTTACTTCTCCATAATTTTTAGCAGTTTTAACAAACAAACTACCATTAGTTGGGTTTGGATATACTTTATAACTCCTTGAGTTAAACTCCTCAACACTTAAGCTAGTACAATTAGCCAACGAAGGATCGTTATCTGGTGGCGTAGTAAAATCTTCCACTTGGTCATTTCTACTAAAACCAAATCCTTGTGATGCGTTTAAACCCACACCTCTGTTAGCAAACACTTCCCAGATTAAACATTGTTCTTCTCCTCCGGTTATTGCCATGTCTGCAGCTAAAATCCCATCTCGACCAGCTACAAATCCTGGATTACAACCTTGTAATTTTAATCCATCTATAACTACTTGCATTACCATATTGTTTCCTCCAGTACCATTGTAAAGATCTTCATCGAATCCATATTTATCTACATAAGCCCATGTTAAATCCCAAATAACTGTTGCCCAAATAAAGCCCATTCCATGAGGAACAGCTACATTAGCAGAATCATTAGTATCATCATATGTATAATCGTTTATTGCAAAATCTGTACTATATGGAGCTAATCTTATTCCTAAACCAGTTGTTGTTTGACCTATAGCATAAGTACCAATACCTCTTCCGTCTTCTGGTTGATCCCCTGGCTTCATTGTTAACATTAACCCAAACCAATCAGACCATCCTTCACCCATTTGTTCAGAGTTAGATAAACAGTTTACACTTGTTCCTCCAGTAAGTCTGTTTGAAATACCATGCCCAAATTCGTGAGCAATAATACCATTATCAAAACCTCCATCTCTTTGGTAAGATACAGAACTAAGTAATGTAGCACTAATTGTGTCTCCAGCTAACAAAGCAGTTATTATAGCTTCACCATCAATATTATCAACCATAACAACTGGAATTGTTACAGTTCCACCAACAGCTCCTCCACCCATTGCAATAGTTCCTCCTGGTACATTATTTACTATTATTACAGCTACTGCTCCATCATCTTGAGCAGCTTTAGATTTGAATCCAAATTCACAATCTCCACGACGAATGACTACAATTTTACCATCTAATTCAGACCCATTTGTAATTGGATTACATGCATCGTTTGGATCATTAACATTATCAACAGTAATTGCTAAGTCAGCAGTAAGTGGTGTACTAGGTATGTTTGCACCAAAATTTCCCGGTTGGGCTACATAGTCACCAGCTAAATCACCATTATTTAATGTAAGTGCATTTCCTGGTGGTTCAGACCATAAAAACATTTGCATTTGTGGATTTTGTCCATCTGGTGGTGTACCAAAATTAGCATTATTTAATCCTCCACCATCTTGACCTTGAGCATTAACATAATCACTTCCTAATCCACCATTTCCATAGTTATTTTCTTGAAAATTCCCCGAAGCTTCATCAAAACCATATTGATACCAAATATCGTGCATCATGTTACTAACATAAAACATATTTGTTACTGAAACATCTTGATATCCTATTGGATTTTGATTTAAATCTAATGGGAAGTCAAAATTTAAAGTTGCTGTACCTTCTGGAGATAAACCAGGAGAATCGTTAGCATTTGTATCTTCGTAAGCATAAACATTGTTCCCTCTAGTAATGGTGTATTCTGCACCAGCTGCTCCGTTTATATCATGCCATCCATAAGGAGAGGCATTATCATTTGCAGGATCACTTAACAAGGTTCTCCCACCAAAACTAGGAGCTTCAACTGGAAGAGCAAATACATTATATTGTGAGCCATCTGCAACAAATGAATTAGTTTTAAATAAAGTAAATTCTTCTTTTGAATTTGAATGACTATCATGATTCGAATGATTTCCATCACCAAAATTACAAGACACTATCCAATCGGTTGTATCAATAATTTGTCCCGAAATAGCATCAACTCTTAAACTCCACCAATTCTTCCCATTTAATGTATGTATGCTTAAATCCCATGAAAGTTTTAATTCACCTTGTTCCGTAAAGAGATAAACTAATTTAACTGGAATTTCTGTTCTTGATATATTTCCAGAACTATATAAAAACTCTTTATCATTACCAGAAATTAATTCTAGTCCTTGAATACTTCCTAAATCTAATTGTGCAACCACATTCTCAATTGCTCGTTGTGCATTAATTTGTGGTATAGTAGTGTTAACTTTTTCAGTTATATTACTTATTAAGTTATTTGCATAATAAAATATAGCATTGTCTCTAATTGCCACACTAGAAACAGCATTATATATTTCAATTCCTTGAAATCTTTGATTTACATATACATGATTAATTTTTGTACTCTTAGAAAAATATTCTTTATTAACATATAAATCTTCAATGTCATTAGCTGTAAAACTAAATTTAGCTTGATTTTGAGTTAAATAAGTTTGAATAACATTACCGTATTCTGAATTAACTAAAGTGTTTTGTGAAAACCCTAGTAAGCCAAAAAACATCAATCCTACCGCTATAAAACTGTGGAAGTAATTTTTTTTCATTATATCTATCTTAAATTATTTATTGAATTCATCAAATATAGTCTCCCTATCTTTATAATAATTACAATTACTTAAAACATTAACAGATATATTACCAATTTTAATAATTTTACTGAATATTTTTGCACGAATGAGTATAGATGTTTTAACAACCATACATTCTCCGAATGAGTTAAGAGAATTGAATACTAATCAACTTCCTCAATTAGCTAAAGAGTTACGAAGGTTTATTATTAAAATTGTTGCTACAAAAGAAGGTCATTTAGGAGCTAGTTTAGGCGCAATAGAACTAACTATTGCATTGCATTACGTATTTAATACACCAAACGATTTGCTAATTTGGGATGTTGGTCATCAAGCTTATGGTCATAAAATTTTAACTGGAAGAAGAAATATTTTTGAAACCAATAGACAATTAAATGGTATTAGTGGGTTTCCAAAAAGAGATGAGAGCGAATTTGATACTTTTGGAGTAGGGCACTCATCTACGTCTATTTCAGCAGCATTAGGAATGGCAATTGCATCCCAATTAAAAGGAGATACAGATAAACAACATATTGCAGTTATAGGAGATGCATCCATAGCCAGTGGAATGGCTTTTGAAGGATTAAATCATGCTGGTGTAACCAATGCCAATTTACTGGTTATTTTAAATGATAATGCAATTGGAATAGATCCATCAGTTGGAGCTTTAAAGCAATACTTAACCAATGTAAAAAAAGGAACTCAAAAACAAGATAATATTTTTGAAGCATTGAACTTTGATTATACTGGCCCTGTTGATGGTCATAATTTAACAGAGTTAATATTAGAATTAGAGAGATTAAAAACTGTAAAAGGTCCTAAATTTTTACATGTAATTACGAAAAAGGGGAAAGGATTAAAACAAGCAGAAGATAATCAAGTTACTTATCATGCTCCAGGAAAATTTGATGCAAATACAGGTGAGTTAGAAACTAAAGCTAACATAGAACAACCTCCAAAATATCAAGATGTTTTTGGATTTACTATTGTAGAATTAGCGAGAAAGAATAAAAATATTATTGGGATAACTCCAGCAATGCCTACTGGAAGTTCTTTAAAATATATGATGGCAGAAATTCCTAATCGTGCTTTCGATGTTGGCATTGCCGAACAGCATGCTGTTACACTTGCTGCAGGAATGGCTACTCAGGGATTAATTCCTTTCTGTAATATCTACTCAACCTTTTTACAACGAGCATACGATCAAGTAATACACGATGTTGCCTTGCAAAGCCTGCCTGTTATTTTTTGCTTAGATAGAGCTGGATTAGTAGGACAAGATGGAGCCACACATCATGGTGCTTTTGATTTGGCTTATTTACGTTGTGTACCTAACATCTTAATTTTTGCACCTAGAAATGAAATTGAACTTCGTAACATTATGTACACGTCTCAATTAGGAAAACTGAAACAGCCTATTGCTATTAGATATCCTAGAGGAAGAGGTGTTATCCTAGATTGGAAACAGCCATTTAAAGAGATTGTTATTGGAACTGGTATTCAATTAAAAAAAGGAAGCAAAATTGCCGTTTTAAGCCTTGGAACTATTTCAAAAAACTGTACTGAGGCTATCGATTTATTAGACGAGTCTCAAACAGTTTCTCATTATGATATGCGATTTCTAAAACCTTTAGACAAAAAATTACTTCATACTATTTACTCTACATATCAAACCATAATTACAGTTGAAAATGGCACTATAAAAGGTGGATTTGGGAGTGCTATCCTAGAATTTGCTTCACAGAACAACTATAAAAACACGTTTAAGTTACTTGGTGTTCCAGATGAATTTATAGAACACGGAACAACTGAAGAATTACTACAACAATGCCAATTAGACCAAAAAAGCATCTATCAAACTATACTAAAATTCTTATAAAACATTAACAATTAAAACAAAAAAAGAGGCAATTTTCATCGCCTCTTTTTTTATATAAAAATAATATTGTTTACTTAATTATAAACTTTTTAGTTTCAGCAAAATTTCCTTGAGAAAATTTAGCTAAATATAAGCCAGAACTCAAATCTAAAGATAATTGTTTCTTGCTATTTGAACTCATATCTAAAGCAGAACTATAAACTAACTGTCCACTTAAATTGTAAACGGCTAAATTAAGTTTTCCAAGATTAGATTTAGATGAAATAGTAATCTCTCCATTAGAAACAGTTGGATATAATGTTAAGTCTGAAGCTAACGTATTTTCTTCAACACTTAAGAAATCTGGAGTAAACATACCAGAGAAAATTCCTCTACCATGAGTTGCAGCAAATACCATATTATCGTCTCTAAGGTCTAAATCTAGAACTTTAACGTTACTCATCCCGTTATAAGCCTGTCTCCAATTTGGGTTTGCAGAAGAAAAGTTTTCTGTAAACCAAACACCTAATTCAGTACCAATAATTACTTGCTCAGTATTTAATGGATTTTGTAATATTGCTTTTACTGGTAAATCTGGTAAATCACCATCTTTAGCTTCCCAGTTTGACCCACCATCACTTGTGTACCAAACGTTATTAACACCGTAGTTATGAACGGTTACAAATATATCATCTTCAGATTCTCCAAA
>DFBO01000118.1 GCA_002366675.1 Flavobacteriaceae bacterium UBA3078
GCTGTTGTTGTAAAAGTTGCATCTCCTCCTGGAGTAACAGTTACACTTTCAGTGTCTACAATTATACCTCCACAACCTGTTGTTGGATTGTTTATATTTTCTAATGTAATTACTTGATCAACTGTAATACCTGAAATAGTTATCACGCCATTCCCAGCAGCATCTAAAGTTATTGTTTGAGTTGCACCACTATTTATATTATAATCTACTTCATCACCAGGCGTTCCAACTAAAGTAAAAACAGCATTATCACCAGAGCATACAGAATTATTACTGGTAAGTGTTACAGTAGGTATCGCTACGATATTAACTGTTTCTGATAAAGTTAATGGGCCTCCACAAATAGAATTTAAGTTATTTGCAGTTAATAAATTAATTGTTTGATTTGCTGTAATACCAGTAATTGTTATTACATGAGTTCCGGTAGCATCTAGTGTTATAGTTTGAGTTGCACCACCATTTATATTGTATTCAACCACATCGTTTTCAGAGCCAGTAATTGTAAAAACTGCATCTCCTCCTGAACATGTGTCAGCACTACTAGTTACTGTTACTACTGGTGTTGGTGATACAACTACTGTAATTGGTCTAAATGCTACATATTCAACTCCAGTTAATGCATCAGTATAAGTTACTTGAGCAATATATGTTGTAGTTTGGCTTGGTGTTACTATTAATGCATTTGGATCTGTGCCAATAACTGCACCAGATTCATCTAACCATTCAAATGTAGTTATAGTCGATCCACTTGGAACAAATTGGTAAGCTTCTGGGCTTGTAAATGGAATATCCCAAACACCTGTGTTTCTTCCTGGAGCTGCAAGACCTTGTGTTCCTGCATCATTTTGTATTCCTATTGCTGCTCTTCCTCCATGCCAACCAGAACAAACTGGTTTTTGAAAGATATATGTTTCTACAATATTTGTGGTTTCGTAAAACATAATCATTTGAGATGTTTTCAATGCACTACAACTAAAATGAGCTACGTTATAAAAACTAAACACAAATACTCTAAAAGGCGCTTCACCTTTTACACTATAAGTAATATTATAATCAGTTCCAATGGTTCCAGATGCTGCAGGATTAGTATCATGAATGGCTCCAAAAATATTACCGTTTCTTAAAGCGTTATCCGTGTTATTTGGGATTAATTGACCCGCTGCTGGAGTCCACATATGAAATGTATTAGCATTACTAGTATCAAAGCTTACAGCACCATTAGTAGAAAGCACACAATTAGTGTAATTATTCTGATAAAATTCAAAATCGAAAGCAAAATTAATAATATTACTCCAGATATCATCTGTAGTTAAGGCTGTACCTGTTGAAGTTTCTCCAAATGAAAAAGGTGGGTTAAAAGGAATGGTATTTACCACATAAGTATTAGATTCTCCTATTTCTTGATATGAAGCTGAGAGCGTTAAAGGTGGAATCGCACCTGTATTTAAGTCTATACAAAATGCATCTGTTATACATACATTGCCACCACAAGACACAGAACCACTGCTAGCAGAAAGAGACATTTCTGAAGATCCAGAACCAGAACTTTGTGTAGAAGGAAAAATCCTTATTTCAATAACTGCCGTGTCGCAATTAGTTGGCATGGCATTTTCACAAATTTCATAAGTTATATAATAAATACCTTGAGGTGTACTAGCTGCAATATTTACAAATCCAAATGCATTTAGAGTTAAAAATCCTGAAGGATCTGGAACTGTTTCAGTTATTGTAAAATTTCCAAATGTTCCAAAAGTGATAGCTGTACCATTAAAATAATCGTTTAAAAAAACACGATCACCACCACTAGTCGTGGCAAAAGGACTATTTGCTCTACCAACAACAACATCATCAATAGCGATAAGCTGAGCAAAGGAAACATTAAAAGCTATAAGAAAAAATAGAGTAATTATCTTTTTCATAAGGGAAAATATTAAAAATGAATTAACTAACTAACAATTAGAGTGTCAATTAATTATCTTAAAAACATTAAAAAATTAATGGCTGAATTTAAGAAAATTTCATGAGAAATCAATCAAATTTAATAACGAAATTAATTCTATGTTAATAAAACACCTTTAAATACGGATTTTCTTATATTTGCAGATTAAACATATATTTAAATTATCGGATGAAATTTGATGAAAAGTTAGAAGAATTTGAGTCTTTAGGAGATAACCATGTTGGAACATCTTCAAATACACCTATGCGTCAAGACGCCTTTAATCTAACAAACGAAGAGAAAATTGACATTATTAAAGATGATGTGCAGCATATCTTGGAAACTTTAGGTCTGGATTTAACAGACGACAGCTTAAAAGGGACTCCAAATCGCGTTGCAAAAATGTTTGTAAAAGAACTTTTTGGTGGTTTAAATCCTGATAAAAAACCTAATGCTTCAACTTTTGAAAATAAGTATAAATATGGTGAAATGTTAGTTGAAAAAAACATTACTGTTTATTCAACTTGTGAGCACCATTTACTACCAATTGTTGGAAAAGCTCATGTGGCCTATATTTCTAATGGCACTGTTGTTGGTTTATCGAAAATGAATAGAATTGTTGATTATTTTTCAAAACGCCCTCAAGTTCAAGAGAGATTAACTATTCAAATTGTTAAGGAATTACAAGAAGTTTTAAATACACAAGATGTTGCCTGTGTTATAGACGCAAAACATTTATGTGTTAATTCTCGTGGTATTAGAGATACAGAAAGCAGTACAATAACATCAGAATTTGGTGGCAAATTCAAAGAAAAAGAAACTAGAAGAGAGTTTTTAGATTATATTAAATTGGAAACTAAATTCTAAAATTTCCTAAACCATATTCACCAAATAATATGCAACATTACAAGCAGCAAGAGATAAAGATATACAATACACTTACAGGTAAGAAAGACATTTTTAGGTCTATAAATGAAGGCTATGTTGGCATGTATGTTTGTGGACCAACTGTTTACAGCAATGTCCATTTAGGTAATGTAAGAACTTTCATGTCTTTTGATATGATTTTCAGGTATCTAAAACATTTAGGATATAAAGTTCGCTATGTAAGAAATATT
>DFBO01000081.1 GCA_002366675.1 Flavobacteriaceae bacterium UBA3078
GACCAATTTCAAATACCAGTGAAATATATAGGAGTAGGAGAAGGTATTGAAGACCTTCAAGTATTTAATAAATACGAATTTGTAGATTCGTTTTTTAAATAAACAAAATTATCATCCTGAGCTTGTCGAAGGATCTTTATAAATAAACTAGATAGGATTCATGCGTACAAAGTCACTAAAGAAGAATAAGATTAATGTAGTAACTCTTGGCTGTAGTAAAAATGTTTACGATAGCGAAGTGTTAATGGGACAACTAAAAGCCAGTGGTAAAGAGGTTGTACATGAAGAGGAAGGAAACATTGTGGTTATTAATACTTGTGGTTTTATTAATAATGCCAAAGAAGAAAGCATTAATACCATCTTAGATTTTATGCAGAAAAAAGAAGATGGCGATGTTGATAAGGTATTTGTTACTGGTTGTTTAAGCGAACGATACAAACCAGACTTACAGAAAGAAATTCCGAATGTGGATCAGTATTTTGGAACTACCGAATTGCCAGGTTTATTAAAGGCTTTAGGTGCAGATTATAAACATGAACTTATTGGCGAACGTTTAACGACGACGCCTAAAAATTATGCTTACTTAAAAATTGCTGAAGGTTGCGATAGACCTTGTAGTTTTTGTGCTATTCCAATTATGCGTGGCAAGCATAGATCGACTCCAATTGAAGAGATTGTTATTGAAGCTGAAAAACTAGCTGCTAATGGTGTAAAAGAATTGATTCTTATTGCACAAGATTTAACGTATTACGGACTAGATTTATACAAAAAACGTAACCTAGCTGAATTACTTGAAGCACTCGTGAAAGTAGAAGGAGTAGATTGGATAAGATTGCATTATGCTTTTCCTACAGGATTCCCAATGGATGTGTTGGATGTTATGAATCGCGAACCAAAAGTTTGTAACTATTTAGATATTCCGTTGCAGCATATTTCTGATAACATTCTAAAAAGTATGCGTCGTGGAACGACTAAAGAAAAAACAACAAAGTTACTTAAGGAGTTTAGACAAGCAGTTCCAGAAATGACAATTCGTACCACACTTATTGTTGGTTATCCGGGAGAAACTGAAGAGAATTTCCAAGAGTTAAAGCAATGGGTTGCAGACATGCGTTTTGAACGTTTGGGTTGTTTTGCCTATAGTCATGAAGAAAATACACATGCTTTTAATTTAGAAGATGATGTGCCTGAAGATGTGAAACAAGATCGAGCAAACCAAATTATGGAAATTCAATCTCAAATTTCTTGGGAATTAAACCAATCTAAAATAGGACAAACCTTCAAAGTAGTAATCGATAGAAAAGAAGGTGAGTATTTTATTGGCAGAACAGAATTTGATTCTCCTGATGTGGATAACGAAGTACTAATTGATGCAACAAAAACCTATTTAAAAACAGGCGAATTTACAACTGTAAAAATTACTGAAGCTGCAGATTTCGACCTTTATGGAGAGGTTGTAAAATAAGTATCGTTTACGGGTTAGTATATGAAAAGCAGGTGANNTCAATTAAGAATAACGTTTGATACGAGTCAAAACCCTTGATTTTATTGCTGTTTCGCTTATTTTTTAGATACATTGTTACCTGTAGTTTTTATGAATATTTTTTGTGTTTAGCAATATAAATCGAGTTATATTTATCTATTTAAGGAATTTTATGACCTTGACTTTCGGTTAATAATGTGAACCAATCTTCTAAGTCTAACTGAATATCTAATGCTTTATTCGCGTTTTTAATTCGTTCTTTATTAGTTGTCCCAATAACTGGAGATACATTAGCAGGGTGTTTTAATATCCAACTTAAAAGAATAGCATCTTCAGAAATACGATATTTTTTGGATAATGTTTTTAAAATTTTTTTTATTCTTGAAGTTTGCTCATTTCCTTCTTTAAAAACATTTCCTAATGGACTCCAAGACATTGGCTGAATGGTATTCTGAAGCATTTGATCTAAAGTTCCATTTTGCATTGCCTTATGTTGTGTTAGGGAAAATTCAATTTGATTCACTGAAATTTTTATTTTGCTAGAAAGTAAATCTACTTGTGATGGTGTGAAATTTGATACTCCAAATTGTAAAATCTTTCCGCTTTTTTGCAATTGAATAATTGCTTCAGCTATTTCATTTGGTTGCATTAACGGACTTGGTCTATGTAGTAAAAAAACATCTAAATAATCTGTTTTTAGATTTCTTAAGGATTCTTCAGCACTCCAAATAATGTAGTCTTTCGAATAATTATAGTGCTTTATTTTGTTATTTCGGGTTTTACCAACATATTGAATACCACATTTAGAAATGAGCTGAATTTCTTCTCTTTGAATTTTACTCTCTATTAACGCTTTTCCAAAATCTCTTTCAGTTGTGTAATCGCCATATATATCTGCGTGGTCAAAAGTTGTATTGCCGTTTTCTGCACAAAACTGAATCATTTCGACTTGTTCTTTGGGAGATAATTGTTTTCCCCAATTTCCCCAGGTCATACAACCAATAATTATTTTTGATTTATTTGCCATATTTATCTTTGTTTCTATAGCGCTATAGTTATTTGGAAATTATAGGTAACGTACATATATAAACCCATTTTAATGATTTAAATATAGTGTAAACGAAGTTCGGCTTTTTCTAGGACAAAGTCAAGGTAGTTATGGTTTGGTTTTTTTGTTTTTTTTGTCCACAGGAATAAAACGAGGTGCTTGCTAAAATTAAGATGATTATAATTTTTCTCATTTTCTTTTTAT
>DFBO01000040.1 GCA_002366675.1 Flavobacteriaceae bacterium UBA3078
TTGTTCAAGAATATTAATAATTTCCTTTGAAATATCATCTAACTCATCGAATGATTTATCTAATTGCTCTGTAGTTTTATTTAAAACTTTAGGTGCTTCAGCAAGTATAATATCTTTGCCCTGTTCGATATAGCTTCTAATAAATTCACGAAGTTCCATGGTTATATCGTTCCATTCAGCAACTTCATATTTTGTTATAGAAACAAAATTTTCATCAATAAAAACTCCTTTAACAAAAGGGAAATGGAATAGTTCCGTAGCTAAAGGCGAAAATTTGGCTTCATCAATAGAAGTGAAATCATAGAAAGTTGTTACTAATTTTTTGTTGGCAACAAATTTCATAGCAGAAGGGTTGGGAGTGCTTTCAGCATAAACAGTTATTGCAACTTTTTTTGTTTCGGCCAATTCGGAAACTACAATGCCACCTTCATTTAAATAGGTGTCTATTTGTTCAGCTACTTCATTTTGAACATCTTTCCATTCTACAATATTATATCTTTCAATAGCAACAAAATTACCAGATATATAAACCTTTTTTACAAAAGGTAAATAGAATAATTGTTGTGCTAATGGAGATTGCTTAGCTTCGTCTATATTGTTGAATTCGAAACTTTGATGCTGGGTAATAAACTGATTGATCTCGAATTTTATAATGTTGCTATTTGAAGTTTCTTGTATGGAAACTTGAAAAGTATTCATAAGGTTAAAAATTTTGGCAAAAATACTAAAAGTTAACTGTAGTTATCCATATATTTGGCTTTTTCGCTTATTAAAGCGCAATTTTATTGATAAACTACTATATAATACTAACCTTTTAGTTTTATAGTAAGACTGATAAAAAGTAATTTTTATATATTTGGTTTCTAATTATAATTTTTTCGCTAAAATTTAGTTTATATAAATCCAACGAAAGTAATTAGATAGAGTCCCTGAAAACTAAAATTATGATATTAAAAAGGTTTTATATATTAGCTTTTGTGTTTTTTTTGACACAAACAGTCGTATCTCAAGAGGGAATGCCTGTATATTCAGATTATTTAACCGATAATTATTATTTGATTCATCCATCTATGGCTGGAGCCGCTAATTGTGCTAAGATTAGGGTTACAGGTCGTCAACAATGGTTTGGTGACGAAGATGCTCCAAGTTTATTAACTATGAGTATTAATAGTAGAATTGGAGAATCTAACTCTGGAATTGGAGCAATCTTGTATTCAGATAAAAATGGGTATCATTCTAACAATGGTGTTTATGTAACTTATGCGCATCACATTCTATTTTCTAGAAGTGAGTTAGATTTAAACATGCTTTCTTTTGGTTTAAGTATTGGTGCTATTCAATATAAATTAGATGAGACTGCTTTTATAGATGAACCTTTTGATCCTATTATTGCAGGAATCGAGCAAAGCGCAACAAACTTTAATATTGATTTTGGGTTTTCTTATTTCCTATATAATTTTTATGTTCATGCTACTATAAAAAACATGCTTAAAAATGAAGGAATTAATTCAAATGAAAATGGTCTTTTCCTTTACGACAATCCTAGACAAATTTTATTTAGTGCAGGTAATGTGTTTCAAAAATTTGGTAGTGAATGGAGTTTTGAGCCTTCTGCGATGTTTATGTATAAAGACGGAACAAAAGAAGCTTCTTTTGACATTAATGCTAAAGCCTATAAAGAGATGGAGTTTGGTAAGGTTTGGGGAGGCGTATCTTATAGAAGAAGTTTAGATGGTGCTGAATATCAAGATGGAACTGAAATTGCTAGTCAGAAATTACAATATATTACACCTTTATTAGGTATCGATTATAAAGATTTTATGTTTGCTTATACATATTCTTACCAAGCAAATTCTGTTGTATATAACAATGGAGGATTTCATCAAATAACATTAGGATTTAAATTTGGTTGCAGAAAAGAACGCTACCATTGTAATTGTCCTGCAATAAATTAAATGAACAAGCCTTGAAATTTCAAGGCTTTTATTTTTTTTATTACTTTTATTTCTTCAAAAGAACAAATTGTTAAATTCTTTAAATTATTAAATAGTTATGCCAATTATAAAATCTGTAAATGGAAAAACGCCAATAATGCCTGAAGATTGTTTCATAGCTGATAATGCTACTGTATTAGGCGAAGTAATTATGGGAAACCATTGCAGTGTTTGGTTTAATGCCGTAATTAGAGGAGATGTTCATTATATTAAACTAGGAAATAAAGTGAATGTACAAGATGGAGCAGTTATTCATGCTACCTATCAAAAATCTCCAACTACTATTGGTAATAATGTATCTATTGGACATAATGCTATTGTTCATGGTTGTACAATAGAAGATAATGTTTTAATAGGAATGGGTAGTATTGTTATGGACGATTGCGTTGTTGAAAGCAATAGTATTATTGCAGCTGGAGCAGTCCTTACTAAAAATACTCGAGTAGAAGCTGGGAGTATTTATGCTGGAATTCCTGCAAAAAAAGTGAAAGATATTAGTGAGGAATTAGTGTCTGGTGAGATAAACAGAATTGCTGAAAACTATGTAAATTATTCCAGTTGGTTTAAAGAATAATTAGAAATCTAAATACTCAATTGTAATATTGTTTTCTAAAAGTGAAGCTAACACTTCAATATTTCCATTAGAATAAAATTGTAAGTTTGGCTTGTTTTTAGCATTATTTAATAAGGCATGCTGTTTTAAAACGGCTTGGGTTTGTCTAGCTACAGCTTCACCTGAATCGATAATTTTTATATGTTTTGGTAATAATTCTAGCAGTTGAGGTATTAAATAAGGATAATGCGTACAGCCTAAAACCAAATAATCTACATTGGCATCTAACATAGGTTTTATATACATTTTTAAAAGGGATGTCATCTCTTGAGAATTTATCATTCCAGTTTCAATTAATTGAACTAAGCCTTCTCCCACTTGTTCTATCACATCTACTCCATTTGTAAATAAATCTGTCGTTTTATGAAATAATTCGCTAGAAAGTGTGCCTTTTGTAGCTAGAATGCCAACTGCTTTTGTTTTAGTTTGTAAGGCAGCTGGTTTAATGGCTGGTTCTATTCCTATAATTGGAATGTTATATGTTTCCCTTAATAGTTTTACTGCATTCGTTGTAGCTGTATTACAAGCAACAACAATAAGTTTGCAATTTTTACTTAAGAGTAAGTCGATGTTTTTCTTACTAAGTGCAATTATCTCCTCTTTAGTTTTCTCGCCAAAAGGAGCATTTTTACTGTCGGCAAGATATATGGTGTTTTCATGAGGCAGTAAGAGATTAAGCTCCTTCCATATAGAAGTGCCTCCAACTCCAGAATCAAATATGCCAATAGGTTGTTTACTCATCACCATCAAAAATAAAAAAAAGCCACTTGATTTAAGTGGCTTTTAAAAGTAATATTTATTTTAAAATTTAGATTCCTAAATCTTTCTTAACATCATCAAGTAAGTTTTTACCATCAGCCATAATTACACCACCACCTTGAGTAGAGTCTAATACGTATTCGAATCCTTGAGCTCTAGCAACTTTTAAGATAGCAGATTTTGCTTTTTCAGTAATTGGTTTTAATAAATCAACTTCTTTTTTCTGCATTTCTTGCTGTGCTTGAGTTTGATATTGTTGAATGTTTTGTTGCATTGTTTGCACTTCAACTAAACGTTTTTGATTTTCTTCATCTGTTTTAGTGGCTGCTTCAGCTTCGTACTGCTTCATTTTATTCTGATATTCAGTTACCATAGCTTGAATATCTGCCTCATAGGTTTTGCCTAATTTATCCATTTCTGCTTGAGCAGTATTCATTTCAGGCATCGCTTGTATTAAGGTTTGAGTGTTAATATGAGCGACTTTGCTTTGAGCTTGAGTAAAACTTGTTGCTCCAATAAATAAAGCTGTTGCCAATAAAAGGGTCTTAAAATGTTTCATTTTTAAATAGTATTAATTTCAGTTATAAATTTTAATTGTTATCTGTTTCTTCCGGCTCTGTTGTGCCTTCTGTGTTATTGTTTTGTTGAGCATTCTCTCTTTCTTCTTTTGCTCTTTGTCTTTCTTCTAATATGCGTTGTTTGCGTTCTTCTAATTCTTGTTGTCTCTGTTCTCTATCTAATAATTTTTGTTGTCTTCGTTCTTCTAAAATTTCTTCTCTAGTTTTTCCTTCATCTCCATCTTCTACAGCTCTATCGGTTTCTCCTCCATCTTCGGTAGTTTCTTCTGCTGTATTATTTCTAGCATTTAATTTTTCTTCTCTAATTCTAGCTCTTGCTTCAACGATACTATCTCTTCTTCTTTGATTTTCTAGTTGTTTTTGCTCACGTTCATTTAATATCTCCTGTCTACGTTCATCTTGAGCTGCTTCTTTAGCTTCTAATTCTTCATTGATTTCAGGATGAAGCTCTTCGTCTTCAGCTGCTTTTCTTTCAGATCTTGATTCTGCTTGTGTCCGTTTAGCGCTTCTAGAAATACTTCTAATAACTTCTTCGCTAAAATCAAATCTTTCTGCTGAATATAACATAACAACATCAGCTGATTTGTCAAACACAAAATCGTATTTTCTTTTTTCTGCAATATCTTGAATTGCTGCAAAGATTTGGTCTTGAATGGGCTGAATTAATTGCTTTTTTTGAATCATTAAATCCCCATTTGGACCAAAACGTTTTTGCTGATAATCTAAAATTTCTTTTTCTTCGAACGTAATATCTTCTTCGCGTTCTTCAATAAGCTCTTTTGTTAAAAGGGCCTTCTCATTACTTAGATCTTTACGTTTTTGCTCAATACCACTTAATTGGCCTTCAATTTCAGTTTTCCATTTTTGAACCTTACTTTCTAATTGAGAAGTAGCTTCTTGATATTCAGGCACGTTTTGTAAAATGTATTCAGTATCAATATACCCTATTCTTACACCACGTTGTGCTTGTACAGATATACTTACCATAAATACTATAACCAGTAAAAAAAGAACTTTTATTTTCATCTGTTTCATGTTTTATAATTTATTGGTCTATAAATTCTAAAAAAAAAGACAGATGATTATTTATTATTTCTGTCAATTTTTGAACTATCATTTTCAAAATTAACGAATTTTAACTTTAAAAATTTTAATTCTCAATTTAAATAATCAAAATGTTATTAGAAAATATCATGCCAAATTAAAATTGTTGTCCAATAATAAAGTGTGTTTCCCATCCATTTGGAGAAGATTGACCAGGAACTGGGTCGAATCCATAACCAAAATCAATACCTAATAAACCAAAGGCAGGCATGAAAACACGTAGACCTACACCTGCAGATCTCTTTATATCAAAAGGACTATAATTTTTAAAATCGTTAAATGAAATACCACCTTCCATAAAACCTAAGACAAATATTTTGGCTTGCTGTTTTAATGTTATAGGATATCTTAATTCTAATGAATATTTATTATAAATGGTACCACCATCGTTAGTTACAAATCCATTTGCATCTACAGGTTGAATAGATTGGTTAGGATACCCACGTAAAGCAATAGATTCTCTTCCATCTAAACTATATGACCCTAATCCATCTCCACCTAAAAAGAAACGCTCGAATGGAATGTCTCCTCTATCTTGATTGTAAGCACCTAAGAATCCAAATTCTACACTAGGTTTTAAAACTAATTTTTTAACAATTTCTTGATACCAATCAGCTTTAAATTTTATTTTATAAAATTCTAACCACTTAAAACGTTCTTGATCTATTTCTGCAATTCCTTGATTCGCGTCTTGTCTTTCCTCAATAGTATAAGTTGGATCTTGTACAATATCTTCTAAATCTTCTCTCTCTTCTTTTAAAGTATGATAGTCTACACCATTAAATAAAGAATATGGCAAGGTTAGTTTAGCACTAACATTAAAACTAGATCCACCAGTTGGAAAGACAGGGTCATTATAAGTACTGTTTCTACTTAAGCCAATAGTATAAGCTAGGTTGTTAGAATAGCCGTCTCCGAAGGTAAATAAGCCTGTATTATAATTTTTTAAATTATAATGTTGGTAACTTACAGATTGGGATAATGTAAAATAATTATCTGGAACATTTAAACGCTTAGCTAATCCTACAGAAATACCTGTAATATTAAAACGTTTGTCTTTATCTGCTTTTCCTGTTTGAGAATTGTATAAAAACTGTTTTGTATGAGAAACAGATGTTGATAATTGAACAGGTTTTTCTCCACCTAACCATGGTTCAGTAAATGAGAAGCTATAGGTTTGATAAAATTGACTTGCTTGTAAACGCAATGCTAATTTCTGTCCATCACCTCGAGGAACAGGAAGATATGCTTTTGGGTTAAGTATGTTTCTTAATGAAAAGTTGTTAAATGATAACCCAAGAGTACCAATAAAACCACCACCACCATAACCACCTTGTAGTTCAATTTGGCTAGATCCTGTTTCTACTACTTTATATTCTAAATCTATAGTACCCTCGTTAGGGTTAGGATTTGGGAAGTCGGTAGTTAATTGTGCTGGATCAAAGAAGCCTAATTGACTAAGCTCTCTTATTGTTCTAATGACATTAGATTTTTTATATAATTGCCCTGGACGAGTATGTAATTCTCTGTAAATAACATGGTCGTTAGTAACATCATTCCCTACAACCGTTACATTATTAAAATAAACAGGTTTTCCTTCAGAAATTCTTATTTCTAAATCGATAACGTTTCCTTCAGCACTTACTTCAACTGTATTAATAGTTGAGAATAAGTATCCATTGTTTTGATATAAATTGGTGATATCTGAAGCTTCAGGGTTTTCAACGTCTGCAATCCTTTTTTCAAGAAGAACGCCATTATATGTATTTCCAGGATTAATTCTTAAAACTCTTCTTAAAATATCGTCAGAATAAACGGTGTTTCCTATAAAATCTATTTTACCGAATTGGTATAATTCACCTTCTTCTAGATTAATATATAGGGCTATATTTTTTTGATCTAAAACAACCAAACTATCTGATGTAATACGTGCATCTCGATAACCATTTTCTTTGTACTTATCTACAACATTATTAAGGTCTGTTTTGTAATCTGCTTCAATATATTTAGAACGTTTCAGGATATGTGTCATGTTCTTCTGCTTGGTGTTTTTCATAGCTTTTTTTAGCTTGCTATCTTTTATAACAGAATTACCATTAAATACAATCTCTTTTACTTTTACTTTTTTTCCTTTATCGATGTTAACTACCATATTCATAGCTTTAGTAGATGTTTGAAGTGTATCAACTTGTTCTATTTCAATAGCATTTATACTAACTTTAGCATTGTAAAAACCTTCTTTTTTATATTTGCTTACAAGATAGTTTTTAGTAGTAGTTATTAAATTTTCGGTTACTTTAACACCTTTAGTTAAAGAGTTTTCTTCAATAATTTTTTCTTTTTTCTTCTTTTTAACACCATTAATCTTTATCTCGTTAATTTCAGGTAAATCTTCCAATCTGATTTCTAGGTAAATTTCATTTCCTTCTATTCTGTTTATATACATTTCTATATTATTAAACAGATTAGAATTCCAAAGTTTTTTAATAGCCGTACTAATTTTATCTCCAGGAACAATAACTTCCTCGCCAGTTCTAAGACCGGAATATGTAATGATGGTTTGCTCGCTAAAGCTAGTGTCTCCTAATACAGAAATACCTCCAATAACATATTTAGTTCCGGTATCAATATTGTCCT
>DFBO01000154.1:0-7184 GCA_002366675.1 Flavobacteriaceae bacterium UBA3078
AAATCTTCAGGAAGAGGACAGCAAAAAGGAGGAGCCAGCCAATCAAGTCATGGGAGTAATTCGTCTCAAGGTAAAAGTTATGCTAGAGGAAATACGCCAACAAATAAGCAACCATTTTCTGCATCTAAGCCTAAAACAGCAAAAAAGTCAGCTCCAAACAATTCGAATCCAGATGAGATTCGTTTAAATAAATACATTGCTAATTCTGGTATTTGCTCACGTAGAGAAGCAGATGAGCATATTGCTATAGGATTGGTATCTGTTAATGGTAAAGTGATTACTGAGATGGGTTACAAAGTAAAGCTTGAAGATGAGGTTCGTTACGACGGAACTCGAATAAATCCAGAAAAGAAAGCTTATGTATTGCTTAACAAACCTAAAGGATTTGCTACTACAACTGCCGAAGGAAAAGGTAGAACAGTTATGGATTTAGTAGCAAATGCTACTTCTTCAAGAATTAAGCCTATAGGGCGTTTAGGTAGAAACTCTAAAGGGCTTTTGTTATTCACAAATGATGATACTGTTGTTAAAAAATTCACCAACTCTAAAAATGGTGTGCCACGATTATTTCAAGTTGAATTAGATAAAAACTTAAAAATTGAAGACCTTAAAAAAATTAGGGAAGGATTTAAAGTTGATGGAAAATTAATCGCTGTTGAAGAGATAAGCTACATTGATGGAGCTTCAAAAAAGGAAATTGGTCTTAAAATCAAGAACACTGGAAACACCATTTTAAGAACCATTTTCGACGAGTTGAATTACGATATTATTAGTTTAGACTGTGTTGCTATTGGACATCTTACTAAAAAAGATATTCCACGAGGTCATTGGAAACACTTAACAGAACAGGAGGTAAATACCTTAAAGATGTTGTAGTCTAAAATTAGTGCTCAACCTTTACTGTAAATGTTGAAATTAAACCTTCCCCAAAATAAACATGTACATCATAAAAACCATTAGAATTAAATTGGTGTTCTAAAGTTAAAGTATGGCCTTTTATAGAAGTATAAGTAGGTTTGGTTTTTTTATTTTTATGGCCATTATCAATTAATAGAGATATTTCTTTTTGTACAATTGGCTTTTGAAGTACAAACTTTATGGCTACCTTTTCATGCTTTGCAATAGTTTGATGCATTTTTTTAGGTGAGGGGAGAGTCAATAAATTTTCATATGCTTTTCCATAAATAACAGGAGCTTCTAAAAAATCATTAAATGTAGAAGTGTTACCTTCAAGAAGAAACCACTTTTTTTCAATTGGAAAGTGATTTACAGCAAACAATTCAGGATTAGATAAAAAATAGCCATCGTTGTATTGAAAAGTAAATTGAAGGGTACTTGCATTTTGTATGCCACTTGCCCAAGTTGGGTCGCATAAGTACCACTTGCCATTTAGTTCAATAGCAATCCATGAATGGTTGGGGCTGTTTAATTCATCAATATTTGTAGTACTTGTTCTACCATAGCCATTAATAATTTCACTATTCAAATTGGCCAAATCAGCTAGTTTCTTTATTAAATAAGCATAGCCAGAACAAATTGTCTTTTTGTTTTTTAATAGTTTATGGAATATAACTTTATTAAGTTGAGAGTTCCAATGGCTTAACTTAAGACTATCATTTTTAAATTTCCTTCGTTTACGCTTGTTTTTTAAATACAGATTATAATCGTTTGAGATATTCGTGCAAACCCATAAATAGATAGCTCTAAAACGTTCTGCTTCCGTTGGTAATCCATCTGTTAGCTTATTAATTAATTTAGGTAAATTATTTAATTTTTCATTTTTGCAAGACTGGGCATTTCTATCTGCTTGACTAAAATCAATATGGCTAAAATCAGATTGTTGGGCGAAAATTGGGCATACAAAAATAAATGAAATTAGAAACCAGAAGTTTATCATCCGAAGGAAGAGAGTTGCTAATTACTTTTAGATTTATAGGGTTTATCTACTTGTGGAGCACCTAGCATTTCAACAACATCAGAAGACATGGTAACTTCAAGGAATTTACTATTTTCAACAATTGTAATTTCTATAGTGTTGAAACCTAAATGTGAAAAAATTAATATATCGTTTTGCTTTAATTCTTTTGGAAAAGTAAATGTCCCATCTTCGCTAGCAAATGTTCCTACCTTAGTTCCTTTTAAAGTAATATTGGCTTCAAGAGGTTTTCCTAATTCATCGTTTACCACGCCTTCTACCATTATGTCCTGATTAGTTGAGGCTAGATCTGTTTGTGCATGAATAGGATTTGAGACTAGAAAAACAATTATAAAAAACCCAATCAAGCCAATTAAGTTCTTTAGCTTTAAGCTAAATCTGTTTTGTATTAATATCTTATTTGTTCTCATGATAATACAGTTTTGTCAAATTTTGAACTTACGTTATTCAACTTTCTAAATTGTTTTTTAAGTTGATCGTTTATTGGATAAGTGAAATTTGAAATTATATTATAAGATAGTGAAAATAAAAATAAAAAAGCCTCTTATAATTAAAATTTTCATATTTCATATAAATCATATTTATCTGAACAATTCGAAAGATATTCCTATGTTCGGACTTTAGATAATTAGGAAGTCATAATCAAATGAACCTTATAGATTATAGAAAATATTTTTATGATGTTATTAGAATAAAATAATATATTTATCTAATTATTAATTTCTTTAAAAGAAAGACAAAAAGAAACAACAATCTGAAACGCGTAATTGTAGATTTTAAAAAATTAACACCAGAAATTCTCGCCTTATTGGTGGAAAAATATCCAAATGGTTATGATGAAGATCAGATAATTTCATTTAAAAATGTTCAAAATGAACTTATCGAGGCTGTTGAGGTAACTACAGAAGACACCAAGTATATAGTTAAAGTTAGTGTTAAGCTTGAATTAGCTATGGAGAATTATGACGAGGATGATTACGAAGATTTCGCTGAAGACGATCCAGAAGCAGTGCAAAATCTAGAGATTGAATACGAAGCTTCTAAAGAAATGGACAAATACTAAATATTGTAACCTTATGAGAAAAGCGGAATTTTTATCTTATGAAGACGGCTATTTTACTTTCATGTTTGAAAATGGAGAAGAACTGGTTTTTGACGAAGTTCTTCCTAGAGTTTTAAAACAATTCGATTTAGAAAACGACGAGAGTTTAATTAATAAATCTTTTAGAATCACTTTCATAGAAGTATATGATAAACATGATGAAGATTCTGTGATTTATAGAGTAGAAAGTTTAAAACCACTTTAAATTTTATAACCTACAACACGCATTGTTAAAGAATTACTTTTAATAGATCAAAATATTCTTTAGTTATATGTAAACCATTATGTCCAGCATCTGTAATTGGATGAAGGGTTATTTTTTTAGGTAGCAAGGAATATAGTTTTTTTGCATTTGTATCTGGATGAATTAAAAAATCTCGAGTACCATAACATATTTTAATCGGACAGGACACGTCTTTTATAAATTGATAGGTTGGAATATCATATTTTATTAAAAAATTTGGAATTGGAGGCGCAATTTCTTCAGTAATTAAGGTTTTCCAAGAGTAGTATGGTGCATTTAGGATAAGCATTTTTGGTTGATTCCTTGAAGCTACATAGGACGCTAAACCTGATCCTAAAGAATAACCTAATACGATAATGTTTTCTTCCTTATATCGCTGCTTGACAAAGTTATAAACTTTTTCAGAATCATATAAAAGCTCATGAGTATTACAATATTCGCCATCACTTTTGCCGTAATTCCTATAGTCAAAGAATAAAATATCATAACCATTATCTAAATAAAGAGGAGCTCTAATTCCCCATTCATGTATGGCTCCTGCATTACCATGATAATAGATAATAACACCCTTACTAGGTTGTTGGGTTTTAAATAGCAAAGCATTTAAAGAAACATCTTTGTCTACAGGAATGTTGAGTTCTTCAAAATCTTGATTAAAATTGAAAACATAATTTTTTTCAAGATGTTTAGGATTAAAAAAGAACCGTTCTTGTTTAAAATACATAAAAATTAATGAAAGAATATAAAGACCAACGATTGATAGAATTATGCGCAATAATTGTCTAAAGATTTTAGGAAAATTAATTTTCAACAGCTTTGGTTTTTAATAGGTCATGCAAAAATACAGTAAAAACCACTAAATATTCTAATGCAATAATCCATAAGTTTTCGGTATTATTGCTATTGGTATAAGCTAAGTAGCTTAACACGATAATAAAACTCCAAACAAGTGCAAATTTGTAATTGGTAAATATGGATAAAAATAAAAGTGTAGCTACATACCATGGATGAACTGTAGTTGCTGTAAAATAATAGAAAGATAATGCCAAAAGCATGGCTGTTATTAATTGAATCATTGATTTATTCTTACGAATGAAAGCTAATCCAGCAACAAATAAGAAAACTAGAATAGCAGTGTATTTTCCAATAATGGCAATTTCATTATAACCTCTAAATAAATATCCCACTTCTCTAGCTATATAATACAAACTTGCATTAAACTCAAAATTTTGAAACCATAATCCAACAGTTTCGGCATAGTTGGCAACAAACTTTTGTGAGAAAAAAGGTAAAAATAGTAATACAGTAACCAAGCCAACAATAGTATAGAAACCAATTAGTTTTATCATTCCTTCTAAAACAGGAACCCATTTTTTAGTTAATAAATTTTTCTTTTCGTCATGCTGAACTCGTTTCAGCATCTCATTATTATTCGATATAAACCATTGCCAAAACAAGGGTGTAAATAACAAAGGAATCAACTTAATTGAAACCGAACAAGCAAATACTACGGCAGCTAGTTGCCATTTTTTTGAATGTAATAAATACAAACTCCAGACTAGAAAGAAGATCATAACACCTTCAAAATGTAGATTTCCAGTAAGCTCAATAATAATAAACGGATTCAATAGATACCAAAAAATATGATACGTTGGAAGCTGTAGTTTTTCGAGCAGTTTTTGTCCGAAGTAAAGCGTTCCAAAATCTGCAGCAATAATTATCAAACGAAGTCCAATTACAGAACCTAAAATACTTTGTCCTGGAAATAGATTGGCAATTGCAAAACATAACTGATTTAATGGTGGATAATTAGTATAATGATTAGCGCTCAAACTTCCCATGCCTTCATATAATTCTTTGGCTTGAGAAACGGGAAAATCGTTTAGAGAAATAAAGAATTTTGGAGTGTATAAATATGGATTAAAACCTTCTAGAATCATTCTGCCATCCCAAATAAAACGATAAAAATCTTGAGATAGGTTTGGAATGGCTAAAATAAATAAGGTTCTAAATGTAAATGCTAACCAAGTAAGTAGCTTTAGGTTGTTTTTGTTTAATTGTATGATTTTGTAAAACAAAAAGAATAAAGCTGTATAAAGGCCTATAAGTTTTACATAATCAGTTCTTAATAAATCATAAGCAAATGACCAATAAAATAAGATTGAAAAAAAGGCTAATAGAATTTGAATTTTATGACGTTTCCAAAATTGCATTATACTTTAGATGTTAACGATTTAAAAAACACATAACCAAAACCTAAGAATAGCATAAGGTGAAACGGAAATAATCCAAAATCGCCACCTTGGTCACCAACTACAAATGCGCTATACATTCCAAAGGCAAAATAGAGTGTCAATACACCTTCAAAAATGACATGTGTAGAGATGTTCTTCTTTAAATATTTATTGTTTTTCCAACTATCTGATAATGCATTGATATTAAATTTAGGTGTTCTAATAAAGTCACTGCGCTTCCCTAAATGACCTTCAAAAACTGCAATAGAATTATGTAAGGAAAAGCCCATTGCAATTGAGAAAAAGGTTAGAAACATAACAATATATTGCACAAAATTCTTCAAGCCACTTCCGTAAATTCTTTTATACATAAACCAATAACATACAAAGAAAATAATAGAGCTAATAACAAAAAAGCTCATGACATAGAAGTAGGGTTTTAAGTGTGCATATTCGTTTTTTATATATAGCATAGGAATGCTTAAAACGGCTACAATTAATATATTTAAAAACATGGTTGAGTTTAATAAATGTAATAAGCCATGAGTTTTAGTTTTTGCTGAAATATTTTTATTTTTAATAACCTTCCATGCCATTTTCCTGAAATTTTCAGCACCACCTTTATTCCATCTAAATTGCTGAGAACGTGCAGCACTTATAATTATTGGCAGTTCAGCAGGTGTTTCAACGTCTTCTAAATATTTAAATTCCCAGTTTTTAAGTTGTGCTCTGTAGCTTAAATCTAAATCTTCGGTAAGTGTGTCTCCTTCCCAGTTACCAGAATCTAGTATGCATTCTTTTCTCCAAACGCCAGCTGTTCCATTAAAGTTTATAAAATGTCCTTTACTATTTCTGCCAACTTGTTCAAGTGTAAAATGTGCATCAAGAGCGAAAGCTTGGATTTTTGTTAATACCGAAAAATTCCTGTTTAAATGACTCCATCGTGTTTGTACAACACCAATATTTTCATTTTTAAAATACGGAATGGTTTCTTGTAACCAGTTTGTCCTCGGAAGGAAATCGGCATCAAAAATAGCTATGAACTCTCCTTTTGCTATTTTTAACCCTTCCTTAAGTGCTCCAGCTTTAAATCCTGTTCTATTATTTCTACATATATGGACGATATCTAAACCTGTCTTTTTTAATAATTCTATTTGTAGATGAGTAGATTCTAAAGTTTCATCTGTTGAATCATCTAATACCTGAATTTCAAGTTTGTCTTTTGGATAATCTATTTTTGAAATATTTTCTAACAAACGCTCCATTACATACATTTCGTTATAAACAGGAAGTTGAATGGTAACAAAAGGAATTTCTTCAGAATTAGAAAAATCGAATTTAGGAGATCTATCTTGTTTCTTTTGAGCAGCTAGATAATTAAAAAGTAAGTTTAGTTGTGCCAATGCATATAAGAAAATAAAGACTAATGCAATGGTGTAAACAAATATGATAGAGGTTTCTAAAATCATTATTTAAAACTGTATTTAAAAATCCAACCTAAAATTTTAATTCCAGCCATAACAGCTCCTTTTATGGTTCCAGATACTTTGGAGATACCAATTCTATTTCTGTAATTCACGGGAATTTCTATATAAGTCATTTTTTGTTTTAAAACTTTCAACTGCATTTCTACTGTCCAACCATAAGTCTTGTCTTCCATATTAAGAG